>NZ_CP137134.1:1299735-1624669 GCF_033095785.1 Nitrosospira sp. Is2 | reverse complement strand
TAAAATAAGAAAGAATAAGCCATATGAGAAGACCTGCGAGGGTGATGAAGACACAAGAAACGTAAAACCTTGTACGTTGTGCGGCAACATCGACAATGTTGCGGGTACGCTGGTCGTTCAGCTCATGGAATTCATTGACTAACCGAAAAATTTTGGCTTTAGCAGCGTGATATGCCTCATCGTTCAAAATATCACGAGCCAGTTCGTGGTCAGGCTTGCCTTTGACGACAAACCGGCCGGCGTCGTCCCGGAAAAGACCTTTTACCGCGTTTAGCGCGGTGGTCTCCGTCTGCGCCAACGAGTTTGAATTATTTTCTGCTTCTTCCAATTTAGCGTCCTCTGCGCGTGTAAGTCCGAGTTTCTCCCATCGAGCACGCAAAGAGATTTTCGTGGTCTCATACTGTGGCTTAAAATCGGGGTCCCCGATGATGAGGTTCCAGTAACCTCGTTCGTAGTGACGCGGAGGCGCCATTTCTCCATTTCGAATGGCGAGCGTCTGCCAATACATTTGCTCGAACTTGGGGTCCTTGGTAGTCGTAAAGCTTCGTGCCAAACGTGTAAGGTCGTCGGAGGATTGCCGCAGTTCATCTGCAATCAGGGAGGCGGCGTAACGGGTATCCTGCGCCTGTGTAAGCTTGCCCTGCTCAAAAAAGCGTAGAGAGACAAACAGCGTAAGCAGAAGAATGAGCAGCCCTGTTACAAGATAAAAGATGTGGCTGAGTTTGCGGATCGTCATATCGAATTCTGCTGAATGGATCAGGGCCAGAGGGCGCAATGGTATTAAAGCGGTCAGCGTGGTGTCGGAATTCGAAGGCTTTTTAGCGAAGGCATTCGTTCCATCCGCGATCCCAACTGTCGGGACCGGTTGCAATGGAACGCAATTGGTTAATGGGTATTCATCCTGTTCTTTCCGCGAAAAGCAGCCGGCGAGGTAGTAGGCGGTTACAGGCAGCAAGAAATCTCAAACTGTATCCCGCAGTGAGTATTGATGGATTGGAGGGGTGACGACAGACTCGACCGAACATTGGTACCTGTCGAGCGAAAGGTGATATTCATGCGCAGGCTGGTTGAGCGGATTGTGATTTTGCGCGGCTAGTGTTCCTACCCCCAGGTTGCTCGAAACGTTCAATATCATTTCTTGCACTTTTTTCTTGGTCCAATGGACCCCTCCTTGGCACGTACGACGCCACGTTCGCGACCACCAAATCCCTTTGTCGCGCGAACCATGTCCAGATGTCCTACAGCGGCTCAATCAACTCGGGTTCCATCTTATCCCGGAAAAATGGGAGCCTTTCGACAAACAGCGATGTAAAAACCTGTTAAATCGGTGGCAGGGAATAGGCAAGAAAAATGTCACCAGCGCTTCGTCCGGACCGGGCGCAAATAAAGGTCCGCCGGACGAGGGCGGGCAGGAGCCTGCCTCGTTAAAATTGGCATTCGCGGGGGCATTACATCGATGGATTCTTGTCTTAGGAAGATTCAGGCGCAGGATTCGAAACTATGGGCATTTCCGGCTACCCTATCCCAACGGATTGCGTAATTAGGCTGGGTTCCCCCTACTACGAGGCAATAAACTTCGGAACCTGACGGAGCGGAGATGCCACAGTCCGAGGTGGCAGAGTCTCACGCCAGGCATGTAATCACTTAACATTAATGCTGCACTTAATTGGGGGAAAAGATCATGAGAATGCGGGGGATTGTTATCATGTTTTTCATAGGCTTTTCGAGTGTGAGCTTCGCGAGCGAGCAGGATTATCGGCTGTGTACCGTAGGGGGCTATTTTTCCGGCACTCACGATAAGTTTTTGAGCGGATTAGCGGCCCATATCGCACAGAAGAAACATATTTTTGGTAATCCGATATGTAACGCCGCGTGGGAGAACGGGTTCAGAATCGGAGAAAAACTGTATAAAACAGGAAGGGTTCAAGATCAGGCAGAGGAGGAAATCATTCACCAGGCTGCCGCTTTCAGCTCAAAGGTGTACGACGCAATCAGCGCGCGGATTGATTTTTAACTTCACACGGGGAAGAGATGGGCAGGTTCGCAACAGGATCGTAACAAACTCTCGTCAAGTTGATGACTGATCGGGCGCTAGCATCTTGGTTATCTGGCCACTTCCTCTGCGTTCTTCTAGAAATAGCCATAGCACAGCCTCTTGAGCTTGGCTCTGCACATCGCAATGCTGGGCAGGAAGGTCGCGTGTCAACAATGAACAGGTTAACCCGGCGTTTCCTTAAACGAGTCCCCGGAAACACCGGATTATTGTCTGCCTGCCTTTGCGTGACTGATCTTAAAGAAGCAGGCCGTGGCTAATACCCTCCTGATCCTGCAGATGTTCCAGAGGTGCTGGAGCCCTGCGAGGAGCTCGATCCCATCCCGGTAGCCTGACCGGTGGAGCCGGCTGACTCTTGTGACTTTGCATAATCCTTTGATTGGTCTTTTCCGTACGTGTGGAAGCCTGACCCCTGTGACTTTGCATAGTCCTTTGATTGGTCTTTTCCGTACGCGTGGAAGCCTGACCCCTGTGACTTTGCATAGTCCTTTGATTGGTCTTTTCCGTACGCGTGCGAACCCGGGTTGGAGGTAGAACTGTTTGGCTTTTTTGCGGCGCTGCTTTGGGCGTGAACAACGCCTGTTACCCCAAACATCACGCTGGCAATCATGATAGATCGAGTAATATTTTTTAAAGCGAAGGTATTTTTCATGGCCGTCCCGTTTTTCAATCCAGCAAAATTGCTGTTTTGAAATGGTACGCTAGCTCTAGAGTTGTTCCGTACGTTGTCGCACCAAACACGCGCAAGGAAATACTCGTCGTGCGGCGATACGAACGTTACCGCGCGGGAATAGTAAAGTCAGGTAAGGGCTCAGAGATGATCTTCTTTTCTATCGGAGTGCTTAGCGTGGGTCTTTGATTCTGCCCGGGAGAGAACGTCATGCGCTAAAAAAGCTGACAAAGGCATTCCGCTCGTGACCTCCGGAGGGGTGTGTCCGGCTAAGCAATGGGGCGACAACGCGACATATAGCCTATCAGAAGGCCCAGACCGGCCAGCATCAGGACATAGGAGGAGGGCTCGGGGACTAAGCTCGTGTTGACGATCACTTGGCCCAGATTATTAATTCCGACAGCATGGCTCGAAAATACCCCATGCGGAGCCAGTAAAGGCTGGAGATCGGTCATCCCGACGCCATTGGGGCCGGTGATAAAGGCGTGAGAAGAACCATAATCCAGGCCAGAATGCCCTACCACCTGGCCGGCGTCGTTAATGGCACTGGCGAAAGTGCTATTTCCCCCCAGTGCGCCGAGATCGGTCATGCCAACGCCATTGGGACCGGTGAGGAACGCATGCGTAGAACCGTCCGTCAGGCTGGAGTATCCTGCTACCTGGCCAGCGTCGTTGACGGCAGTAGCGACAGTGTTATTCCCCCCCAGTGTACCGAGATCGGTCCTGTCCAGGCCATTGGGGCCGGAAATGAAGGCGCGTGAAAGACCGTTTCCGGTGTCTGAATATCCTACCACCTGTCCGGCTGCGTTAATGTCAGTTATGAAACCCTGACTAACCGTACCCAGATCGGTCATCCCCACTCCATTGGGGCCGGTGATGAAAGCATGCGCAGAACCGTCTGCCAAGGTAGAAGATCCTGCCACCCGACCGGCATCGTTTATGGCGCTGGCGGAACTGCTATCGCCGCCGAGGGTGCCCAGATCCTTCATTCCCACACCGTTGGGACCAGTGATATAGGCGTGGTATGGATCGCTTCCAGTTCCGGATAGGGTTAAGGTTGACGCTCCTATCACCTGTCCGGCATTGTTCACTCCGCCGGCGAAATTGTAGTTCCCCCCCAATGTACCGAGATAACTATTTCCCACTCCGGCTGGACCGGTGATGTAGGAATCCGCATAAGCGTCTCCGATGTTAGGATATCCGACCACCTGCCCCTTATCGTTGATGCCTACGGCCCAGTTGTCCCAGCTGCCATCGCCGACCGGAGCACCAATGTAGGTCAGCTTACCATCCGGGTTTACGATGATGGGGACCTCGGTAGCGAAAACAGGCGCTACAAGGCCAAGGCTCATGCTCAGGAATGCTGTGACGAAGCTCCTGACTCTGCGGACTTTAGGGCAATGAGTTTTTTGCACGGCGCTTCTCCGGCAAGAGCTGAAACTTAAAGGTTTCGTTGTTTCAATGTAGATGTTGGTGGCTGAATTGTCAAAAGGGAGCTTCGATGTCGGGAGAACAGACCTGATGCCGCCATGCCGGCTACGGAAGCAGAGCCTATTCGCTGACTCTGCTTCCGTATTCATCCAGAAACCCGTGATCATTACAAGGCAGAGAATCCCGAGTATCGCTTAATAGAGGGGCCCCTTGCATACGCGTAAAGTCGGCATCATTAGAAATAACGCGCTGTCTGGAGCGTTCTGCTAGCGGTACGTTACGGCACAATAGTGTCCTCGAAATCGAACAGGTACTCTCGGTCCTTCGCTTGGGTCTCGAGTTCTATTCCTATAGAGGAATAACGGAAACGTTTTTTTTCAGGTGTTTCAGCAACAGCTTGTAGGTGTCCAGATCGAAACTCAACGATGAGCGCGTCTCCCGCACCTCTTCAAGCGCCCTTTCGTCTTCCACTGTTGCAATATGGCACCAGCTGTCAAAAACGTGAACCTGTGTGCGCCCTGACTCCTCATCGTGTTCACGAATTCCAATCCTGCCCGGATACGGCCAGGTCTTCAGCTGGAGAGGAGTTAACGCCTGTTTCAGGCGCAGGTAGTGCAGCTGAGGGTTTTCTTTACCTGCACATACGCCATCACAGCATTTGATCTGGTGAGCAAAGCACGCACCTTTGCCGCTTTCTATGCCAATCGTGCGCGGGCACAGTCCATGTTCTTTTGCCAGGCCGCGCAGCATTTCAGTGGCCGCCTTTCTTGAACGAAAGAAGCCGTAGAGATATTCGAAGACTTCGGGGTGGATCTCATCCTTGTCTACAATATTTACGAGCGATATATGGTTGAGACCGCATGCCAGACTAAGAGAGAACAGACTGGAGGATGCGCGCAGCAGTCGGTTGTGCACGGGTTGGCGCTCCTTGATCAACCTCGATTCAAGCAGCAGTGCGCCCAACTCTCCTGCAGTCTCCATCCATCCAACGCGGCGAACCTGTTGTCCGATGCGCATTGCGCGGCTCGAAGCATGATCTCCGCCGAAATGGGACATCACTCGTGAGCGCAGGGTGACACTCTTGCCAATATAGAGCGGCAAATCGTTTTCCCCATGGAAGAGATAGACGCCGGGACTATCAGGTATCTCATCCAGGAACGCGGGATCGAGGCCAGCGGGTAGACTTGGTCCCTTGACTAGGGATGCCACAGCCTCAAGCACACGGGCTTCTCCTAGTTCGCGCCTGGCCAAGTCAAGATAAGCCACCACGACCTCGACATCGCCCATTGCCCGGTGGCGCGCATCAGTCCTGAGCCCATGCCGCCACATGATTGCATCTAGCCCATGCCCTCTATGCTCGGGATAGAGCTTGCGCGACAGCTTCACCGTACACATGACCTTTTGTCGCAGCACCGCACCCATGCGGTTGAATTCGCTCTTCAGGAAGCCATGGTCGAACCGCACGTTATGCGCTGCCAGTACTGCTCCTTCGATATAGCCATATAAGGTAGGTGCAACCTCCTCGAAGGTTGGTGCGTCCTTTACCATTTCGTCGGTAATGCCGGTCAAGTGGGTTATGAAGGGCGGGATACTGATGCCGGGGTTGACCAGCGTCTGCCAGCGCTCAGTTTCCACGCCGTATTCAAACCGGATCAGGGCGATCTCGGTAATGCGATCATATAGCGGAGTCGCGCCGGTGGTCTCCAGATCCAGCATGACGTAGTTGGGTAGGGTAGCAAACATTCCTTGTATATACTTTCCTAGTGTTCGGCAGTCACCACCTGGAGCCAGCGATCATGCACCCAGGCGTATTGCGGGGGGGGCGGAGTGACGCGCGTGAGGATATATACAAGCTTCTCCGCACTGAATGTACAACAGTCCTTCTTCAGCCTGTTCTTGCGATACCTTGAGGCAGTTTGATTACCTCGTCTTTTTGCAGGAAAGTCTGGAACGCGAGCCGGTCGAAGGAGAGATTTAAAGCGAACGATCTGAAGGAAGAGGCGGGGGATGCGAAACCGACAAATGACTATTGCTTTTCGCGCCTCTAGTGGTCTACTGTTGACTTAACCGTTGATTAATCTCGTCTAGCTCGGCTATAAGTTCGCAATAGGGCAGCAATGAATAACAAAAACAGCTGGTGATGAACCTAACTAGTTGAAATTATGGTAGGCCGTGCCAGATTCGAACTGGCGACCAACGGATTAAAAGTCCCTTGCAATCAATAGAAGGTAGCAATAGACAACACAACTCAACAGCCTAATCAATAGCTTAACCGAAATTCGTTGCTGCCGCTTGTCACCATTTATTGCCGTGTTTTATCAGTAAGTGTCCCACCAGTGTCCCGTCCTAAGGCGTTATCTGTAGTTCTTTAAACGATATTTTATGTATTTATCGTACATCCGTGGGGATATAGTGAAAAATGAACCGCTCCGGGAAATAGGAAGGCAGTAACTTTACGTCCTCAGTTGTAGGGGCGGGTTACATCAGTTGAGACGTAGGAAAGCTCAGGTAGAGTTACTTAAAGTCTAGGTTGTATAATAAGGATCGGCAAACTCATGCTCAAACAAGATGTCCGCTAAACCCCTATTAGTTTTGCTTTTTGCATTTATGACTACGTTTCCAAGCGTTGGTATCGGGGCTATCGTCTGTCCACCGATGCCTGATGCGATAACAAAAGTAAACAAAGATGTTGCTTCTGACGTAAAAGCGAGCGTCGGGACTTTGGGGCGACTCAAAGCGGGGGAGGTAACGTCGAAAACAGAGGTGGTTGCGAAAAACTTATTTGAACGTTATCCCAATGCGGACCGCCTTCTGGTCCTACAAATGATGGGTTCCACGTATTGCTCAATGCTTAAAGACAATACGTATATATCCGAGAATGATAGGCAAAAGCTTTGGGCAGAGTTCCAAAAAGAATCTTTTTCCTTTGTTAATCCTGGCCCACCCCCACCCCCTAGGCCAAATGAAAAACCTAAGCAGAAACCAGCTGCTGCTTCTGCGAGGGAATTGCTGGCGTCAATTGGAGACACTGGTTGGATATTTGTAGGGTATTTTAATGTAAACAGTAAGCTTTTTATCGAAGGTCCGTATATATCCGTTCGAAGCCAATTCAGGGGCATCCCCGATAAATTTGTGGAAATAGGTAATACAGTAACACTTGATGTTTCGCGAAAAGTTTATTTGGTTGACTTTCGCAAGACGGGCGCTGAAAAAAAACTTAAATCACCGATCAGCAAATCCATAATGGACAAAGATGACGAGACGGGGATTACGCTACCAGCGAACACGAAACTGACCGTTAGGGATGTTAGTGAAGGAAAATGGGAGAATGTTGAGAGCGCGGCGCTTTGGATACGAGTTGTAGCGGTAGCAGAGTGAATTTCTCCCCCGTCTAACCGCTTCTAGCTAAACACGAGAGGCAGCAAAAAGCTAAACCTCGCGCATACAGCGCGCAGGAGCACGTCTTGACATCGCGTACACGCGGAGGGTTGAGTTTCCTCTCGCGCACGTATGCGACCGCACCGTTGTGCTTGCGTCTTTGCCATAAGCGACAGTAGGTAGGGGACTACAGCGAGGGAATTGCGCCTCGCGCAGATGCGCGAGAAATAACGTAACTACTTAGTGTTCAATGAACCACAATCCGATTCTGCCACTAGGGGCACATTTGAACCGTTCTCTTCCAGAATGCAGTTCCGCTCCCACCGTAATGTAAAGGCAGGGGACCTATCGAATGATGGTAATTAGCGATGAAATTAAATTCTTGAATAGTGAGGTCAAGGTTTGCCAGGGCAAAACAGTTTGCTTCAAACTCATTAGTGGTTTGCTCCACAAGATGACCGCATTCGTGCGCCGATGTAAACACTTGCATTAGTGGCGGCAACGCGAAATAGGTTGATCCATAGGTTATTGAAGGCCAGCCGTCCTGATCCCATTGGGCGTGAGCCCAATACGATGAAAATCCGGTTCTCTGACGCACCGGAACAAGTTGGCCTGTCACTGCATGTTCCGCAGTGCATGCCTGTGCATTGGGAATTGTCTGCGCAGCGCTCGGTTCGAGCAATAGCAACGACAAGCTTAACAGAGGGAGGTATTTCCACATGACAAGATCCTTTTAAATAAAACTTATCATATAATTTACTCTTTCTTCTACGACTATCATGTTAGTACGGTATGCCTAAAGCATCAAGAATTAGCGGAACTCTGGACATAAACGTTTTACTGAGTTTTGTCTTCGGGGTCGTATTTATTACTGCGATTCTGATTTTCGCTGTCTGGATAAAGGACCCTTCGGCATTTCAGCTGTGGACGTTTATTACCGTCCTTGCTTTATCGGCGGGGGGAGTAGGTGCCGTAATTCCGGGAATACTAAATGTCGACCTTCCCTATGTGAAGGCCGGAGGAGCCTTGGCGTTATTTACCATGGTTTTTTTGATGAAACCTCAAATAATCGAAACTATTGATAAAATTGTTCCACCTGCGGTCTCTCCAACAGCAGCCATAGAGGCGTATCTATCAAAAGTCGATGCAAAAAAAATAGACGAGGCTTGGGGGTTACTTGATGAGGAAGCCAAACTTGGCGTTGCACGCGATCGTCAAGCATACCGGGATGTTTATGCTTCTGGGAGAGACGTTCTAGGAAAAGTACTTGAACGTGATGACATCGGAGTGCAAGAATACCAATCTCCCCCCGGGTATCCTGTAGGCATTTATAGAATTGTTACATTTCGTACAAAATTTGAATCGGGCGAGTGCCACCAGGAGAGCGTAGCACTACGTGCGATCGACGGGAAAAGGTGGCACGTTTACCTTCATAGCATCGTGCCTACCCCGATTCCCTGTCTCAAAAATTGATCGCAGGAAATTAACTAGGCTCGCTACAGAAAACTTTCTTCTGTCTTTTAAACTCCTCGTGCATTCCTTTCAAGTACGCTTTCTGATTAAAGATGGGGTAGGTAAGCCTAGGTAGATTGGTATGTCTAAGAAGCAATACGGCTACCGTAGTAGAGAGAGGGTAAAAATAGCCCTCATAGCTACGCCTACCGTAGTAGCGAACAGCTTTCATGAAATTCCTTACTACGCCTACCGTAGCTATCCTGCTCCCCCTACTACGCCTACCGTAGCAAGCGATGTGTTTTTAACCTTCATTGGAGGCAGTGGCTCCAACAGCTTGTACCGGCCTCTGGGGAATGCCTTCGGGGAAATGTCGAGCTTGCCTTTACACTCATCCATTGCGAACCAAGTTAAGCCGTATAACGCGGCTTTGTTCGGTCTTGCGCCCTTGCGCGTTTCAGCTATCAAACCACATTCCAGCAACTGGCGCTTAGCATTGTGAAGAGTCTCCTCGGACTTCCAGCCCCGCACTTTCATTAACGTCCATGCCGCGCACAAGTCCCCGTTATTGTTGCCCTTGTACTGGGCGGCTAGATCAAACAAAAGCATTCTCGCATGCGAGGTAAGCCCGATAAACGCCACGCTGTTTAGTACCTCGTGGGGGAAGGCTACATATCCCCCTCCCTCGCGCTTGTCACGCGCGTCTTTATACCTATTGCCTTTTGCCATACCTTAATAATCTTCAAGAAGGTCTACCCATGTTCCACCCTTGGCTATTTTTTGAATCACTCCTACTCCTTCCATTGTTAATTAAATGCTCCTTATTTCTTCGTGATGGTAGCTAATGGCAGATTATGTCTTAATCCCCTTGCAAGAATGCCTCTAGAAGCACGCTACAGGGGGGTACCATCGGCACTAGTGGGGGTTGGTGATACCTTTCATGTCCTGCGATACATGTGTCCAGCAGTAACCCCCCTTCTGCGCGTCCTAAATGGAATGCGCTCAACTACTCCGAGGGTAACGGCTTTGGGAGAAATCTAGCCATCCTGGATTTTGTTTTAGCTGATCGCTCAAGGTCTTTGGTAAATGCGGGGGACCTAGCTTGTAAAAACTCATATAGCCACCCGACGCCAGTCTTTTTAAAATTCTCCTCCGCATTTTCTTTAAAGTATTCATAAATATAATAGCAACCTCTCTTTCCTTTCTCCGTATAGATCATGTTCTTTCCCATTGATGGGTATTTATCGTCCTGAGGAAGTGGGCAACATTCTGCTGAACAGCTAAACCATTTGGGGCAATCCATGGATTTCATTAGTCTTGGCTCTCCAACCATTGATAAAACTTTGCCTCATCTATTAGTAGCTTACGACCTATGCGCACTATAGCCTGAGATAAGCCGTTCCCTGGTATTTCCCCAACTGTAGAGTGCCGTGGCTTTGAATTGAATATGAGTGCTCTTAACGATCCTTCAGAAAATGATGGATTTCTGTGCGAGAACTGCTTAACGGTTAATAGCGTTTTAGGGGGATTGTTTAGAAAGGTGTTGACTGTGGAACTTTGCACTGCTACAGTGGTGCTACGATCGAGCATTTATACGCCTCCGATAGATAATAGACAAAAAAACTCTCTCCGTAAAATACCGAGATGAGCCTTGGAATATTTTTCAACACTCCATAAGAAAGCTTAACACGCAGGTTGCGGTTTTCGTAGGTTTATTTTACAGCAGGCTCAAAATATACTTTTATTTTTTTTCAGATATTTACAGAAAAAATGATAATTCAGCAAGATCGTGGGGATTTTGAAGGACTTTTATCCGAACATTTTATTGTTCATGCTCGCAACGACCCTAGCCGTATGGTCTGAAGAAAGGTGCGCGTATCTCTTAACCATCTGCAAGGTCTTGTGTCCTAGTATCTCCGCAATCTCGGCTAGACTTGCTCCGTTCATTACAAAGAAAGAAGCAGCTGTATGGCGCAAATCATGGAAGTGGAAATCCTTCAACCCTGCTTTCTTCATGGCAGTCTCCCACGGGGAACGCAAGTCCATAGGCTTCGCCTTTTCTCTTGAGGGGAAAAGTAGTTTGCTGTCTATCCGGCGCACTTTGCTCAACTCTTTCACTAGGTCTAAGGCATGGCCTGTAATCGGGACATAACGCCGTTCCCCATTCTTTGTGTCCTGGAGTATCGCGTTGCCCTTGTGCAAGTCAACCACTTCCCAGGTTAGGCCCATAATCTCGCCTTGTCTCATGCCTGTAGATAACGCTAACACGACAACGGAATAGAGATAAGGGTTAGAAGATTCTTTACATGTCTTTAGCAGGCGAAGGCGCTCATCATCGGATAGAAAACGAATTCGAGCTTTTCCTTCTTTGGGCTTCGTCACCTTCCGCATCGGGCTATCTTCCATCCATCCCCATTCCTTCACCGCCATCGTGAAAGCAACAGATAGGGCCGCAAGATAACGGTTAACTGTAGATGGGGAACGAGGCTTGCCACGTACCGTAATCCCTCCAGCTAGCTTGTCTCGTTGTTGAGCAATCAATGCGGGGGTAATGTCTGCTAAAACCTGATGTCCAATCTCACTTTTCCACCAGTTAAGTTGGCGAACCTGATCCCGTGCATTCTTTGGCTTGTTAGGTAAAACATCCCCGATATAACGGTCTATTAACTCAGCCAGGGTATGGCGCTTTGCTTCTGAAGTCTTGAAGTGACGGTTATTCCTGATTGCTGATTCGGTATCTTGCACCCACTTGTTTGCGTCCGTCTTGCGTTCGAACGTTTCGGATAACTCAGGAAAACCTTTCCTCCGCACCTTAGCCCGGTAAGAAACTTTCCCCTCGCTGGAAACCCGTCTCTCTATGCTTGCCATGTCTGCTCCCCTTGTCTATTTGATGAGTTAGAGCTTACATGAGGAGACAGATTAGTGCAACAACGGATTAGCAATCCCGCGTTCTCTCTCTTTATTTCATTTATCTACAGATATTTACGCGAGAGTAAAGGCAATATGGGACATTGATGGGACAATTACTCTTCATTTTGGTAGGAAATGTACCTTTAGAGGTCAAGAAAAGCTCTTCCCTTTAACGCGACTCCATTGTCGCGTCTGTCGAACTTATGCTTTCTTATCTGTTTTCTGTGTCTTGTACTTTCCTTTTAGTATTAATAGATTCTTTCTGATTCAATAACAGATTCCGTGTACCGTTTTGGGTACTGTTACCACGTGAAAACGGAACTGTTTCAGGTAAAAACGGAACTGTTTCATTAGGGGACGAGTCCGTTTTCGGTACTGTGAGGATACGTGGAAAGGTCAATTTATATTGAACGTCGTTCAATCCTTACTTCCTTCACGTTTACTATCGCGTAATGAAGTACTCATTGATGTACTCTTTGAAGTACTAGTGTGAACTTCCTTCACCGCCTTAACGTTGTCAGATTCACTGCCTTGGGTCTCTACGTTCACTACCTCACGTTTCTATGTCCATCAACTCATCCGCTATCGCGGCTATCTCTTAGGAGCAGTACCGTCACTAAGGGTTAAGCAAGAAAGAAAGTAACAAAGAAAGAATAGTATTAAGTACTTAGTTCATCTTGTCATTGCTTTCCTTAAGGGGTAATCGATAGTCGGAAGGCCGTGAGCGTATAGATTCCAATAAGGACAGTCAGTTATAACGATATGGACGAGAGGGGGGGTGGGGTGTGGGGGTACACCCAGTCTACGAAAGACCCCCTCCCCCTATGTTGAGGCTCCCTCCCATCATGGCTCACTCCAATTTTGCGCGAAAAAAATTTTGAAATGGAAGTCGGTAGCAGAATCTAGTACTGATCAGACGGTTGATGCTACGGGGAATGCCCCTAACTCTGGCGGTAGAGTGGCAACCATCGACGATTAGGGATTAGGTGAGGGGGTTGGTAGGGTAAAGGGTAAATAATCGCCCAAGAAGGGCTTATAGGAGGGGTATGAAAGTGTCTGATCTAAGCGGTCGAGTACGAGCACTGCTAATGCCTCTAATTGAGGTGCAGGAGAGGCTGTGACGCGCGATATCTGTTTGGCAATACCTCAGGTAGGGTAACGCGCCAGCGCGTGCGCTATTACTCCGTGCGGACACGGATTAATATGAAGTAAGCTTGATTAATATTTTCAATGCCTTAGCGCTGATTGCCGTTTCCAGCTAACGAAGGCCGGGGGTGTTGTTCGGCAGACGGGGATGGCACTAAGGCATCCCCGCGTACGCGCTCGATGCACGGCTGCCTAATACTCGCTCTCATTGCTCCCAATAACTAAAACTTAGAAAGGTTGCAAAGATGGGGGTAACTCTACGCTACAGGAATGCCTCTACAGCTAGCGCTACGGAGGGGTGGCATCGACGATCTTTTTCCGGCAATACCTAACCCTACCCTAGCTAACTAAATCGCTCTACAGACAGGTTACTGATTAATTTTTAAGAACCCTCTCTCCTTTCGCCATACATCAGTGACGGGGGGTGTTTCCTCGGCCAGGAGATTCTGAAACTATTTTCGGCCCTTATTCTGTTTGATCCCGCCCTGTTATTTCTAATCCGGTTGCAAGGGCGGTCGCAACTGTAGGTAGACACGCATTTATTGCTCAGGAGGTTGGTAGGGATCTATGTGTTGAAGAAGGGTATCAGCAATATAAAGGTCAAAATCTTTGCCTTCACTGGGGGGTAGCATAATATTGGCGTGGAGGGCATTTTGAAGCGTCGGGCTGCCAACAACAGCGAATTTTTGCTTGGTATCGATTTCGATGCCGCGGAGTTTTTTTGCTTGGATCGAAACCATACCGTAATATTTTATGTTCTGATTAGTTCTGCCTGCGCGACGGAATGCGTTGTGCTGGCCCAACTGGTTGAACCACTCGATAGGAGCACGAGAAATCCGATTTACCGAGATCGCTCTCGGGTCAGATTTTGGCGGTAGAAACGCCCCCGCAAGAACTTTATCTTTCTTAACATTACCACTGAAAAGAGCACGTCCTACCGATTCGTTATCATCGATAACCCGAGGCAGGCGAAATCGAAAACAATTCTTTAGCGTAAGATAATAAAAAGCACACCACAGTTTAAAGGATAGCGTCCAGCAATTGATTAAGCGAATTATGCGTGATTCCATGACCGCGATGCACGGCTCCTTGCTTCCGTATTAAATAAGCGACAGTGTTATCTGCAGAGAAGCTTAGTAAAACACGGCCAGGCGCGATATCACTTTGGAGTCCGACACTACCATCGGGATCTGGAAAGGCATCAAACTTAAGCTGTCCCTTGTATTGTTCTAAAAAGTTCAGTGCGTTACCGATTGAAACTCCATTTATTGGTTCGGCGGAATCCCCGTCCCAACAGCGGGGAAGATTCGCAAATTCTAAAATCTCATTTCGCAGGCCTACCGGGAGCCGCGCGGGTGTCTTGAAAGCATCTACGAAGCTTGTACTTAGGTCTTGTTTAAATCTCTTCAACAGCTCAAGTATGACGTCTCCATCAACTACTTCTGGAGTTTGATCCAAAGTCACAAATCTCAACTCATCCGACAATTCCACCGAAGTGGAAGCGTTCTCCCTGCTATTAGATTTTAACAGGAGATGGGGTTGAGTTAGAGATTGCACATGCTTAACAATGCCCCGAACATATTTTTCCGCAGTGCTATTAGCAAAATTCGAGGTATCTGAAATGCCAGCTGCCCAAAAGATGACGTCAGCGCTCGCTGTGTTTGTCATTGTAATTTTTTTCCTGAAAATAACGGCAGAAGCCGGCCGAACTGCTGGAGTTCCCGTTCGTACCGGCCAAGGTCTGAGATAAATGCACTCCGCATTTCCACCTCATCAGTAGAAAAGTCTTGGTGGAAATTAGCAGTCAGAAATACTTCACTAAAACTTTCCCCCGAATCTCTAGTTTCTTCTTTTACCGCGACTTTAACATTTAGTTGTGGTTGACTGTTATGAAAATGAAATTCTACTACCGCACCAGTAAGTCCCCGGTCAAAGTTAAACCACTCCCCTTTAGCGAGAAGCGATTCAATAAGTTCAGCCTCAGCCTTTTCAACACTTACAGCTTCTGAAGATAGCTTAAAATTAAGACCAACTGCCTTGTAGCCCACGTGCGGTAAGACCTCAAGCAGCCTATTGGTTACGGTAGGTAATAGTGTCAACCATTCAATTTCATTTGGTCGAATAGCGACAAATGAAAGTTTATGTTCTTCCATCTGTATTGCCAACCCGTTGTCGTATCTAACAAGAGATAAAGGTGGAGTTACTATTGTTTCCGACACCCCAAAATCACTTGGTATGACTTCTGTACGCCGTAAAAAATCAGGGTTAATGATGCGTGGATTGTTGCCCTCGGAGACGACTATTACCGAAACGTTATCTAATTTCAAATCCGCCATGGTGATCAAACTCTCAAACCATATAAACAAATCATACCTCACCTCGACTCATATTTATACTGTTCTGCTTCCAGTTACCGGTACGCCACGGTCTCCCCACACTGCTTAGATACGCAACTCGCCGCTATCGTTCAGGTAAGGGACGAGTAACCTCGACGTCTATTCCCTCAATGCCAAGTCAATTCGGTTGCCATTCTTCGCTCACCCTATATAAAGATAACGCATCCCTGATCAAGCCCTTGACGCGAGGGAGCATCACGTAACGGAACGGTTGCGCTAGTTTGATGCAGAATGAAGAAAAGGTGAACAAAGCAGACGGTTGAACCGAAATGTCCCGCTGGTGTCCCATAGGGAACCCAAGTTTCCCTAGTAAGGCGGTTATCTTATTGATTATTATGGTAGGCCGTGCCAGATTCGAACTGGCGACCAACGGATTAAAAGTCCGCTGCTCTACCGGCTGAGCTAACGACCCACTGATTCCCACGGGACGTGCATTATACCGGCTCACCCCTCGGATATAAAGTTTTTTGGACTGAGCTGGGCTGCAGAATGACTGCCAGCTTGTCCTGCTTCGGCATAAAAATTAATTTAAACTGCCGATGATGCGAAGGATTAATTTTTGAGCGACGTTCTCATCATCGGCGGCGGAATTGCCGGCTTGACCACCGCCCATGAATTGTTGCGGCAGGGGGCGACCGTAACGTTACTGGAACGTGATCGCTGTGGACAGGAGTCATCATGGGCGGGCGCCGGAATCCTTTCACCGCTATTGCCCTGGGATTACCCTGATCCTGTCACGCTGCTGACGCGGTTGAGCAACCGGCTATTTCCAGCATTTATCGATGCCTTACGGACGGAGACGGCGATCGATCCGGAGTATCAGGCCAGTGGCATGCTGGTGCTGAATGGCCAATCAGGCGAAGCAGAGGCGCGTCTGGAGAAGGCTCGTCTCCATGCAGCGGAAGTCTGGTGCGCTCGGTTTGGTTTTTCCATGAACAGGGTTCGCTCTCACAAAATCGCGCCTGCGCTTTCTCGCGACGAACCCGCACTTTGGCTGCCTGACGTGTGCCAGGTGCGCAATCCCCGCTTGTTACAAGCGCTGATCAGGGCGGTGGAACTGCGTAAAGGCGACATCGTCGAGCACACGGAGGTCGCTCGCTGGAATATAGCCCAAGGCCGGATTCAATCAGTCGGCACAAGTCAGGGAAAGGAATACGCCGCGACCAATTACCTCGTGACCGCGGGGGCATGGAGCCGTCGGCTTTTGCGTGAACACGCCCTAAACCTCGACATCTGGCCGGTGCGCGGCCAGATCCTGCTTTTCAAGGGCCAACCGGGCCTGTTAAACGCGATTGTATTACAGGAACCGGATAAATTTTATCTAATCCCCCGGCGAGACGGATTTGTGCTGGCGGGCAGTACCCTGGAGGATGTCGGGTTCGATAAATGCCCGACCGCCGAGGCGCATGAAATGCTGCTCGCAAAAGCCCGTGCGCTCGTGCCTGAATTATCCCCGGAAATGGTTGCGGCCCATTGGGCAGGTTTACGTCCCGGATCACCTGGCAATGTGCCGGTTATCGATCGTCATCCTGTTATCTCGAACCTCTATCTCAATAGCGGTCATTACCGCTATGGTGTTACCATGGCTACCGGCAGTGCCCGGCTTTTATCCAACATCCTTTCGAGCAGGCCCCAGCCAATCGACGCTACGCCCTATCGCTGGCCCGCATGAATAGTGATAGATCGCACTTCCCACCTCAGCAGTCCTCGGATTCTTTAACCCTTAAGGAAATATAAGTCTGTTCGTCAGCGAACAGAATAACCCCTTCCTAATTGCGAGTATTTCACTGCCACTTCGACTCCTATTGGGGCGGTTTTGCTGGCAAATAAGAAGAGGACGTTAAAATGTATCTCCGGTGGAACGCATCCAAGGCCCGTATAAGGGAGGCCGAGAACGCGCGTGGCAATCGCGCGCAGATGATTCAAGCATATTCCCAGGGTCAGGTCACACGACGCGACTTTATCAAATGGGGGCTTATCACAACTGGCGGCTTGCTTGTACCGATCCATGGCCTGAGCCCTTACGCGAAGAGTGCTTACGCGGGGGACGAGATCCCGACGGGAATGCCACCCAGCCCAATGTTCGGAGTTCAGGCCTTCACGCAGCCCATGCCTCGCTTCGACGTTCTGCCTCGAAAGCCATACATGCCGGGGACGGGAGTGATGAATCCACTCCCGGCATTTTCGGACCGTCCGGGACCCGATCCGACGATTGAGGCGAATACCACTCAGCAGCCTGTGTTCGCGGAACTGGGCGGCGGTACTGGGCCCATTGAAGGTCGGCCTCCCGGTCCAATCTGGGCGCACCAGCAGTGGAACGAGTTTCCGCCCAAGGTGGTGGTGGAGGTTACCCAGGAGGGTGCCAAGGTCAACACCGGGTACAATCCGGGCGTCCCTTCGAGCCTCAATTCCGGTATCGACGCAGTTGCGCCGCTCCGTCCCGCTTTCCATCCCAGTCTTCCTCAACAGGGGGCGCTAAAGGTCTGGACGTTCAATGGAACGTTGCCGCCCAAGCTTCTGATCGGCCGTTGCCATGAGTCCATCATTTTTCGGCACCATAACAGATTGCCTCTCAACCGCCGCCACAATGGTGGTTTCGGCAGGCATACGCTTTCAACCCATGAGCATAACGGGCATCATGGAGCGGAGAACGACGGGTTTGCCGGCGCCTTTTTTTATCCGGGGCAATTCTACGACTACCATTACCCCATCTGCCATGGTGGCTACTTCAGCGTTAACCGGGAGGCCACCGATCCGCGATGCGGGAGCCCGACCGATGGGGGTGGCATTGAGAAGTACCCGGGGGACTGGCGCGAGACGATGAGCACCCACTGGTTTCACGACCATATGTTCAGCTTCACGGCGCAGAACGTGTACAAGGGAAACGCCGGAATGTTCAACCTATACAGCAGCCTGGATCGCGGTAACGAAGCCATTAACGATGGCGTGAATCTCAGGCTGCCCAGCGGTACCGCGAAGCCATGGGGAAATCTCGACTACGATGTGAACCTCATGATCGCAGACAAGGCCTGGGACCGGGAGGGGCAACTCGCCATGGATATCTTCGAGTTCGACGGGGTTCTTGGCGACATGATGACGGTGAACCTCGCGTACAAGCCCTACTTCGAGGTAGAGCGGCGGAAGTACCGCTTTCGCATCCTGAATGCCGGGATTTCCCGTTTCTTAAAGATTGCGCTCAGTGATTCCTCCCCCATGATCATGATTGCCAACGACGGGAACCTGTTGCCGAGTCCGGTGACGCTCACCCGCCTCGACGAGCAGGGTACCGCAGAGCGCTACGACATTGTTATCGATTTCTCGCGCTACAAGGTCGGCGATAAAGTCTGGATGGTGAACCTGGCCGAGCACTCGAACGGCAAGAAGGTGGAAGAGAACCTGTCGGTGCAAGAGGCGCTGTCCGGTGCGTCTCATGATCCCTGCGTCGGGAAATTCCTGGAATTCCGCATCGCGCGCAATCCCAGCAAACCCGACGTCAGCCAAGTGCCCTCGGTCCTCTGCCCCAATCCGGATCTGTCCAAGATCCCAGTTGCCGCGGAGCGGGTATTCGAATTCGGACGGGGCGCCGATCAGACGACTAACGACCCTGTCTCGTCATTCTTCGGTCCTTGGGGAATAAGGACAGATGGTAAAGACATGCTCAACGCCGACTTCGGCCGGATTTCCGCTGCGCCGCGCTTGGGAACAAGGGAGATCTGGACATTGAAAAACAGCGGCGGGGGCTGGGATCACCCGGTTCATATCCATTTCGAAGAAGGGCAAATTCTCGCCCGCGATGGGAGCGCGAGCAAGGTTCCGGCGTGGGAACGGGGACGAAAGGACGTGTACCGCCTCCGTCCCGGGGGAAGCGTCAAGCTTACCATCCAGTTCCGGGATTTTGGCGGGATGTTCATGGAGCACTGCCATAACTCGCCACACGAAGACAACGCCATGCTGCTACGTTGGGAGGTCAGGGACGGGAACGCTTCCCTGACGCCGCTGCCAACCCCGATCCCCACGCCGCAGGGTGTGAGGTTCGAGGACCCTACTGAGATTCTTTCCACCGCGTATCGGTGAGTGGACCGGGCAACCACCTAGTCGGGTGTCATATGAATGGAAACGGATGTGGATTCCGGGGAAGCCAAACATCATCTGGCAGGTTTAGGCGATTAATGTGGCTCGGCGCGGGAACGGTCCTTCTGGCTGCCGGTACCGCGGGTGCCAGCAGCCGTTGGGGTGAGGATTATTTCCCCAATGTTCCGCTGATTACGCAGAACGGCGAGGTGATCCGTTTCTATGACGATCTCCTCAAGGACAAAGCGGTAGTGATAAACCTGATCTATACCAATTGCAAAGATCGGTGTCCGCTTGAGACTGCGCGACTTGGTCAGGTGAAGCGGTTGCTGGGTGACCGTGTAGGCACGGATATCTTCTTTTACTCAATCAGCATCGACCCCGAGCACGACACGGCCGAAGTGCTCAAGGCTTACGCGGACAGCTTCGGTGCCGGTCCAGGCTGGCTATTCCTTACCGGCAATGAGGCTGACATCAAGCTTATCAGTAAAAAGCTTGGGCTGTCGTCGATCAACGATTCCGCGGACCGTGACGGGCATCTCCCCAGCCTCATGATTGGCGAAGCGTCTACAGGCCAGTGGATGCGTCTTTCCGCCGTGGACGATCCGCGGTTTCTTGCTACGAAGATCAGTACTTTTCTGAGCGACTGGAACAACTCGCCAGGCACGGGGAAGAGCTACAGTGCAGCACGTCCCATCCAAGGATTGGATGCCGGGAGCTACCTCTTCCGAACGCGTTGCTCGGCATGCCACACTGTTGGCCAGGGCGACGGTTTAGGTCCGGATCTGCTTGGCGTCGCACGCGTGCGGGACCGGGCATGGCTCGCCCGTTTTATCAAGACACCCGAAGAGATGCTGGCGGAAAAAGACCCTATCGCCATGGAACTGTTCATCAGGTACAGGGGGGTGCGGATGCCGAACCTGCGTCTGGGTGACGGAGATGTCGAGACGCTGATCCAGTACCTGGAGACGCAAACGGTCGCTCACGAAAGTGGCGAAAGGGAAAATGCGGCAGCGTCCTCGATGAAATCCCTGAAACGCCCCCCGCGCGTTGAGAGGCCCCGGCCGGAGCGAGGAGAGAATGATGAACATTAATTGCCTGCGATCGGCTGTAGTATCCTTGACTCTCCTGACCGGATTGGCAAGCACCCCGATTCTGGCCGATTCATCCGCCAGGCAAAATCGCGACACATCCGATCTCATTATTCCCATTTCTGGGACCGCACATGGCGATCTGGAATCCATTGCGCTTTCCGGTCGCGCTCGCATAACCAGTGTCCTGGTTACCGATCCCGACTTTGGTACACCGCCCAGCGTATTCCTGTCTGTCGATCTCGTTAGCGTAACAGGGGTCGGACAACGTACGGGCACGAAGTATCAAGTAACGGGTGAAGATAAAGTAACCAGGGTGTTACGTCATTCTGACCTGGTGGAGATCGCTTTTCCCATCTTCCCAATGGGCCAGAACAGGGCTCCGCTGGCGCACTCAATCCTCGCTTCATTCATCCTCACCTTCAATGTTCACAACGGCCGCCTCACGGCTGCCAAAGCCAGGCTTTCATCCCCCTCCCTGTAACGGCCACTCTCCTGCTTCAGGCATTGCGTAGCGTTGCAATATCCGCGACTATGCCCTGCTCTGAGCTTTATGCTCGTGGTACGCGGTGATACCATTGCATTACTCAACAAGAGGGCAAAAGGTACATTATCATGGCGGGTCACAGCAAGTGGGCTAACATCAAACACAAGAAAGCCGCGCAGGACGCCAAGCGCGGCAAGATTTTTACACGGCTCATCAAGGAGATTACCGTCGCCGCCAGGCTCGGAGGGGGGGATACCAACAGTAACCCGCGGCTACGCCTGGCAGTTGACAAGGCGTATGAGCAGAATATGCCAAAGGACAACGTAGAGCGCGCAATCAAGCGTGGCAGCGGTGGATTGGAGGGCGTGAATTATGAAGAAATTCGGTACGAAGGTTATGGGACCGCCGGCGCGGCGGTATTGGTGGATTGCATGACCGACAACCGCGTTCGCACCGTTGCGGATGTGCGCCATGCTTTTACCAAGTACGGTGGTAATCTCGGCACGGATGGCTCCGTCGCGTTTCTGTTCAAGCACTGCGGAGAACTTCTTTTTGCGCCCGGCACCGATGAAGACAGGCTAATGGAAATAGCGCTGGAAGCTGGCGCTGAGGACATCGTCACGCACGATGACGGCAGTATCGAAGTCGTGACCGCGCCGTATGAATTTGTCCCGATCCGCCAAGCGCTGGAGGCGGCCGGGTTTAAAGCGGAGTTGGCTGAAGTGACAATGAAGCCGGTCAATGAGACCGCTTTGGACGGCGATGATGCGACGAGAATGCAAAAACTGCTCGATGCGCTGGAAAATATCGACGATGTCCAAGAGGTTTACACGACTGCGGTAATCGATGGATAGTTTCCAGTCCAATTTCTTCTTAATAATCTATGCGTGTCTTTTTATTACTTGATGTCCGTGCCCGCGAACGCGGGTTCGCTACCTGAGGTGTCCGAAAATCCGTATCCTTGGGATCGATCCCGGCTTGAGAATTACAGGTTTTGGAGTCATCGACAAAACAGGTGGCAAACTCGCCTACGTCAGCAGCGGATGTATCAAGACAGTAGTTGGTGAACTGCCTTTGCGTCTGAAGTCCATCATGGATCATCTCAATGAGGTCATCGCTGAACACCGGCCCGATCAAGTCGCGGTGGAGCAAGTATTCGTCAACGTCAATCCAAGGTCCACGCTGATGCTGGGACAGGCTCGCGGAGCGGCCATCTGCACCGCGGTGCTGAATAACCTGATTGTGGCCGAATATACTGCGTTGCAGGTCAAGCAGGCAGTGGTCGGCAAGGGTCATGCAAAAAAAGAGCAGGTTCAGGAAATGGTCAAGCGCCTGCTGCAGCTTGACGGCAGCCCCAGCACAGACGCGGCCGACGCCCTTGCCTGCGCGATATGCCACGCCCATGGTGGACTGGGGCTGGGCGGCATATCCACCGCGGGTTATCGCATGAAGCGAGGGCGGTTGGTATGATCGGCAGAATAACCGGGCTGCTTTTGGAAAAAATTCCGCCTTTGGTGCTGGTCGACGTGCGTGGGGTCGGTTATGAGATCGACGTGCCGATGAGCACATTCTATAACCTGCCCTCCGTCGGAGCCGAAATCGTGCTTCATACCCATCTTGTCGTGCGTGAAGATGTGCATCTGCTTTTTGGCTTCGCTACTGAGGCGGAACGGGCGGCTTTTCGCCAGCTGGTGAAAATCTCGGGCGTCGGGGCGAGGACCGCCCTTGCCTTGCTGTCCGGCTTGAGCGTCGCCGACCTGCACCATGCGGTAGCTGCGCAGGATAGCGGACGGCTGATTAAAATTCCCGGCATTGGAAAAAAAACCGCCGAACGCTTATTGCTGGAGTTGCGCGACAAGCTCGGCTCTGGCATGGAGGGCGCACTAGAGGCGGCGGGAGGCGTGCGCGTGGCGACAAGCGGCAGCGACGTACTTAATGCCCTGTTGTCTCTCGGGTATAATGACCGCGAGGCCAATTGGGCGATCAGGCAATTACCCGCGGACGTGACGGTAACCGACGGCATACGGCAGGCATTGAAAATCCTTTCTAAAGAAAAGTAGTGGCCGGAACATGCGCAATATTGCCAGGCCGAGTGTCGAGCGGGTAGCTCGACTTCAAGTTCCCGTTTTATCAGGACGATCGATGGCGTGCGGATCGGATGTGCACTGAATGATTGAAACCGATCGATTAATCAACTCCACGCCCGTTTCTCACAAGGAAGAGGAGCTTGAGCGAGCGCTGCGTCCCAAGCTCTTAGCCGAATACGTCGGTCAGGAAAAAATTCGTGGGCAGTTGCAGATTTTCATCGAGGCGGCGCGGCGTCGTCGGGAAGCGCTCGATCACGTACTTCTCTTTGGTCCGCCCGGTTTAGGCAAGACCACCCTCGCCCACATTATTGCGCGAGAAATGGGTGTTAGCCTGCGCCATACTTCAGGTCCAGTGCTGGAGCGTCCCGGCGACCTCGCCGCCCTGCTGACCAATCTCGAACCCAACGATGTGTTGTTCATTGATGAAATCCACCGCCTCTCCCCCATCGTGGAGGAGATACTTTATCCGGCGCTGGAGGACTACCAACTCGATATTATGATCGGCGAGGGCCCTGCAGCGCGTTCGGTCAAGCTCGATCTGCCGCCGTTCACCCTGGTCGGCGCTACCACCCGCGCGGGTATGCTCACCAATCCCTTGCGCGACCGTTTTGGGATTATTTCCCGCCTTGAGTTTTATACCGTCGAGGAGCTGACCAAGATCGTGGCTCGGTCGGCGGCATTGTTAGGTGCTGAAATGTCCATGGATGGGGCCCTGGAAATCGCTCGCCGCTCGCGCGGAACGCCCCGCATCGTAAATCGACTGCTACGGCGCGTGCGTGATTTTGCTGAGGTCAGGGCTGACGGTCGCATCACCCGGCAAGTGGCCGACGCGGCATTGCTCATGCTGGACGTCGATTCCATTGGCCTGGACGTGATGGATAGAAAGCTGCTCCTGGCGGTAATGGAAAAATTCGGTGGCGGTCCGGTAGGGGTGGACAACCTTGCCGCCGCTATCAGCGAAGAGCGTGGCACGATCGAGGACGTGCTGGAGCCCTATCTGATCCAGCAGGGATATATGAAACGTACCCCTCGTGGCCGCATGGCCACACAGACGGCTTATCAGCATTTTGGCATCGCGCTGCCGAAAAACGGGTTGAGTGGAGAGCTGTGGAATGATAGCCAGTAGCCCGGGAAATTGCAGTGAATGCAAGCAGGTAGACAGGAAACCTGCGCTGACAATCTGTTTTGTGGCCAGTCTCGTGCTCGGGCATGCCCTCGCGCACGGTGCGGATGATTTTGCACGAGAAGTTCAATACCTCAGATAGATGGATAATCCCGCGCCTTATCCAAATTTTGCTCTGCCCGTGCGTGTCTATTATCAGGATACCGACGCAGGCGGAGTGGTTTATCATTCGACATATCTCGATTTCCTGGAGCGCGCCCGCTACGAATGGTTGCGGGACTTGGGCTTCGATATCAATTCATTGGTTCAGGTTCACAAGGTGATTTTCATGGTTCGTTCCCTCAGTATTGAATACTTCAAACCCGCATTACTGGATGATTTGCTGCACGTGACCGTGCAGGCGGCGGACTTGGGCAGAAGCCGCATAACTATTTCGCAGCATGTGCTGCGTGGGACAACGCTGCTGGTCAACGCTACCGTGCAGGCGGTGTGCGTGGGGGCCGAAACTCTCAGGCCCGTGAGCGTGCCCATGCCGTTGCGCCACAAACTCGGAACCCGGACATGAGCCCAACAGTTACGCAGGACATGTCCTTATTTCATCTCATTGGCAGCGCCAGCCTGCCGGTGCAACTGGTCATGGTCTTGCTGCTGCTGGCTTCATTTTTGTCGTGGTGGTTCATCTTTCGCAAGCTGTTCGTGATCCGTGAGGCGATGCGGCAGAGCGACGAATTCGAGAATGTTTTCTGGAAAGGCCCCGACCTCAACGCGCTGTTTCAAAGCGCGGCCGCTTCGCGTCATACCGCCGGCAGCATGGAACGGATTTTCGAGGCGGGTTTCCGCGAGTTCATCAAACACAAGCGCCAGCCCGGCATGGATATCAGCGTGGTCATGGACGGAACGCGTCGGGCTATGCGCGCCACATACCAGCGCGAAATGGACAGCCTGGAGTCCCATCTTTCGTTTCTGGCAACGGTGGGCTCGGTGAGCCCGTACGTCGGCCTGTTCGGTACGGTATGGGGGATTATGAATTCTTTCCGTGGATTGTCCAACGTTGCGCAAGCCACTATCGCTCATGTGGCGCCGGGCATAGCGGAGGCACTGATCGCGACTGCCATGGGATTGTTTTCTGCCATTCCTGCGGTGATCGCCTATAACCGCTACGCCAGTAACATAGATCGACTCGCGACCCGTTTTGAGAGTTTCATGGAAGAATTGTCTAATGTATTGCAGCGGCAAGCGTCCGGATGAAGATGATGCCATGGGGCAAATGCAATGACTGAGCGCCGCAGCAGACGCCGCCTGATGAACGAGATAAACGTCGTTCCGTACATCGACGTAATGCTCGTGCTGCTGATAATTTTCATGATTACCGCGCCGTTGATCACCCCCGGCGAGATCGAATTGCCTCAGATCGGAAAATCTCTGGCGCCACCCGTCGCGCCGCTCGAAGTCATCGTCAAGGCGGACGGCAGTTTGAGACTCCATGACCGGTCCGTGGCCGGGGGTGAGCGAAAAATCAGCCGGGATGAACTGGTCGAGGCCATCAAACGGAAACAGGCTGTAAACACCGAGCAGCCGGTGGTAATTGCCGGGGATAAAAGTGTCCGTTATGAAGAAGTGATAAATGTAATGGATATTCTGCAACAGCAGCAGGTGAAGAAGGTGGGGCTGCTGGCCAGACCGAAATGAACGGTCCGACGTGACAGGCATCGCATTGCGCAATTCAACGCATCTTGAGCCGGGACGGTTGCGAGCGGGCGTGCTGGCAGTACTCGTACATATCGTTTTTTTTGCGTTCATGATTTTCGGCCTTAATTGGAAAACATTTCCGCCGGAAGGCATGGCGGTGGAGTTGTGGAGCAGCCTGCCGCCCCCCCCGTTGCCCGTTCAGCCGGAGGTAAAAGCACCGCCGCCCCCGCCGTCGCCGCCACCGCCTCAGGAAGCCAAGCCGTTCCCGCCTCCACCGAAGCCCGAGGTTCCGCCTCCGGCAAAGCCGGATATTGCTATCAAGGAAAAAATTGAAAAACCCAAACCGGAGAAAAAACCGGTGGAGCAGAAGCAACAGTCCAAGAAAGAGCAGAAGGAGCTAAAGGAGCAGGCGGAGAAGGAAAAGGCGAAAGAACTTAAAGAGAAAGAGCAGAAGGAGAGGGAGAAGGAGCAGAAGGAGAAAGAGCAGAAAACAAGAATCGCCGCGGAGGTCGAGCGGCTTCAACGGGAGCAGGAAGCAAACGACAAGCTTCAGCAACTGGCGGCGGCACAGTCGCGTTTGGCGGACGAGATGGCGGAGTACAAAGCCAAAATCATGGCAAAGATCAGACGGAACATCGTCATGCCGCCCGATTTGCCGGGAAACCCTGCCGTGGAGTTCGACGTTACGTTGCTTCCCGGGGGCGATATTCTTGACGTCAAAATGCGCAGGACAAGCGGATATCCCGCCTTCGACAGCGCCGTGGAGCGCGGCATTTTCATGTCCAAACCACTTCCGCTGCCGCGCGATCCCGCGCTCTTCTCCAAATTCCGCAATTTGAACGTCAAGGTGCATTACCACGAATGACTGGTATAATTTACGTCCTCCCGCGAATTCCCTGAAGGTCATATCGATGCAAATTCGCCTGCGCAGATTTTTAAGCTATGCCGCTGTCCTTTTCCTGTGGTTGGCGGGTGCAACCGCTCAAGCCACGCTCAACATCGAGATTTTTGGCGGCGGAGCAACTCAAATTCCAATCGCCATCGTTCCCTTTGCCGCCGAAGAAAAACTCCGGCAGGGTATCACCCCTGTGGTGGCGGCAGATTTGCAACGCAGCGGATTATTCAAGCTGGTTGAGCCGGGTGGTCTCAGGCCGCATGAACCGGTCGAGGTGAGTTATCCGGACTGGATCAACCGGGGCGCCGGGGCCCTGGTTATTGGCAGCACAACCACCCTGGCGGGGGGGCAAGTCTCGATCAGGGTCCAGTTACTGGACGTTGCCAAGCAGGTGCAACTGGCGAGCTATGCGGAGACCGTGGCCCCGGAACAGTTGCGCGCCGCCGCGCATCGCATAGCCGATTTGATTTACGAAAAACTGACCGGTGACCCCGGCGTGTTCAGCACGCGTATTGCATTTGTGGTGAAGCAGGGAAAGAAATATTCGTTGCAGGTGGCGGACGCGGACGGCTATAACGCCCAGTCTGTGATTGAATATACCGAGCCGATAATATCCCCCTCCTGGTCGCCGGACGGCACCCGGTTGGCCTATGTGTCGTTCGAAAACAAGAAACCGGTGGTATACGTGCAAACCCTCGCAACGCGCGCGCGCAAGGCGGTCGCCAATTACAGGGGCAGCAACAGCGCCCCCGCATGGTCGCCCGATGGCACCAAGCTCGCCGTGGTGTTATCACTGATGGGGGGGTCGCAGATTTTTCTGGTTAACGTTGATGGTGGGGGATTGCAGCGCCTGAGCCAAAGTTCCGGTATCGATACCGAGCCAAGTTTTTCTCCCGACGGCCGTTATATCATTTTTACCTCCGACCGCGGGGGCAGCCCACAGATCTATCGCATGCCCGTAACTGAAGGCACATCCAGGTCAGCGGAACGCCTTACGTTCGAGGGCAGTTATAACGTCAGTCCCCATTACAGCCCTGACGGAAGAAGCTTTACGTTTATCCATCGCAGCGGCGACAGATACAATGTCGCGATACAGGATCTGGCTACCCGCCAGGTGCAATTGCTTACAGATTCACAATTTGACGAATCTCCAAGCTTTGCTCCCAACGGCAGGATCGTACTGTATGCAACTGAAATAAAGGGCCGTGGTATATTATCCGCGGTTTCCAGCGATGGCAAAACAAGACAACAGCTTTCAACGCAAGCTGGAGATATAAGAGAGCCGGCATGGGGACCCTTGCGAAAGCCGCATAACTAGCATAACTAGCATCCGCATTTTTTAGTCAACCTGAAAGGAAATGAAATGAAAAAAGTTGTAGGCGTGTTATTGATCTGTCTTTTGACGGCGTGCGCGAGCAAGACCACGAAGCCTGGTGCGGATGTCGAAGACAAGTCCGTGGGCGGCAAACCGGCGACGGAAGCTCCTCGAGCGACGACGGAAGCCGCGCCGAGTCTCAATCCACTCACGGATCCGAATAATATTCTGTCCCGACGGAGCGTTTATTTCGACTTCGACAGTTACGTTGTAAAGGATGAATATAAATCGCTCGCGGGCGCGCATGCCGGGTATCTTCGCAGCAACCCAAACGCCAGAGTTCTTTTGCAGGGTAACACCGACGAGCGCGGCAGCCGGGAATACAACCTTGCACTGGGTCAGCGTCGGGCCGACGCCGTAAGATATGCAATGACGCTGTCGGGCGCCAAGGAATCTCAAATTGAATCCGTCAGTCTCGGTGAGGAGAAACCTCGCGGCACAGGCCACGATGAGGCCTCCTGGGCCGAAAACCGCCGCGTCGATATTCGCTACCAGGGCGAGTAATGATGCGGTTGCGCGCTTTTTTATTGTTGGTTCTGATCGGTAGTAACGCGAGTTACGCTGGTCTGTTCGACGACGAAGAAGCGCGCAAGCAGATCGCTTCGCAGCAGGCCCTGATCGCGGATTTGCGCAACCAGGTGCAGGCGCTTGACGCCCGCATTATTAAACTGGATGAAGCACTCAGCAGCCAACCGCTGTTGGACCTGCATAACCAGATCGAGACTCTGAGGCTTGAGCTGAACAAATTGCAGGGCCAGATCGAAGTGTTGGGCAATGAGAGCGAATTGACACAGAAGCGGCAGAAGGATTTTTATATTGATCTGGATGATCGGTTGAGGCGACTGGAACAGCGCAGCGAAACCGGGGGTTCAGAATCTGCCGCACCCGGACCTAAAGAGAAGGAGCCTGACGCGCATTCAGCGACTGGTGTCGACAGCGTACCGGAAACGGATGCAGGGACCGTAGCCATGGCCCCCGCTCCGGTGGCTGTCGTTCCTTCTTCCGCACCGGCCTCAAGTTCGGGCGCTGCTGCGCCGGCTGACAGTGCTGAGAACCAGGCGTATGAGGCGGCTTACAGCCTGTTCAAGGCCGGGAAATACAAGGACGCTATTTCTCAGTTCAACAAGTTCATCAAGAGCTACCCGGCATCAAATTTCGTGCCGAGCGCTCAATACTGGATCGGTAACTCTTATTACGCCCTGCGTGATTTCAAAAACGCTATTACTGCGCAGGAGAAATTACTCAGCAATTATCCGGACAGCGCCAAGGCTCCGGACGCGATGCTCAATATTGCCAGCAGCCACCAGGAAACGAATAAAAAAGCTGCTGCCAAAAAAACGCTCGAAACCCTTATCGCCAAGTATCCGGGAAGCGAGGCGGCCGAGAAAGCCAAGCGCCGCCTGGCCAATTTGAAGTAGCGTGTCGGGGGAACCTGCGGAGATCCGGTCGCGCTCGCAACGGACTTAAGAGGACATGCCTCTACTTGACATTTCGTGCTGTTAACGCCATTGCCAGAAATGGTTCAAACTTCCGCTCAGGCTGAAAACCAAGCTTCTGCATCGCCGGAACGCGCCCTACGCGTCAGCGAGATTTTTCTTTCGCTTCAGGGGGAGACGAGCCGGGTAGGGCTGCCAACGATATTCGTGCGTCTCACCGGTTGTCCATTGCGGTGCGTCTATTGCGATACCGAGTATGCTTTTTATGGTGGCCGGCCTATATCTATTTCCGCCATTATGGCGGAGATCGCAAGTTACGCCGTAGACCATGTGACCGTGACCGGCGGGGAGCCTCTGGCGCAAAGAGAATGCCCTGTGTTGCTCGGACTGTTGTGCGACGCTGGATATTCGGTATCGCTCGAAACCAGCGGCGCTTTGGATATATCTAAAGCGGACGTGCGTGTTTCCAGAATCCTCGATCTGAAGACTCCAGGTTCTGGCGAGCTGGACAAGAACCGCTGGTCCAATCTCGATCACCTGACACCCCATGATGAAGTGAAGTTTGTGCTCTGCGATAAAAGCGACTACGAATGGGCGGTCGGGGTTATGAGCGAGCGCCGGCTGGATCGGATTTGCCCGATTTTATTTTCGCCCGTATATGGCAAACTTGACCCCGCCGAGCTGGCTGAATGGGTTTTGCGTGACCGTCTGCCGGTACGGGTGCAGGTCCAGTTGCATAAATTGCTGTGGGGCGAGGGACCCGGGCGATGACGACAGGAAGGATGTATTGGCAAGAATTTGATGGCTAAGGCGGTCGTGCTGTTGTCCGGCGGTTTGGATTCCGCGACTGCGCTCGCCATTGCTCATAGTAGGGGCCATGAGTGTTTCGCTCTAAGCGTGGATTACGGGCAGCGGCATGTATCGGAACTCGTAGCCGCCGCAGCGCTGGCCACCTCAATCGGAGCGGTTGAGCACAGGGTCATCAAAGTCGACTTATCCACCTTTGGCGGGTCGGCTCTGACCGATTTATCAACTGCGATACCGGCTGGGGGAATCAAACCCGGCATACCCGTCACGTACGTGCCTGCCCGAAACACCATCATGTTGTCTCTCGCACTCGCCTGGGCAGAAGTGCTCCGGAGCCTTGATATTTTTATCGGGGTTAACGCCGTGGATTACTCCGGCTATCCCGATTGCCGACCCGAATACATCACCGCGTTCGAGAACATGGCGAACCTCGCCACAAAAGCTGCGATAGAGGGCGCGAAGCTACGTATCCATGCGCCGCTCCTTAATCTTTCCAAGGCTCAAATAATCGAGCAGGGAAATTTGCTGGGTCTGGATTATAGCCTCACGGTATCCTGCTATCAGGCGGACGAAGCCGGGCGGGCGTGCGGAGTATGTGACTCGTGCCGAATACGTCGAGCGGGATTTGAATCTGCTCAGGTTCCCGATCCCACGCATTATCGCCCCTTGTTCCCATAGTCCTGCAACTCGGCGACCTGTGACCTTAAAATAGCGCTTTTTTGAGTTTCAGGATGTATAGATGATTCCCTGGCTTGGACCCGAATCGCCCTTTCCTCCACTAGAAACTGCGCTTACCAGACCAAACGGCCTCTTGGCAGTTGGTGGTGACCTCTCGCCTGCAAGGTTAATCGAAGCCTATCGCTGCGGCGTTTTTCCATGGTTCAACGAAGGCGAGCCTATCCTGTGGTGGAGCCCCGACCCACGCATGGTGCTGTTTCCCGAGGAACTCAAGATTTCACGATCGCTGGCGAAAGTGCTGAAGAGAGAGAACTATGAGATACGGGCAGATAGCGCATTCAAGCAAGTAATGGAGGCATGCGCTGCTCCGCGCAAGGGGCTTACTGGCACCTGGATTCACCCGCAAGTGATCGCGGCATACGGAGAACTCCATGAGATGGGTCTTGCCCATTCAGTCGAAACCTGGGTAGGGGGCGAACTGGTGGGCGGTTTATATGGTGTTGGCCTGGGAAAAATGTTTTTCGGCGAATCGATGTTTTCCCGCGTTTCCGACGCTTCCAAAATTGCGCTTGTGCACCTGGTGAAAAAATTGCAGGGTTTGGACTTCGGTATGATCGACTGCCAGATGAAAACAGAACATCTCGCTTCTCTCGGTGCGCGCGAAATTTCCCGGAAGGAATTTAGTCAGACATTAAAAGAATTGGTACACTATCCTCAACGAGGCGAAAAATGGTGTCTTGATCATGAGCAAGTTAAATGATCTTCCTTCTTCGGCGCTACAGTTCTATACAACTGCGTCTTATCCATGCAGCTATCTGCCGGAGCAGTTGGCGCGCTCCCAGGTAGCGACTCCCAGCCACCTGATCGACACAGGCGTTTATGGTGAGTTGGTACAGGCGGGTTTTCGGCGTAGCGGCGCTTTTACCTATCGTCCCTACTGCGACAACTGCCGCGCCTGCATGCCAGTACGGGTAGTGGCTGACAGATTGACTCTCAGTCGTACGCAGCGCCGTTCATGGAAGCGTCATCAGCAGTTGGTGGCGACACAACACGACTTGTATTATCACCCGGATCACTATTCACTCTATCTGCGGTACCAGGCAAAACGCCACGCCGGGGGAGGTATGGACCGTGACAGCCGCGAGCAGTACCGGCATTTTTTGCTTCCGAGTAACGTTAACTCGCGTCTGGTCGAGTTTCGCGAAAATGGTCAGCTGCGCATGATCAGCATTATTGATGAACTGCCGGACGGGATATCGTCGGTTTATACTTTTTTCGATCCGGACGTGCCGGGGGCGAGCTTCGGTACCTACAATATTTTATGGCAAGCACAACTGTGCCTGACATTGAAACTGCCTTATCTTTATCTGGGATACTGGATCAAGGATAGCCGGAAGATGGCTTATAAGGCTGCTTTCCGCCCATTGCAGGGCTTGATTAACGGGCAATGGGAGCAGCTAATGCCGCTAAGCAATTTGGAAGATCGCTATCCCACATAGTCGCCCTAGGCTTTCGGGCGCCGGCCGGCGCCTGCCGGACTCGTCCACGTCCTGATTGCGAAACCAGCTTAGTTTTGGGCAGCCCTGATTGCCGCCGCGCGTTTATCGAATGGTTCAGCTTTATCAGCATGACCGATATCCCGATAAAGTTGGGCCAGGTTTTCCAGGCTTGTTGCGACATTGGGATGATTCCGGCCGAGCGACTTTTCGGAGATTGCCACCGCCCGGCGGAAAAGTGGCTCAGCCTGCGGATATTTGCCTTGATCCTTATATAACCCCGCCAGATTGTTCAAACTCAAGGCCACGTTCGGATGGTCCGGGCCGAACGTTTTCCTGGAAATAGCGAGAACGCGCTTGTACAGAGGCTCAGCCTGCGCATACTGCTTTTGGGCATTGTGAAGGAGCGCGAGGTTGTTGAGACTCATGGCGACGGTCGGGTGGTTCGGCCCGAGGGTTTTTTCGAGAATTTCCAGCGCACGCTTGAGTAAAGGCTCTGCCTGTTCGTACTGCGCCTGCGCCTGATATAGCTGAGCCAGGTTGTTTAGACTGATGGCGACATTTGGGTGGTCGGGTCCATGGACTTTCTCGTCAATTGCCAGCGCCCGCTTATAGAGGGGTTCTGCCTGAGCATACTGGCCCTGCTTCCTGTACACCATTGCGAGGTTGTTCAAGGTTGCCGCCACCTCGGGCGTTTCCTGACCGACTGCGTTCTCAAAAATTGGCAGCGCACGCTTGAGTAGAGGTTCGGCCTGCGCATATTGCGCCTGGTCGTTGTACAGCAGCGCCAGGCTGTTTAAACTGGTGGCAATATCGGGATGATTCCCATCCAGCGTTTGCTCGGCTGTCTGCAAGGCCTTTTTCGCTACCACGGTCGCGCGCCCGTAATCACCCTGCTGATGGAGCGTTTCCAACTCATGGTTAAGGGCTTCCCATTCAGTTGTCGCGAAGGTGTTCGAGCATAACGTCATCAGAATCATAGCCAGGTATATGCTGAGTTGCTTCATGGAGGTTCCTGCACGCATTCGTTTTGGTTGAGGATTATGGATAAATAAACAGCAGTAGTACCGCTGAGCGCGCCCAGCGGCTTTCCCCCTTGGAGGTTAACCGTTCGGGGATGTTAAAATGAAGCATGCTTTATTCCTTGCTCCGTCCGTTATTATTCAGTCTCGAACCGGAAACCGCTCATCGGGTTACCCTTAAGACGCTCGAAGTGGCCCAACGGTTCGGCTCGCGAGCCGCAGAGCCAATATCTTGCCCATCGAGGACGGTCATGGGCCTCAACTTCCCCAATCCTGTCGGGTTGGGCGCGGGACTGGACAAGGATGGCGAACACATCGAAGCGCTCGCGGCACTCGGCTTCGGCTTTATTGAGATCGGAACGGTGACGCCCCGTCCCCAACCGGGAAACCCGAAACCGCGGTTGTTCCGTCTACCTCAGGCCAAGGCCATTATCAACCGGATGGGATTTAATAATCAAGGCATAGATGGGCTGATCGCGAACGTGAGTCAGGCCGACTATCGGGGAATACTCGGTATCAATATTGGAAAAAATTTCGATACCCCAGTGGAAAAGGCGGCCGCCGATTATCTGTTTTGCCTGCGCAAAGCGTATCGCTATGCGGGGTACATCGTTGTCAATATCTCTTCACCCAACACGCCCCATCTTCGTCAGTTGCAAAACGCGGAGGAGTTAAGCAATTTATTGTACCTGCTGAAACTGGATCAGCAAAAGCTGGCTGATGAACATGGGAAATACACCCCGGTAGCAGTTAAAATTGCTCCCGATCTTGAGCCCTCGCAGATTGATGCGATCGCAGCGTTATTAATGGAGTATCAGATCGACGGGGTTATCGCCACCAACACCACCCTTTCCCGTGATGAGGTGAAAACACTCCCTCATGGTAGCGAGCCCGGTGGGTTAAGCGGGCAGCCGCTGACCCAGCGCGCCACTGCCGTGATACGCCGTTTGCATGTGGCCCTGCAAGGGGCGCTACCCATCATTGGGGTCGGTGGTATCATGAGTGCAGCGGATGCAAGGGAAAAAATCGAAGCCGGGGCGAGCCTGATACAAATCTATAGCGGCTTGATCTATCGCGGTCCCGATCTGGTGCGGGAGCTGACACAAGCTTTATGCGCGCCCGACGCTTCTTCACCGATGGGCCCGCAATGAAACAGAATGCGCTGATTGAAGAAATTGATGCCATTCTGCCGCAAACCCAGTGCCGGCGATGCGGGTTTTCTGGCTGTCTGCCTTACGCAGAGGCAATCGCGGAGGGGCGTGCGGACATCAATCAATGTCCTCCCGGCGGTGACGAAGGTATCCGCAGGCTCGCCGAGTTGCTGGGTAAGCGCCCGCCACCCCTTAATCATGCTCACGGTTCGCACCAGCCTCAGATCGTCGCGCTGATTAATGAGGAAGCCTGCATAGGCTGCACCCTCTGTATTCAAGCGTGTCCGGTAGATGCGATTGTGGGCGCTACCAAGCAGATGCATACTGTCATCGCGGCGGAGTGCACCGGCTGCGAGTTATGTATTGCCCCCTGTCCTATGGATTGTATCAGCATGATGCCCAGGGAAAGGTTTGGGCGCGGCGCCGGGAATCAGTTCGATAACACGGATGACGGCTCGCGGCGGGACGGTAAGGCCGCTGCGGATCATGCGCGGAAACGTTATCGGTACAGGCTGCAAAGGCTTGAGCGGGAAAAAAGGGAAAACGAAGCCAGAATGGCGCAGGAGCCTGAAGCCGTGACGGTCACGAATAGCCCATCCGTAGCGGGCGACCGTAAAAAAGCAGCTATTCAAGCCGCGCTGTCGCGCGCCACCGCCGAGCGAGCCAGGGCTACCCGAACTCAAGGGCCAACGAAAACATAACAGCATATCCAGGCTGAGCCACTGGCTATTATTCATTCAGACTTCCATGAACTCAAACAAACGAAAGGAAATTTTTACACGCTTTAAGTTGGCCAATCCTAATCCCGCTACTGAACTGGAGTACGCCTCGCCATTTGAATTGCTGATTGCGGTAATTCTCTCTGCCCAGGCGACTGACAAGAGCGTAAATCTGGCAACGCACAAGTTGTTTCCCACCGCAAATACACCCGAAAAAATCCTCGCGCTGGGGGAGGCAAGCCTACGTGATTTTATCAAGAGCATTGGGCTATACAAGACCAAGGCCAAGAATATACTCGCTACGTGCCAATTGCTGATTCAGCATCACGGGGGTGAAGTTCCGCGAACCCGGGATGAGCTGGAGAAACTGCCCGGGGTGGGACGGAAAACCGCCAACGTTATTCTGAACACGGCCTTCGGTGAACCCACTATGGCGGTGGATACGCATATTTTTCGCGTTGCCAACCGGACTGGGATCGCACCCGGAAAAACTGTGCTGGAGGTAGAGCTGAAGCTTCTGAAGAACGTGCCACCCGGTTTTCGCCATGATGCTCATCACTGGCTCATCCTGCACGGGCGTTACACATGCGTCGCGAGGAAACCAAAATGCGCGATCTGTATCATTAACGATCTGTGCGAGTACAAGGAAAAAAATTTCGAGAAACCCGACAGCATTTATCCGATCGCTTCTGCGGCAGCTTACGAAGCCTCTGATCCGGCCATTGCTAGGCCCTCCTTCAGCAAATGAGTTGTCAAACGAACCGGCAGCGGAAAATGATAACCACTTGCCAGGTAAACGTTGCAGTCGTGATGCTAAGCCTTTGGACATGCTTTTTTGCCTTGGGTGGGTGTTATTCCTGCAACTTCCTTGTCGCGCTCGTGCTGGACGTATTCAGAGTGGTCGATGTTCAGCCCTTCTAGAGAGCAGGCGCGTCAGTTTTTTTTTGACGTCTGGCGCAAGTACCGGCAGCGAGAAATGCTTACCGCCATGGAAGACATGGCGCTGGAGATCATTTTATTGCATCCCGAGTATCAGCGAATGCTCGAAACGCCGGAACGATACCGGGATAAGGATTATTTGCCCGAAATGGGCGATATCAACCCCTTTCTGCACATGAGCATGCATGTGGCCATCAAGGAGCAGCTTTCAATAGACCAGCCACCCGGAATCCGCAAACGTTTCCAGGGACTGTTACAAAAAGCCGGCGACGAACATGTCGCCACACATCAACTCATGGAGTGTCTTGCGGAAATGATCTGGCAGGCGCAACGCGATCAGACGGCGCTGGATGCGAGGGTGTACTTCGAATGCCTGGACCGGCAGGAAAATAATGCCTAGGTGAAGCGGATTATTGAAGCCGGAGGGGCATAGAGCAGACAGGATGTGCATTTCCTGTCTGCTTTCCTGTCTAATATTTGGTCTTTAGACCCGACTGGCTGGCATAGTATGCAGCCACATTTTCAATGTCTTCCTTACTCAGGGCGGCAGCCATGCCTGCCATGATAGGATCCTTTCTTGTGCCCGACTTATACTCGTTCAGGCTTTTCGCCAGATAACTCGCATGCTGCCCAGCCAGCTTAGGAAAGGCGGGAGCGGGACTGTTGCCATCCGGACCGTGGCATGCGGCGCAAACCTCAGCCGCTTTCTTCTTGCCAGCATCAAGGTCAGCTGCCATTCCCTGGCCGGAAATCAGCAGCAATGCGCCGCTTGCCGCGGCAATAATATGATTTTTCATGAGGCTTCTTTCCTTGCGTAATGAATTGATTATTTTCCGCTGCCGGCGTAATAGGCGGCCAGATCTTCCATATCCTGTTGGGATAGCGTGGCGGCAATACCTTTCATGCTGGGATGGTTCCGGGCTTCAGTTTTATAAGCCTGTAGCGCCTTGATCAGATACTCGGCGTGCTGACCGCCTAATCTTGGGACGTGATATACGGTGGGATAAGATGTCCGATACCCTTCTATTCCATGACAACCAATGCACATTGCATTCTTCTGCTTTCCTGCGGCCGGGTCACCGGCTGCCTGAGCGGTACCGCTTAATGCCAGAAGCAGACCCCACGCAAATAAGCCTATTATTGCTGGTCGTTTCATCATCAGTGCCCTCTTTTTCAAAAAGAGCGACTCTAAACGATGTGCCATTTCTGGTCAATGTATAAAATTCATGACATACGGGAACTTATCATCAATTGCTGTGTCCGGACGCAAGTTTTGCTTCAAGCTCCTCCCAACGCGTAAGGTGGCTCATAACTTCCCCATCCAGCGCCGAAAGGCGCTGTTCCAAGGCTCTGGCTTTATCCGGACAATTCCGGTAGATATCTGCAGAACATAGCTGGTTTCTGATGTCCGCCTGTTCCCGTTCGAGCGCCTCGATCTTTCCGGGAAGCTCATCGAGTTCACGCGTTTCCTTGTAAGCCAATTTAACCCGGGGAAGAGATGCGGAGGCCTTGGCTGCCGGCGGTTGCGCCTCCTTTTGCTTTTGCACTGTTTTTTGGAAATTTTTTGCCCGCATCCAGTCTTCGTAGCCCCCCACGTATTCGCGCAGGATGCCGTGGCCTTCGAACGCAATAACCTGGGTAACGACGTTGTCGAGAAATTCTCGATCATGACTCACGAGGAACAGCGTGCCGGAATAGTTCTGCAGCAGTGCCTCAAGCAATTCCAGGGTCTCGATATCAAGATCGTTGGTTGGCTCATCCAAGACCAGCACATTGGCCGGACGCGTGAATAACCTTGCCAGCAACAGACGGTTGCGCTCTCCACCGGAGAGCGACTTTACCGGAGAGCGGGCACGTTGAGGCGAGAACAGGAAGTCTTCAAGATAGCTTATAACGTGTTTTCTGGTCCCACCGATATCAATGAAATCGGAGCCTTGACTAATCGTGTCTATCAGCGTTTCGTCGTCATTGAGTTGCTCGCGCATCTGGTCAAAATACACTACGGCGAGTTTGGTGCCCAGCCTGATGTTTCCGGTGTCAGGCGGGAGAGACCCCAGTATCAGCTTGAGCAAGGTCGATTTCCCGGCGCCATTCGGTCCCAATAAGCCCACGCGATCGCCGCGCATAATTCTGCAAGAGAAATCCTTGATGATTTCCTTGTCGCCGTAACTTTTACTGACATGTTCCAGCTCAGCTACCATGCGGCCTGATTTTGCGCCGTCGTCCACGTTGAGATTGACACTTCCGGAGCGTTCCCGCCGCGAGGCGCGCTCTAGTCTCAATGCTTCCAGCCGCCTTACCCGGCCCTCGTTGCGGGTACAGCGCGCCTGGATTCCTTTGCGTATCCAGATCTCCTCTTGTGCCAAGGCCTTGTCGAACTTCTGATTTTGGACGGCTTCAATTTCGAGCATTTCCAATTTCTTTCGCTGATAGTCCGAAAGATCACCGGGGAAACTCGTCAGCTTGCCTCGATCAAGCTCGATTATCCGCGTTGCCACATTGCTCAGAAAGCGGCGGTCATGCGTCACGAATACCACGCTCCCCACAAAATCCTTCAGGAGCTCTTCCAGCCATTCGATAGAGAGAAAGTCGAGATGATTGGTCGGTTCGTCCAATAGCAGCACGTCGGGCGATAACACCAGCGCACGAGCCAGCGCGACGCGTTTTTTTTGCCCGCCGGAAAGCTGCCCGACCAATGCATCGGTAGGAAGGCTAAGCTTGTTGATCGCGGTTTCGACCTTAGCCTGAATGCTCCAGCCGTCCTGCGCTTCCAGCTCGGCTTGCAAATCTTGCAGCCGCGAAAGAAGCGCTTCGGTGTCGCTCCCGCCGTCACTCAATAGATGAGACGTCTCGTGGTAACGAATTAGCACCTGGCTGACTGCGCCGACTCCTTTTGAAACTTCTTCAAAGACGGTAAGCTCTGGATCGAGCGTCGGCTCCTGAGGCACGTAGGCCAGCTTCAACGCGGGTGCGCGCCAAATTCTCCCATCGTCCGGCTTGGCTTCCCCTGCTACGATGCGTAGCAGACTGGATTTACCACCGCCATTTCTACCGATCAGACCGATACGTTCGCCCGCGTCGAGCTGTAGGTCGACATGATCGAGCAGCGAGTGATGCCCAAAAGCAAGACAAATTTTTTCAAGGGTAAGCAGAGGCATAAGACAGTCGTGGCTTCAGCGTATTCAGAGGTTCCTTAACAGGGGCGCAATTCTGCCATGGTCCGCGGGCATTGGCAAAAATCAACAACTAATGCCTATCAGAACTCAAGCGGTGGTCCCCGCCAGGAACCGTTTCGCGGCCGTGCACGAGCAAGCGCGTCACTCGCATCGCACCAGCCTTCGCAGGCGTTGCGCCCGGGTCGGCCTCTCCAGATATTCAGTAAACCCTTGCACCTTGCATAGAAATGAAAAAAGCGCAGTACTTTACGGCGTTGCGCGGCGTCTGGAGAATGTTCAGCACAGATAAGCTTGTCATCCGTCAGGCCGCGATCCCTCATCACCACCGCTCCCCAGGGTCGGACGCGGATCTTTGTGCCCAACGGAAGCCGTGGTCCGAGCACCACCGCGTCCAGAAGGTCGCCATCAAGACCGATATAACCGGGCACTGAGCCGTAATTGAACGGACAAGGGAGGGGAGAAATAAAGTCAACTTTACCGGTTGATCCGCGCTTGAGAAAGCTGCCCTGCGGAACTTCAATCACCACCTCTACCGGGGGTGGCTCGGAGCGCGCCTTATAGTGCGATTCTTGCCTATCGTTCGCCTGGGCGAAAGTCTTGCAAGTCAAAGTGATCTGTACCCCTTGATGGCCGAACGGTGCTGCACAACTTCTACTCATCCCGGTGTAAACAGAATCACTATATAGGGATTTAAAGCCGGGCATCATCCCAGGGGCGAGCAATATTATTGCTCAATCTCGGCGCTATTCTTTTCGACCAGCAATGTATACAACCTGCGGCTATCTGCGCGCAACACGGTAAACCTGAAATCGTCAACGGTTGCCGATTCGCCGCGTTTCGGCAGGCGCCCGAACGTATGCAGCACCAGACCCCCGACGGTGTCGTAATCGTCATCGCTTAATTCCCCACCGAGCTTTTCATTAAAGTCCGCAATTTCGGTAATTGCCTTAACCCGATGATGGCCGCTCGCGTCCTGAACAATATTGTCTTCAGCTTCGTCAAAGTCGTGCTCATCCTCGATCTCGCCAACGATTTGCTCCAGCACATCTTCGATGGTAACCAACCCCGCTACTCCGCCGTACTCATCCACGACAATGGCAATATGATTGCGGTTCGTCCTGAAGTCCTTGAGCAGCACGTTGAGGCGCTTGGATTCAGGAATAAACACGACTGGCCGCAGCATCTCGCGTACGTCAAATTCCTCCTCACCCGCGTAATAGCGCAGCAAATCCTTCGCCAGCAGGATGCCAATGACGTTGTTTTTATCGCTCTCGGTAACTGGAAAGCGCGAATGCGCAGTCTCGATGACAAAGGGAATAAACTTGTCCGGCGTCTGGCTAATGTCGATGACGTCCATTTGAGAACGCGGAACCATGATGTCACGCGCTTGTATCTCTGATACCTGTATCACGCCTTCAAGCATGCTCAAGGCATCGGAATCGAATAAATTGCGTTCAAAGGCAGCACGCAATAATGTCACCAATTGTTCGCGGTCTCCTGGCTGGCGGAGAATCAGGGCGGTAATACGCTCTAGCCAGCCAGGCTTGGGAAGTTCATCCATGGCTAAATGCCGCCAGTTGGCATGTGAAGAAATCGGTGGGTTCCGGCAACATACTTAGTTAGAGGTTCCTCTGTAAGGATCTTTATATCCCAACTTTTCGACGATTTGTGTCTCCAGCCGCTCCATTGCAGCTGCATCAGCGTCAGTCTGGTGATCGTAGCCCTGAAGGTGCAGTACACCATGCACCGTCAGATGCGCGTAATGCGCTGTCAGAGCTTTGTGCTGCTCGCCGGCTTCATTTTCTATTACCGGCGCGCACAGTACGATGTCTCCAGCCAGAGATTGGGAATTGCGCTCAACGTTGTCATACACGAACGTCAGCACATTGGCGGCATAATCCCTTTTGCGAAAATTGAGATTGAGATCGCGGCCTTCGTCTGCATCAACGATACGCAGCACAATTTCCGCATCCTGCTTCAGCGCGGCTTTGACCCACTTGCGAAACTCGGAACGGGGCGGCACTTGCTGGACCTCTGTCGCATACTGTACCGCCAGTTTCAGCCTCGGCGTCCTGGCAGCAACTCCTGCGGACTCGGCAACGCTACCGCTGTTTCTCATACTGTTGGTAAGCATTGACGATTCGCTGGACGAGAGGATGTCGCACGACGTCCTCTGCGTCAAAATGCGTAAAGGCGATACCGCGCACTTTTTCCAAAACCTGCTTGGCCTCGACGAGCCCGCTTTTCTGATGTTTTGCCAGGTCAATCTGAGTAATGTCGCCGGTTACCACAGCCTTTGACCCGAAGCCGATACGAGTCAGAAACATTTTCATCTGTTCGGGTGTCGTGTTCTGTGCTTCGTCGAGAATGATAAACGATTGGTTCAGCGTGCGTCCGCGCATGAATGCGAGCGGCGCTACTTCGATCGCGCTGCGCTCAAATTGCTTACTGGTTTTATCAAAACCCATCAAATCATACAGCGCGTCATATAGAGGGCGCAGATAAGGATCCACCTTCTGCACCAGATCACCGGGAAGAAAACCCAACCGCTCGCCGGCTTCGACCGCCGGACGCACGAGCACAATTCGCGCGACGATGTCGCGTTCCAGCGCGTCCACCGCGCTTGCTACCGCTAGATATGTTTTGCCCGTTCCTGCGGGGCCAATGGAAAACGTGATGTCGTGGGTCTGAATTTGTTGGAGATACTCGACCTGGCGTGGTGTTCGGCCGCGCAAATCGTTGCGGCGCGTCAGCAAGGCCGGTTCCGTTATCTCCTTTGCGTCGTCGTCAGCGGGATGTTTTTTGGTATGACGAGGGTTCATCGCCTCGATCAAGCCCAACTGAACCTGCTCGATGCTTATATGGTGCTGTGCCCGGCTATAGAAATTCTGCAATACCTCCGCCGCTAGCGCAGTTTGGCTGGACTTGCCACGCAAACTGAAACGTTCCCCGCGCCGGGCGATGGTGACGTCAAGCACGGTCTCAATTTGCCTTAGGTTTTCATCCAGCGCCCCGCAGAGATTGGCAAGGCGCTGATTATCGGCTGGGGAAAACGAAATTTCTACAGGCTTTGGTTTCAAAGGCGCGGGGAAGCGTCGCGGTAAATTCGTTGTGAGGTAGCTAATTCTGGCAGCGACGCACCTACTTTGCAAGAAATGAACTTCTGGCGACTCCTCCCGGGTGCTTCCCCGGACGATTTATCCACGATAGTGGGTCAACCGTGACCCAACCGCAAGGCCTTTCAATGCACTATCCAATATTGTCCCCCTCCTTGTTCTTTACGATTTCCCCTCGCAACGAGTGCGTTAAAGCCGCAGTAATCTTAACGCTGATGAAATCGCGTGCGTCTTCCAGATCGCCAGGGAAGTTCACCGTGCGATTGTTATCCGTGCGCCCGCACAGTTCATCGCGGTTCTTTTTAGAAACACCCTCGATCAGAATGCGTTGTGTCGTGCCAACCATGCTTTGACTGATAGCCTGCGCCTGTTGCATGATTTTTTCCTGCAGTCGTCGTAGCCGTTCAAGTTTTATTTCTTGTGGCGTGCTATCAGGCAAATCGGCGGCAGGTGTTCCAGGACGCCGGCTGTAAATAAAGCTGAAGGAATCGTCAAACCCGACATCCTCAACCAGCTTCAAGGTGGCCTCGAAATCGGCAGCTGTTTCCCCAGGAAAACCAATGATGAAATCGGAGGTAAGAGAAATGTCGGGTCGAGCAGCGCGCAGGCGGCGGATAATGGATTTGTACTCCAGCGCGGTGTAGCCACGCTTCATCGCCGCCAGTATTCGATCCGAGCCTGACTGAACCGGCAGGTGCACATGACTGACCAGTTTGGGTAACTTTGAGTACGCGTCGATCAACCGCCCGGTGAATTCCCGGGGATGGGAAGTTGTATAGCGAATGCGTTCGATGCCGGGAATCTCGTGAACGTATTCAAGCAACAACGCTAAATCAGCGATTTCGTCGTCCCCGTCATCAGCGACTCCACGATAGGCGTTGACGTTCTGTCCGAGCAGCGTAACTTCCTGGACCCCCTGGTTTGCCAATCCGGCGATTTCCGCTAACACGTCACCGAGCGGACGTGAAATTTCCTCTCCGCGCGTATAAGGCACCACGCAAAAGCTGCAATATTTGCTGCACCCTTCCATAATCGATACGAATGCGGTCGCGCCGTCGGTGCGCGCGGGAGGCAGTTGGTCAAATTTTTCAATTTCAGGAAAAGAAATGTCAACCTGAGAACGGCCCGTAGCGCGCCGTGCTGAAATGAGTTCAGGCAGCCGATGCAGAGTTTGCGGACCAAATACTACATCTACATATGGCGCGCGCTTCACGATCTCCGCCCCTTCCTGACTGGCGACACAACCGCCCACGCCTATGAGCAGGTCTGGGTTGAGGCTCTTAAGATACCTGACGCGGCCGAGATCGTGAAACACCTTTTCCTGTGCCTTTTCGCGCACTGAGCAGGTATTGAACAGAATTACATCGGCATCGGCCGGATCGTCGGTCTTTTCCATGCCCTGCGTGGCGTAAAGCACGTCCGCCATCTTTTCCGAGTCGTACTCGTTCATCTGGCAGCCAAAGGTTTTTATGTAAAGTTTTTTTGCCACGGTCCTGTCTTAAATTGTGCTGTTGCTTGTCGTGAACATCTTGCCGAACAACTTATCCGCTATTTCGAAGTCCGGCGGCTACGCCATTTATGGTCAGTTGGATAGCCCGCTTTACCGCATCAGTGGCATCACCGGAACGATAACGCCGTAACAGTTCTACTTGCAAATGGTTGAGTGGATCGATATACGGCGTACGGTTACGGATGCTCCGGGCCAGCGTCGGATTGTCCTGTAAAAATTCCGTTCGTCCCGTGACGGCGAATAGCCATTTTACGCTACGGTCCCATTCCATCTGGATGCGTCCGAAAATTTCCTCTCGCAAACCGATGTCAGCCACCAGCTCAGCATAGCGCGACGCGATACCCATATCGGTTTTAGCCAGCACCATGTCCATGTTGGACAATAGCGTTTGCAAGAACGGCCAGTCCCTGTGCATTTCCTGCAGGAGCGCCAGGCCCTTTTCGCCTCCATCTTCGTGTTGCACAAACGTTTCCACAGCGGTGCCGAAGCCATACCAGCCGGGGATCATGGAGCGGTTGACGCTCCAGCTGAACACCCAGGGAATGGCCCGCAAGTCTTCGATCAAATCCGACTTCTTGCGCGATGGCGGTCTGCTACCGATATTCAGCCCTGAAATTTCCCTTATGGGGGTTGTTTCCTGAAAATAGCGGTTAAACCCTGGCGTTTCGTACACCAGATTGCGATACGCGGCGAGCGCATCTTGTGCCAGCGCCTCCATAATCTCGTAATAAGCAGCGGCACGCTCACCCAGCGTATCATGGCTCAGCAGCGTGGCCTCGACCGTCGCCGCCACCAGGGTTTCGAGGTTGCGTCGCCCGATTTCGGGGTCTGCATATTTACTGCCAATTACTTCGCCCTGTTCGGTGATTCGTATCTGGCCGTTAACACTCCCGGGAGGCTGAGCCAGGATGGCCTGATAGCTGGGTCCTCCACCGCGTCCAACGGAACCTCCCCGACCGTGGAACAGGCGCAATTCCACCTTGTGCCTGGCGAATACCTTCGTAAGTTCAGTTTCCGCTTTGTAGAGTTCCCAGTTGGCCGCAAGGAAGCCTCCATCCTTGTTGCTATCGGAGTACCCCAACATCACTTCCTGAACATTCTGCCGCGAATCCAGTAGCTTGCGATAACACGGCAGCGAGAACAGTTCGTCCATAACCTTGCCGCAGCCACGCAAGTCGGCGATTGTTTCGAAGAGGGGAATGATGTTGAGGCGCAGATTCGGTTTCTCCCCCACCTGCAGGAGACCGACTTCCTTCAGTAGTAACGCAACCTCCAGCAGGTCGGAGACGCCATCGGTCTTGGATATGATGTAGTTTGGCAACGCGTCTCCACCGAAACGCCGGTGGATATCCGCTGCGGTTTGAAGAAGGCTCAGCTCGCTTTGGACAAGTTCGGAATATTCCAGATAAGGCGAACGGAGGGGGCGCGGACTGCTGATCTCGGCCAATAGCCATTGTACGCGTTCTGCCTCGGGCAGATGGGAATAACCTTTGCGATGCGCGCCGTAATCGAACAACTCGGCCACGACCTGCTCGTGAATATTGCTGTGCTGGCGCATATCGAGCGATGCGAGGTGAAAGCCGAACACCTCCGCGGCACGCCGCAGGTGACGCAGGTCGCCGCGAGCCAGTAATGCCGCCTTGTGCTGCTTCAGCGAACGGATGACGACATCCATTTCGTGCGCGAATTCCATGCTGTCGGCATAGGGCGTGGCAGACCCGACGGGACGGCGTTGCCTGATCACATGACCCAGTCCCTGGCTGGTTGCGGCGAGCCGAGCGTAAATTCCGATCAGTGCGCGCCGGTACGGCTCATCGGCACGGCTGGGTGCCCGATCGGGAGACGCCTCCGCCAACGTGGCCAATTCGTCGTCCACGTCGACGAGGCGCTCCGTGAGGCTCAGTCGGCGGCCAATCCGATGGACCTCGCCCATATAAAAGTCCAGCACCAGCGCCGATTGGCGCTCGGCTGCGTGCAGCATAACCTCATCAGTTACGAAGGGATTACCGTCGCGGTCGGCGCCGATCCAGCTTCCGATTCTTAGAAATGGCGGGATGTGCGGGGCGTCGGATCCCATCCGGCGTTCAAGCAGGTCTTCAATTTCCGCATAGAGTCGCGGTACCTCAGTCAGAAAAGTATAATGATAGTAGGCGAGGCCGTTCTTGATCTCATCAAACACGGAAAGGCGCTCTGAACGCAGCATTCTGGTCTGCCACAATATCTGAATGGCCGCGCGCAGCCCCTCCTCATTGTTGCGTAATTCATCCGGCGTAAGCTGCACGCGGTCACGCTCATTCAACAAATGGGCAATGCTGAGCTGGCAATCCAGTATGCTTCTGCGCTGAACTTCAGTTGGATGAGCGGTTAAAACCGGTGAAACCAGGGCTTTGGCGAGAAATTTTTTCAATGCTTCGCCGTCTGTACCGCTAGCGAATACTCGATCCAGCGCGAGTCCTACGCTACCCGCCTGCGGTGGCGATCCCGCTCGAAGATGCATGCGACGCCGGCGATTGTGATGCAGATCTTCGGCAATGTTGGAAAGTTGCGAGAAATGACTGAAAGCGCGCACTACGGCTTCAGTGGCCTTGTTGCTGAGCTGGTTAAGTATCATGTCAAGCTCATGCCGTGCTTTCAGGTCCTGCTCGCGACGAAATCGGATCGCTGTCTGACGAATGTTCTCAATGAGCTCAAACGTGGGTTCACCTTCCTGCTCACGCAGGGTATCACCCAGCATTCGACCCAGCAGCCGGATATCTTCGCGCAAAGGGTCATCTTTCACCAGGGTGTCTTTATCGACCGCCGGATTCTTGTCGCAGTTTTCGCTTTGGGAAGCGACGAGTGTCATAACGCAACCTCGTTCGGGAGGGGCATACTTTGAGGTGTCGTTCGCGCAGTCCGGCTAGCCGCCTGCCATGCTAAAATGAACTGTTGGAAATAATTCATTAATTTTCTCATCGTAATAATGCCCAATTCATCGATACCCACAAAAGTCGTTATTGCTACGCGAGAGAGCGCTCTCGCGTTGTGGCAGGCGAATTACGTTTGCGACCGCCTGTCGAAATTATACCCGCAAACCGAATTCAGCATATTTGGCATGACGACACGCGGAGACCAGATTCTTGATGTATCGCTGTCTAAAATCGGCGGCAAGGGACTGTTCATCAAAGAGCTGGAACAAGCGCTGGAGAACGGGAGTGCGGACATTGCCGTTCACTCAATGAAGGATGTTCCGATGGATATGCCCTCGGGATTCTCTCTCGCGGCTATCGCGGAACGTGAAGACCCCCGTGATGCGCTGGTGTCCAATCAATACACCGGTCTTGATGAGCTCCCGCCGGGTAGCGTTGTGGGAACCTCCAGCCTGCGACGCGAAAGTCAGTTGCGTGCCCGCTTCCCGCATTTGCAAGTCCGGCCGCTCCGCGGCAACGTACAAACGCGTTTGCGGAAGCTGGACGAGGGGCAGTTTTCGGCTATTATCCTGGCAGCCGCGGGCTTGAAGCGGCTGGGGCTGGGCGATCGAATTGCGGCATTATTAAGCGCTGAACTGAGTTTGCCGGCAGTAGGACAGGGCGCCCTCGGTATCGAATGCCGCTCAGATAGAACCGATCTGCTCAAGCTCATGGAGCCGCTTCATCATCCAGAAACCGCACAGTGTGTGGAGGCCGAACGGGCCATGAGCCGGGCGCTCGGCGGCAGCTGCCAGGTTCCGCTGGGAGGTTTTGCGGAAATCAGTGCGGGCGTACTTCGGCTGCGCGGATTCGTGGCGAGCCAGGATGGAATGCGTATCATAAGTGATGAATTGAGCGGCGACCCCCAAACAGGTACGGAAATGGGCGCACAACTGGCAAGGAATCTTAAGCTGCGGGGCGCTGAGGAAATACTGGCAGCCTTGGGTTCCAGAGCAATGGAGCCTGTGAGTCATCCGTGACTAAAACGCTGGCGGGGGCCAATATCCTGGTCACGCGCCCGGCGCACCAGGCGGGGCAGCTTGCCGAAAAAATACGCCTGGCAGGCGGTCATCCGGTTTTATTTCCGGTATTGGAAATTCGGGATACGGCCAATCCGGGGCTGTTGCTGGAGTTGATCCGGCGTCTGGATGAATTCGATCTCGCAATTTTCATCAGTCCAAACGCGGTTAACAAGGCGATGACCCGAATAAGCGCAATGCGGCCATTGCCCCCCGGATTGAAAGTTGCGGCCGTTGGTCAGGGCACTTCGAGAGCGCTGGCCCATTTCGGCCTCGATAATGTCATTGCACCCGCTAAACGTTTCGATAGCGAATCCTTGCTCGACGTGGCGGAATTGAGGGAGGTCGCGGATAAGCGTGTGGTGATATTTCGCGGGGATGGCGGCCGTGAGCTGCTTGGGGACACGCTGTGGAAACGCGGCGCCACGGTCGAATATGTGGAGTGCTACCGCCGAGTCAAGCCGGAGGTCGACATTACGCCGCTGAGAATGGCAGCAAGCGGAGGCTTGGATGCGATTACCATAACCAGCAGTGAGGGACTGCGCAACCTGTGCGAAATGGTGGGAGACGCGGAACAGGCATGGCTTAAGAAGGCGCCCCTGTTTGTCTCCCACGAACGAATAGCCGAAACTGCCGGCACACTGGGATTTACCCATGTGATTCTTACGCCCTCCGGCGATGATGGTCTGCTTGAGGGCATGTCAAATTATTTTCGGTCGCGAGCTAGCGCTGAAAACAGTGTTTCATCCAGACAATGAGTGCGGAACTTCAACCTGCGGATAATAATGAACCACAGGACCTGGCGCATAACCCGCCCAGGCGTTTCAACCCTCTCTGGATTTTTGCATTTATTATTATCGCTGTCATGGCTTGGCAGTGGTACGACACTCGCAACCAGATCGGGGACTTGCAACATGAGCTCGCAAAACGGCTGGCCGATGCAGATGCTCTAGGTAAGGAAACACGTCATCTTGCGACTGAGGGAACAGAGGCAGGACGAAGGCTGGATACGAAGCTCAGCCTGCTAGAAGCCAAGCTGGCTGAATCGCAAAGCCAGCAACTGGCTCTGGAGGCGCTGTACCAGGAGCTTACGCGAACGCGCGACGAGGCCACGCTGGAGGAAGTCGAGCAATTGCTGCTCATTGCGAATCAACAGCTGCAGTTGGCGAGTAATGTAAAGGCTGCACTGATCGCGATGCAGGAGGCCGATGCCCGCCTGCAGCGTATAGACCGCCCTCAGTTATCCCCCTTACGCAAGATTCTATCCAAAGACATGGACGTTCTGAAATCCGCGCCGTATCTGGATACGGTGGGGATCAGCCTGCGTCTCGACAATCTTGCCGCTGCGGTTGATGCTTTGCCGCTGGCAATGGAACTGCGCCCCCCGGAACCCGGTGCTTCTCAACATCAGACACCAGCATCGGAGAGTATATGGCTCAGATTCGCGCGTGAAACCTGGGACGAAATGAAACGGCTGGTGCGTATTCAACACATGGATAAGCCGGATATCCCCCTGCTCTCGCCATCACAGGCATATTTCCTGAGCGAGAATCTCAAGTTGCGCCTGTTATCGGCACGGCTCGCTCTGCTGGCGCGAGATGGCGCAAGTTTCAAGGCCGATCTCGATGCGTCGCAAGATTGGATAGGCCGATACTACGATAACAAATCCCTGCCCGTCGTCAATATGCTCGAAGCGCTGCAACAGTTGCGTGCAAGCGAGGTTGGCATCGAATTACCTCGTATTTCAGCCAGCCTGGATGCGGTGCGGAACTATCGTTTAGCACGTGACCGGGGAAACAGGTGAAAGTAGCGGTCTGGCTTCTCGCATTGTTTTTCTTTGCGGTAGCGGTCACGCTCGGAGCCAGATATAACAGTGGGTATGTGCTGGTAGTTTCCCCCCCTTACCGTATCGAGCTATCACTTAATTTGCTGGTGGCGGTGCTCCTCGCCTTGCTTTTCGTTGCTTATTTTGCAGTGCGACTGGTTGTCGTTACCAGCCGGCTGCCAGCCGAGGTGAGCGATTTCCGCGCCCGGCAGCGCCGAGAGAAGGCTCATGCAGCGATGATGGATGGCCTCAGGGCATTCTTTGAAGGCCGCTATGCCAAGGCCGAGCGCGCATGCGCCGCGGCGCTGGAAATGGAACAGCCTCCCGAAATGGCTGCGATCAACGCTACGATTGCGGCGCGCTCCGCGCACGAACTGAGAAGGTATTCACAGCGGGACGAGTTCATTGACAAGGCGGAATCGAGTGCACCAGACGAAGTAACGCTGCGGCTCATGACTCATGCCGAGTTGTTGCTGGATGAACACCGGCCAGACGAGGCTCTGAAACTTTTAGACGCATTGCGGACGACAGGAACTCGACAGCATACGGCTGCATTGCGCCTCGAACTTAAAGCGCGGCAACTTTCGAGGGACTGGGTTGCGGTACTGGATCTGCTGCGTCAGCTAGAGCGCCGAAATGCGCTCGACATGAACCTGATCAGGCAGTGGCGACGTCATGCACATTTGGAGGGTTTTAAAAGCAGAACGCAAGACCCTCAGGCGCTAAAGGAATATTGGCAAAATATTTCCCCGCTTGATAAAAAGGACAGCAAGCTGGCTGCCGCTGCCGCACACGCGTATGCGACGCTCAGCGATTGTGGGGCAGCTCATCAGATAATCGAGCAGAGCCTTGATGATCGTTGGGATTCGGAATTAGCCGAGCTTTATGGCGAATGTGTTGAGAACGATGCTATCCGGCAAATCGAACGCGCCGAGGCGTGGCTTAAGTCTCATCCTAACGACGCGGCGCTCCTCCTCGCGCTCGGCAAACTTTGCACCCATTGCGAGTTATGGGGCAAAGCGCAGAACTATCTGGAGGCGAGCCTCTCGGTGGAGCCGAGCTATACGGCCCATCTGGCATTGGCGCGGTTATACGAAAAAGTCGGGCGGCCGGAGCCGGCGAAGGACCACTATGACAAAGGGCTGGAGCTTGCATTGAGGCGTCTGGAATTGGATTAGCGCCCCGCCCTGCCCAAATAAGCTAATAAGGTGCACCAGTCGGTTCTCGCGCTGGCAGGGCACGTCAACGTTCTTTCAGGCTTTCGGTTCGCTGGAAGAAGCAGTAAACGCATCGGAAAAAAACTCTTCTTCCGGGAGTCCGCGCAACTGGGTGAAATCCCGATGCGCGGCTTCAACCATACCGGGCGCACCACAAGCGTATATCTGATAACCCGCGAGGTCGTCAAAGTCCTCCATTACCGCCTGATGCACCAGCCCGGTTCTTCCGTTCCAGCTATCTGATGGTAATGCCTCGGATAACACCGGAATAAACGTGAAGTTGTCGTGTTGCTGTTGCCAGCTGCCCGCGAGATCTGCGAGGTAAAGATCCGCCGTGGTCCGGTTGCCCCAGTAAAGCACCATCTGTCGTTCATTGGCGCTCGAATTGCGTACGTGAAATACATGCTCAAGTATGCTCTTGACGGGAGCGAACCCGGTCCCGCTGGCAACGAATATTATTGGCTTGTCCGAATCTTCACGTAGAAAAAACGTGCCGAAAGGTCCTTCAAAGCGCAGGATATCCCTTTCCTTCATTTGGGTGAAGACATGCTCGGCGAATGTCCCGCCGCGGTAGTTGCGCACATGCAGTTGCAGCAACTCGTCATCATGAGGGGCGTTAGCCAGCGAAAAACTTCGGCGCTTGCCGTTTTTCATGAGGATATCGATGTATTGTCCTGCGAGAAACTGTAAGCGTTCGTTGGTGGGAAGCTTTAGGGAAATAATCATTACGTCGGGTGCCACCCGCTCCAGTTTGTGCACGCGGCATGGTAGCGTTTTTACTTTGATATCCTTTATTGCTCCGATTTCACGGCATTCGATTACCAGTTCCGCCAGCGGCACGGCGCGGCAAAATAACGCCATCCCGGCCTTTTTCTCGACTTCCGACAGCGCACTTTCGTTGTAGCTGCCGAAATCGACCGTTCCCTGTATGATTTTGCCCTTGCACGTTCCACACGCACCGTTCCGGCAGCCATAAGGAAGGGGAAAACCTTCGCGAAGCGCGGCTTGCAGTATGGTTTCACCGGCTTCGGCGAAGAAAACATGTCCACTCGGCTGAATGGTGATCTGATAGGGCATGGCTTACGAATGCATCAATAAATAAATAGGTGGCGGTAAACTGAATATTTTATGAAACAGACACTCTTGATAGTGGGGTGCGGCGACGTGGCGTTCCGCGCAGCGCCCCTGCTACGGGCACATTACCGGTTGCTGGGTCTGTACCGGCGTCCGGAGAACCGCGCTTCCTTGCGGTTGCGGGGTATCACTCCCGTGTTTGGCGATCTGGATATACCCGGTAGCCTGAGCAAAATTTCCGGCTTGGCTCATGCAGTGCTGCATTTGGCGCCGCCTCCCAACCTGGGGGAGCACGACACGCGGACTGCGAATCTCCTCGCAGCGCTTACAAGAAAAAGACGCCGGAAGATAAAGGCAGCAATGTTACCACAACGACTTGTGTACATCAGTACCAGCGGTGTCTATGGTGATTGCGAGGGAAGGCTGGTGGATGAGACGCACGTGCTCAACCCTCAGACCGGACGCGCACTGCGCCGGGTTGATGCAGAAAGACAGCTTAGGAGCTGGGGGTTGCGCACCGGCGCGAGTGTTTCGATTCTCCGCGTGCCGGGGATTTATGCTGGGGACCGCCTGCCGCTGGCGCGCTTGCGTGCGGGGATACCGGCGCTATTGCCGGAAGAGGACAGCTTTACCAATCACATACACGCCGACGATCTTGCACGTATCGTGCTCGCCGCGTTGCGTCTCGCCAGACCGGGCAGGGTCTACCATGCGAGTGACGACTCGCACTTGAAAATGGGCGAGTATTTTGATTTGATAGCCGACCGGTTCGGATTGCCACGGCCCCCCCGCATCCCGCGCGCCCAGGCCGAGGAGCAGATATCGCCAGGCATGCTGTCGTTTATGCGGGAGTCGCGGCGGCTGACAAATACGCGTTTGAAGCATGAGTTGCACGTAGACCTCCGCTATCCCACCGTGCGCGACTGTTTCGCATCCGGCACGGCAATTGCCAGCGAAAGCAGATAAAATTCCATTTCCGCGACTACAATACGCTCGATGGAACCCATACTCATTTTTACAAATCTACCCGATAGAGCCGCAGCCATGGCTCTTGCGAGCAAACTGGTGGATGAACGCCTGGCCGCCTGCGTAAATGTCCTGGCTGACTGTACCTCTGTATACCGCTGGGAGGGGAGAAATGAAAGTGTCAGTGAAGTGCCAGTGCTTATCAAAACGCTTGCCCAACATTATGCGCGGTTAGAGCAGCTGATCAAGACCGTCCATCCATACGAACTACCCGAGATCATTGCTGTCCCAATCAGCAGTGGTTTACCTGCCTATTTGAAGTGGATTGCCGAAGAAACGTCAGCCGCGGACCAAAAATGAACAGGACCTGTTTCTCGATGCGCTTGAGCCGCTTTTTGCTGCTATTGCTCTGTTTTTCCAATATCAACGTTTTCGCCGAGGAGGGGAAGCCATTCGGTTTTCTTTCAGGTTTAAAGCAACTCGGCACGGGCTTCGATAAAAGCGATGAGGAGGAATTGCTGCCTCCCGACCAGGCTTTCAAGCTGACGGTCAGGGTCCGAGACGAGAATACGCTAGTCGCGCAATTCGAGCCGGCAAAAAATTATTATCTCTACAAAGATAAGGTTGCATTCAAGCCGAAGGACACCGAGACCTCCATCGAGAAAATATCGCTCCCCTCGGGTACGGTGAAAAGCGATCTTACCTTTGGTCAGGTCGAAGTGTTTCACCAGCCATTCGAGGCAGTTGTATCCTTGAAACGCGACGGGTCGTCGACAGACAAACTTACTCTCGTTGCCACTTATCAAGGGTGCAACGAACCAATAGGCGTCTGCTACGCACCTATCAGCAAGGTAATTGAGTTGACCCTGCCCGTGGCTAAAGCCGCGGCAGGGTTGGCTGCCAGTGCCATCAGCAACAACGCGGTGGCGGCGCCTGCCTTTACGGCCCCCAAGCCTGACGCCGCGTCGGAACTCTTCCAATCGTCGCGATCCCCCGCTATTGAGACAGAATCCGCCAAGATAGAGCGAATGTTCGATAGCGGTAATTTCTGGCTGATTTTGACCGGTTTCTTTGGCATCGGGCTGTTGCTCGCCTTTACCCCATGCATATTTCCGATGTTTCCGATTCTATCGGGCATTATTGCAAAGAAGGGAGAACACATTACCAAGAGGCGGGGTTTTGTTCTCTCGCTAGCCTACGTCCTTGGCATGGCGATCACCTATGCCTGCGCCGGCGTCGCGGCTGGCCTTTCCGGCGCGATGCTCTCCGCAACTTTACAAAATGCCTGGGTATTGGGCACATTTGCTCTGGTTTTTATCGTGCTCGCCTTCTCCATGTTTGGTTTTTATGAACTGCAATTGCCCGGCTTCATGCAGAGCAAGGTTTCTGAGGAGGCGGGGCAATTGAAGGGTGGTCACCTGACTGGCGTATTCGGCATGGGCGCGTTGTCGGCCCTGATCGTCGGCCCTTGCGTGGCCGCGCCGCTGGCCGGGGCGCTGCTTTATATCAGCCAGACCGGCGACGTCGTCCTGGGCGGGTCCGCGTTGTTTGTCATGGCGCTGGGGATGGGCGTTCCGTTGTTGTTGCTGGGCGCATCCGCGGGCGCGCTTTTACCCAGGGTGGGCCCCTGGATGGAATCGGTCAAAAACTTTTTCGGCGTTTTACTGCTCGGTGTCGCCATATGGCTGATATCGCCGGTAATCCCTGCGGTGGCGCATATGCTGCTATGGTCTGCGCTGTTGATCGTCTCAGCCATTTATTTGCGCGCGGTTGACCCGCTGCAACCCGGCGCCTCAGGAGTGCAAAAACTCCTAAAGGGTCTGGGCATGATTGCACTGCTGACTGGAATTGCTCTGCTGATAGGTGTTTTCTCTGGCAGCCGCGATGTCTTGCAACCGCTTTCGAAGATAGGCGTTGGTGGCGCGGGTGTGAACGGAACAAGCCAAACCGGGATGGAGAAAACCCGTCATTTACCATTTCAAAAGGTGAAATCGATAGCTGAACTTGAACAGCATATTGTCCAATCCAAAGACAAGTATGTCATGCTGGATTTTTCCGCCGACTGGTGCATCTCGTGCAAGGAAATGGAGCGTTTCACTTTTACCGATGCCAAAGTGCAGTCGCGCCTCAAGGACGTGGTGTTACTGCAGGTCGATGTTACCGCCGGCACGCCGGATGATACCGCTTTGCTCAAGCGCTTCAGGCTGTTCGGGCCGCCAGGCATTTTGTTTCTCGACCGGCAGGGGCGCGAAATTCCCGGCGTGAGGCTTATCGGCTACCAGGATAAGGACAGTTTTTTGTCGATCCTCAACGCGGTGCTGATCTAGGCTTTCCGGGCGGAAGCCATCGAAGGGCACAGATAGGCATGCGAGGACTTATTCCTTGGGTCTCGATCTCATCTAGAGATAATTCAATTCACTGAGAATTTAGTACACTCTCTGGAGTGTCCTTGCAATGGCGACGCAGCGCCAAAATCGGAGCTTCACCAGAATTTTACCGGGGTTGGCTAATGACAAAATTACAACAAGTATTGTTATACACCGGTATTGCAATGATTGCATTGACCGCGGGGGTTCTGCTGCGTAGTCAGTTGACGAGCAGTAGCGCCAAATTCGAAGTGTTGCCGGATACGGCGCGAAAAGGGGCGGAGACGATATTTGCCGCGACCCTGCCTGACCTTGCCGATAGGCTGCAGCCGATTTCCCAATGGCGTGGCAAGGTTATGGTGGTGAATTTCTGGGCAAGCTGGTGCGAGCCCTGCCGGGAGGAAATTCCTGAGTTCATTGAGCTTCAGAAGAAATTCGGTGAGCAGGGAGTGGTCTTTGTCGGCATTGCGGTGGATCAAAAAGAAAGGGCAGCGGCTTTCAGCAAGCAGATTGGTATAAATTACCCGGTGCTGGTTGGAGACCTGAGCGTCATGGCACTGGCCGATGCGGCGGGGAATCGCCAGGGAGCGCTGCCGTTCACGGTTATTATCGATCGCAGCGGAAACATAGCCGGGTCAAAATTAGGGCGTCTGAGCCGAAGCAAGCTCGAGGGCATGTTAAAACCTCTATTGTAGAGCCGTCTTCGATACTTCGCGGTTGGTATTATCGCGCTTTGTAACCTCGTGCCTTCGTGATCTTCCACGCATATTCAAGGGTATTGTCGGAAGGAACAGGCATGGAAAGGGAGCCTTTCGCCAAGGGTTCCAAAGCTAAAGCGATATCGTATTCCGTGCCGCTCGCCGGGGTTTGATCAGATTTATTGTTTGCTGGCGGAGTGAGAAGGACGGTAACACCTGTCAGCACGTAGTCCTTGTTGCCGTTGTAAACGGTTCCGCTGAATATTCCCCAACCAAAACCAGCATTAACGACAAGTTTGTTTAGCGCTTCGGACGGCAGGTCGAGTTCGTTCGACCCCACGTTTTCCAACCGTTTCGCGCAACCTGCTTCAGTTGCAGTAGTAGTATCCTGTCCGCTCTTTCTTTTGGCTGATCTATCGATGCATTGATTATAATCGTCTGTGGCGGCGAGACTTGGAGCAGAAGCAGCCAGGGATATCGCGAGCGATAACGACCGGATAATTAAGGCCGGGAATGAACAGGAATTTGAAATCAAAACGGGTGAGGTCGCCACGGAATTATCAGGAAGTGTTTATCTTTCCCTATCCCGTGGCGAAAAGAGATTCTCAGAAATTTGCAAGCAGGTTGACTACCAGGTTGTGCCCCATGTAGTTGGCCCCGCGGCGAATAATGTATTGGTTCATGTATCCGATCTCCCCCGTGATATTTTTCGTAAAAGCATAACCCACACCCGTAAAGAACCGGTTTTGATCGAATCCTTGCCGGGGGACCCAATCAGTATCATTAAGACTCACAAACGCCTCGCTCTGAACAATGTAACTGAAACCCGGTGCAAATTTCAGTGGGATGGACGCTTTGAGCAAGTGCCGATAACGATAGCCCACCCACGACGCGTTGTTGGGATTTCCATCCCCGGGGTTGGACGCTCGCCCTATATGGTCGGGGACAAAACGTTCTTCCAGGCGGCTGCGGCTTTGAAACTTCCCCCATGAGTATGTGTCGGCGTATATGAATTGTTGCCAGGCGCGGTGTTCATCGTAGGTATTCCCGACATAGGGAGTTGTAGTCGGCGTCCAAGCGTATCCCGCCCACACACTCATGGTTGGGGTAAGCTGATACCCGATACCGGGGCGAACGATCGCCTGAGAAAACTTCGATGCGTCATCAGCAAAACGCCCCTGCCCTTCCGCCCACCACTTCACTTTCGCCAGTGTGGGATTGTCCGGATTGAGGAAGCCAAAATTGCCGGTCGCGGTTGCAGCGCCCCATACTCCAAAGTCTTGAACATCATCAGCGAACTGTTGTGCCGAAGCGGTCCCTGAAATTGCCAGGCTAGACAGTAACAGAGCAGTCCCAAATTGCTTTCGCATCATTTTCTCTCCCATGGATATTATTAAAAAATGTAAATGTCAAACCAGAATCCGCGTTCATGCGTTACCGGATAATTGCTTGCGCTAAATGCGACTGCAAGAAACGTGGCCACATTAACTTGGAGGCGGTTAACTGCACAGCCGCGCTATATAGGCACCTACCCCCAGGGGCCGACTGGACGGGATGAATCCGAAACAATAACGTGTCGCAACTTATCACAACTTATCTTAAAAAAGTATCGTGCCGATGTGAGGAATTTGTCAAGCCTGAGCTGTAGAAAGTATCACTTGCAGTACGGCGGGGACAGCTTCCCCACTTCATCATGTCAAGGGTGTCCAAAACGTACAGAAATACGAATTCATCACTCGTTCCAAAATTTAGCTGAGAAGCGCCTTATACAGGTTGTACAAGCTGATGATAACGATCAGTATTCCAACCAATATCAGCAATGTTCGCGCGTGAAGCATCTTGCACAGTACCGCCGCGAAAGGCGCCGCGAATAGCCCCCCAAAAACCAGCCCCATAATTATGGGCCAGGTATTGGTTTCCATCAGCAGTGTGAAGACGGCAGCGCTCGTTAACGTAAGAAAGAATTCTGCAAAATTCACTGAACCGATGGTCGTACGCGGATCGTTGCCCGATCCAACCAAAGTCGATGTTACAACCGGGCCCCAGCCTCCGCCTCCTGCTGCGTCGACAAATCCGCCGAAAAGCGCCAGTTTTCCCACATGTTCCGGCGCTTTCTGGCGCAGGCGCAGCGGCCGAAACGCTTTACTGAGGATATAGATTCCCAGCAGCAACAAATAAGCCGAGATGTACGGTTTGAAGGCCGCACCGTCGATCTGGGTAACGAGGATCGCGCCAATTATTCCCCCCAGGATGCCCGGCACCAGCAAACGTACGAACAAGTCTCTGTTTACGTTACCGAACTTCACGTGAGAAATGCCAGAAACACCGGTGGTGAAAATCTCCGCGATATGAACGCTTGCGCTCGCCGCTCCAGGCGTGGCGCCGGTCGCCAACAGAAACGTGGTCGCGGTAACGCCATACGCCATTCCCAATGCGCCGTCGATTACCTGCGCCAGAAACCCGACCATTGCGGCGCTCCAAAAAACCTTCCCGCTCAGGGTTTCGCCCACGATCTGCCAGCCGCCTGACCAGTTATTGGAAAAAAAGAATCGCCCAATCAAAAAAATCACCAGCGCGATCAACACCACGATGGCAAACCACATTGCCGCGTGAAGAAATGGATGCGCTCCCGGATGAGATATGGGCTCCTCTATAGGCGGAAGCCCCAATTCCTCATGCTCGAGATTGATTGGATTACCCGTCAAGTCCAGGTTGCGAATCTTCATTATTTAGTTCAGCCTGTTTTTCGTTGCGCAACACTATACCCATGCGCAAACACATCCAGAAATAACCTAATAGAATATGTTTATTCTATTGCCATTTAGGCTGATCAATGCACATGGCCGATAGCGCGGCGTAAACAGCGCCTCATCGAATAGGAAATGGATGAGCCGGCAGTTTCTGTTTTACGGAACTCACCCCGGCGGCCGAACGGTTCCGGTACGCCATGTTCCAACCATAAGCGCTATAAGTCATAATTCTCACGATTACGAATGCCCATGCTGGCCGATATCGTACTTATTATTCATTTGTTTTTTGTGCTATTCGTCCTGGGCGGCCTGCCGTTGATCTGGATCGGTGCCTGGATGAGAGCGGATTTCGCGCGAAACCCCCGCTTTCGGCTTGCGCATCTTGCCGCAATCCTGTTCGTGGCGGGGGAGTCCCTCCTTGGCATGGTATGTCCGCTTACATGGATGGAAGATGCGTTGCGTGGCACCGCCACGGAAAGCGGATTTATTCAGCGCTGGCTGCACCGCGTCCTTTTCTACGATTTCCCTGAAGGTGTATTTACGGCAGCTTACGCAATGTTTGCAATACTGGTCGGTGTGACCTACAAACTGATTCCCCCCCACCCGCGCAGGGCGTGACGCTGAATTGGGCTTAAACCTGTCTCACGATTGACCCATCTTTCTGCTCAGCGTAAAGTTGGGCAGCTAGAAGCCCTGTTACGCCGATGGCATTCTCGGCTACTCCGTGACCCTGCGGTATATCGATCAACTTCAACATTTATTCGATCTATATCTAAACGTCTCATCATGTCCCTGGCCTCTCTACGCCATCGTTTCGCTGCCCACAAACGTCTGGGAATCACCCTGGGTGTTCTCGTTGCCATTTTTATCCTGTTCGGCCTGCTCGCTTATTTCTGGCTGCCAGGTTACGCCAAGGCGAAGCTTGAAATGGCGCTGTCAGAAGCCTTGCACCGGCCTGTGACCGTACAGTCCATCGAGATTCAACCGTACACGCTGGAACTGACCATCCACGCTTTCCGCGTGGGCGAAAGGCCCGGAACCGCGGATGCTGAGAATGCCGTTCTTTCCGTGGACAAACTTTATGTGAACCTCAGCATTGCTTCGATCGCTCATCTTGCGCCGGTAATCAGTTCGGTATCGATATACCGCCCCACGCTGCGTCTGGTGCGTGAAGGCGAAAATCAGTTCAATATCACCGATCTTATCGAAGATTTCTTAAAACAGCCGAAGGACGAAACTCCAACGCTGTTTTCCGTGAGTAATGTCGTCGTAGAAGGCGGCCGCTTTGAATTTGTCGATCGGCTCAAAAAAAGCCAGCAGGAAATTTCCGACATCAACATTGGAGTGCCCTTCATTGCCAATCTTGAGAGTGCCGAGGAAACCTGGGTAGAGCCCCATTTCAGCGCCAAGGTCAACGGCGCTCCGCTCTTGATTGAAGGAAAAGCCCGTCCGTTCGCAGAGAACCGTCAAGCTACGCTTGAGCTGGAGCTAAGCGGCATCGACCTCACGCGATTAGACGAATATTCTCCCATCCCCGTCGGTGTCAAGCTGAATTCCGGTTTTTTCGATAGTAAGTTATTGCTGACTTTTAACCAAACCCCGGGTCAGCCTCCCAATCTCGTTCTAACCGGGCGCGCCGTGCTAAGGAAGCTGGAAATTGAGAACCGGGCGACAGAAGCGCCCTATTCAGCCAGGCTGGGGCAGCTTGATGTGGAATTAACGGAGGTCAATCTCAACGCTGTAAAACCCTCACAGGGTACCCTCGTTCTGACTGAAGCCACTATAGCGCGTATTGGCGATACGGAACCGGCAATGAGCCTGCCCCAGTTGCGTGTGGATGACGTTACGGTTGATCCCAAGCGCCAGAGCCTGTCAGTTGGTTCGCTCGTGCTGGAGCGAGTTAAAGCATCTATCCGTCGCGAATCCGACGGCCGCCTTGACCTGGCCAAATTATTTGCCCCGACTCCCGGGACGGAGCCGGCACCTGAGGCAGCAGCTCCTCACGCCGAGGCGAGCAAGCCGTGGTCCGTCAAGCTTGGCAGTTTAAAAATAATCGCGGCAGTTCTTGGCTTTGAGGACAGCACATTGTCAAACGTACCGTCCATGGTTGCGGATCCGCTGGACCTGACCATAAGCGATATCGACCTCAGCGGTGCCCAACCGCTGAAGCTGGAGCTGAAAGCTGAAATAAATCAGGAGGGCCACCTGCAAACAAGTGGTTCGCTGGCATGGGCGCCCTTGATGGCTGATCTCGCGGTAGACGCAAAAGATATCAATTTTGTCCCACTGCAAGGTTGGGCGGGTGATCGGTTGAACGCGTTGATCACACGTGGCGCGCTGTCGTTTCAAGGCAACGTTAAAGCTGAGGGGGTGAATGGCGCGGCAGCAAAAGTAGTACTGAACGGTGACGGCCGGCTCAGCCATTTTAACGCCTTGGACAAGTCAGACATGACCGAGCTCATGCGCTGGCGCAGTCTCGACATCAGCCGTATGGAATTTTCCAGTGAACCGTTGCGCGTCAATATCGAATCCGTCGCACTCGCCGATTTCTTTGCTCATGTGACCCTTAGCCCAGACGGCCAGCTCAATCTCAAGCGCCTAATCCGCCGAGATAATGCGAACGTGCCTCCCGCACCGTCCGCCGCCATGACGCCGCCGGAACAAACGAAATCTTCCACATTCTCCTCGCAGCCTGGTGTAGCGCGCGCTCCCGTGCCAGCCCGCAAGGATACGCCAGTACAGATCGGCCGCATCACCCTGCAGGGAGGGCACGTCAACTTTCATGATGAGTTCATCAAGCCCAACTATAGAGCCAGGTTGACCGGACTGTCCGGTCGAATAGGGCCTTTGGATCCGAGAAAGCCGGGTGAGATTGATATACGCGGCGCGGTGGACAAAACCGCGCCACTAAAGATCGTGGGAAAGATGGACACTTTTGGTAGCGAGCTCTTCCTCGACATCAAAGCAACCGCAAAGGGCATCGATATGCCGACCTTCAGCCCCTATTCAGGTAAATACGTGGGCTACACAATCGAGAAAGGCAAGCTGTCGGTCGATATTCACTATCACATCGAGAAAGGAGAATTGCGGGCAGAGAATAACGTGTTTCTCGATCAACTTACCCTGGGTGAAAAAATTGAAAGTCCGGACGCGCTGTCGATCCCTGTAAAACTGGCATTGGCGGTGCTTAAAAACAGCGAGGGAGAAATTGATGTCCATCTGCCAATAAGCGGCTCCATCAACGATCCGCAATTCAGCCTCGGCGGGGTGATCGTTAACGCGATTATCAATTTGCTTACAAAGGCAGTAACGGCACCCTTCACCGTGCTGGGGTCGCTTTTCGGTGGAGAAGAGTTATCCGAGATCGGTTTTGCCCCTGGCGATGCAACGATTACGGCTGAGGCTGAGAACCGTCTGAAAACCTTATCCAAGGCCTTAACAGATCGATCGTCGCTTGAACTTGAGATTACCGGTCGAGCGGATCCTGCGCATGACCGGGAAGCCCTAAAGCACAGAATGCTCGAACGCAAGGTTAAAGTTCAAAAACTGGCGGAGCAAGTCAAAAAGGGTCAAACAACTGGAGATATAGACGAGATCGAGCTCACGCCGGACGAGTACCCTAAATATTTGACGCTGGCTTACAAGGAGGCAAAGTTCGCAAAGCCGAAAAATCTTGTCGGTCTGACAAAGAGCCTGCCTGTACCGGAAATGGAGCAACTATTGCTGGCGAACGTAAACGCCGACGACAACGAAATGCGCGAACTCGCTGAGCAGCGGGCTGCGGCTGCACTCAACTGGTTCGTTGAGCACGGCGGTATTCCAGGCGAACGGATATTTGTCCTGGAGCCAAAAGTCGAAGTGGAACCGGATGAAAAGAAAGTTGGCAGCAAGGTGGAATTTTCGCTCCGATAAACGGCTCCGTGCTGCGTAAAAACTGAGAGGCCTTCGCAGAGCGCAGGGTTAATTGCCACGTTCCGCAAAGGTGTCTATCAAGCTTGTTCCCGAAGTTGTTCAATCAACCCCGATCAACAGGAACTTTATCTCCCGTTTTAAAGACGTTAGAAATCGAACTGAAGCTGAGTCAAGAAAGCAGCCAAATCGGCATTATTAAAACCGGCTGTACGCGCGATCGGGGAGCCACTCGTGTCTACATTTAGAGTATAAATAATGTTGTTCTGCAACTTGACATTGGGGTGAGGATACCAGTTGAGGGCGAACCTCACCATATCGGCTTTCCCTCCCCTCACCACACCGCTGTTCAGGTTGATATAATCATACCCGGCGGCGATTTCCCATGCTCCCCAGCCTGAACCGTTCCATTGAAAGTTCTGCTTGGGTTTTATGCGATTTGCCGCGCCATTTCTGACATGATAGGCTTTCGACTCGCCCGTCAAGAAGTAACTGGCAAAACCATAATAGCCGGTGAAATGTTCGTTGTCGTATCCCAGGCCGTTGATATTGGTCCTTAAATATTCTCCTTGAACCGAGAATGGACCATGAACCAGCCACCCTTCCGCTCCATACCGGTCATAGCTGTCTATCCGCCGCGCGTTAGGGTCATTCCGGTTGCCAACACTCAGGTTGCCGGTATTCAGCATATTGGTGCGATCCACGTTTGTTCCGGGAAAGGCAAAGAAAGCCATTCCACCACCTCCACCTCCCTGAGCCGAGGGCGTGGCCGCGATATCGCCGGCGGCAGTGTATTGCGTATTGACATCCGTGTGTCCGGCTGAAATACCCACATGCAAGAATTTGGTTTCGTCTTCCATCCAAGGTCTGCCAGATATACGGCCGATGCCTTCCCAGCTGGTATCGCCCGATCCGTTATTGCGGCTCTGGTTGCCGGCGTTATTAACCGAGGTTGAGGCGGACGACCAGGGCCCGACCGGTTCTGTTTGAAAAGCGACGCCAAATTGGAAACGAGGAACTGCATAATTGGCGCCGATACCGGTTTTATAAGTGTTGGGATTGTCCACGAATGAATTGACCGACATGTGACGTTCGATGAATGTGAGGAAGCGGTTGCTGGCGGCTTCTTCCAGGCTAAACGGTTCCTTGAAGGAACCGACCTTCACGGAGAACGGCTTGGTTACATTCAGCCGCACGAACGCGTCGGTGATCCCGGCGGTTACCGAACCATTGCCGCGACTGAAGTCGTATTCGAATTTGTAATCCCAGATCTTGAAGAAAGTACCTTCGACACCAAGGCGAGCACGACGTAGGGTTGCGCCGCTGTTCCATTCGTTCGGTGTGTTGTTGCCGGTAGGGGGCGCAACCTCATTGATAAAGTTGTATTGGGACCCAACCTGTGCCCGTCCATTGACCGCAAACGTGAAATTGCCATCCTTGCTTGAAAAATGGGGTGCGCCATCGTGAAACTCAATGTGGACCTTCTCGCTTTCCTTGACCCGTTCCTCCAGTGAGCCAATATCGCTGACCAGGCGCGCTTCCCGCATTTTGGCCTTCATTTCAATATCCTTCCTCACTGCCGCTATGTCGGCTGGCTCCGGTTTTTCAGCCGCGTTATCCGCTGTCTTATCATTTATTCTTTCGGACGTTTTGTTGCTGGTGCTGCCAGTTGTTTTAGCCGCGGCATCGTCCTTTACGAAGGAACCTAGATGTACCCGTCCAGGACCAGGCGTTGCGTAAATCTGCTCCGTTTTTCTATCGACATACAAATCGAGGGCGAAAATCGTGGATGATGCGCCTGTACCTAAAATGGTGGCGAGGGCTAACGTAAGCTTGGATAATTTCATGAAATGACTCTCTTCCCGTGTGTTTATCGAAACTGACGAAAGAATACTGCCGGGAAGTGTCGTTTTTATTGCAGTTATGTCACAGTTTTATGACAACAATGATGAGTTCGGTTTAGGAGAATGGCTGAGTATTATGGGACTTCATTCAGGTCCAACCCGCGAAGGCACTCGGAAACACTACCGTTTCGCGCGTGCCTCAACATTCCACTTTTTGCTGGGGCGTGATAGTCTATGCAGGGATTTGATTCCGCGGGTAAACGTGCTTTATCTTCCCTTAGACCTATTAAAACTGAAGAGGAACCACATGGAAATTCACGTCTATGACACCTACGTTAAAGCCAAGGATGGCCACACAATGCATTTCGACGTCTTCACTGCGGTAAAAGACGACGAAAAAGCAGTCGAGTATGCGAAACAGTGGCTGACTTCAATTGGTGAAGGCGATGCGACCGTTACCAGCAAAGAATGCAGTTTTTGTCATAGCCAAGGCGCGCCGGCCAACGTGGCCGACGCGATTAACAAGGACGGATACTTCATCTACAAGATGGAAGGCTGCAGCTAGTTCTTATCCGGCCGTAAATGGAACGATGGTCCATAGCGGGAGTGTGATCAATAAAAGAGCAATGAATATCACGAACATCTTCCGGCGCCTCGGGGCCAGCTTCATCAAAGTTGTCTTTTCCGGCCTGATCTGTGTTTCCCCCCTTTGGGGTACCGAACTGGTCAAAACTATCGAGTACACCAAGCCTTCGATAGTTGGAGTGGGTACATTTCAGAAGACGCGCTCCCCTCCGCTGAATTTTCTGGGGACTGGTTTCGTCGTGGACGATGGTCTCCACGTAATAACCAATGCTCATGTTGTTCCTGAAGTGCTGGACGTCGCCAATAAGGAGGCATATACCGTTATTACCGGCAAGGGCAAGGATGCTGAACTGAGGGACGCAACAATTGCCGCGGTCGACAAGGAACACGATCTCGCATTGTTGAGAATCAGCGGTTCTCCCCTGCCAGCCATGCGACTGGGAGATACAAGCAAAGTTCGCGAGGGCCAGTCTCTGATTTTTACCGGCTTCCCAATTGGAATGATACTGGGATTTTACCCGGTCACTCATCGGGCCATGGTTTCTTCGATTACGCCTATAATCTTGCCAGCGCATAATTCGCGGCAACTCAACGCGAAGATGATCGGGCAGTTACAGAAGCCGGCTTATGCAGTATTTCAGTTAGACGGCACTGCCTATCCCGGCAGCAGCGGAAGCCCGCTATACGACCCTGAGACGGGCCTGGTTTATGGTGTTATCAATATGGTATTTGTCAAAGGTAAAAAAGAAGCAGCTCTCAGCAACCCCAGCGGGATCACCTATGCAATCCCAGCGAACTACATCATTGATTTGCTCCGCCGTAAATAAGTTACGCGCCAAGCTTGAGTTTGCGGTGACAGCAAATTGTGCCAAGCTTGGCAAACGAGATGCAGTGAGACGGGCGGAGTTGCGGGATATCGCTGCAAACTAGCCGAACAGAATAATAGATCGCTTAATTATTTCGAGAGCCCATATATGGGCTGGGAGGCACACAATGCAAATGGTTACGGTGGCAATAGCCGATACCGATCCGGGAAGACGCGCGAAGGTAGAACAACTCTTGCAAGAAGGGCCGGATATCAAAGTTCTGACAGACATCCTGCCGGAAGGAGGAGAGACATTCGTTGACCACCAGGGCGAGCCCTATGCGGCCGTTCATGCGGATGACATGGTTGAACGGATTGGTCGGTTAAAGCCGAGAATTCTCTTTTTTCATCTAGGTCCGTCCACGGCAGCGGATTTCGCCCTGCTGGAGGTGCTGCACCGGGAATGTCCGGAGACATTCGTCGTATTGTTAACTGATAAATCCGTCAAGGAGGAGTTGATCATGCAAGCGTTGGCCAGCGGTGCGCGCGGTTGCTTGAGCCACGAAGCAGAGCCATTTTATTTCCTGAAGGCGGTACGCGTTATAGATCGTGGCGAAATATGGGTAACGCGGCGACTGCTGGGTAAAATCATGGATAAGGTATTGCACTGACCAATCCTGAATGTGATCGGAGAGTTCCTTGATTTTGCTCGCTAGTGGGTCGCACGAAAACCTTTATCGATGGGAGCAGGCGGTGAACAGCCTTGCCCCTGTCTTCTGTTCAACCAATCTGGATTCCCTCAGGGCGGAGTTGGTCCGAGTAAAACCTCAAATTCTGATGCTTGACCACGATGTGCCGGAATTGGATGGGGTAAATGGAATCGCAGGTCTTATGAAATTGAACCCGGACACAAAAGTTGTGATTTTAGGTGGTCCTTTTTCTGACGAAACAGAGTGGGGTTTGTTCCGGACCGGGGTGCGTGGCTGCTGCCGGCGTGAAACCGAGCCCGAGCAGCTTAAAAGCGTAGTGCTGGCGGTTCAGCAAGGCGAATTGTGGATACGACGGTCGCTGAGTTGGCATTTGCTGAATGAACTCGTTACGATCACGCAAGAAAAAAACAGAATCAAGCAAGCGGTCACCGAGTTGCTGGCAAATCTGACCCGTCGCGAATACGAGATCGCTACACTGGTGGGCAACGGTGAAAGCAATAAACAAATCGCGCGACGTCTGGATATTACCGAGCGGACGGTAAAGGCCCACCTGACCGAAGTTTTTCGAAAGCTTGACGTGGCAGATCGGCTCAAGCTGGCATTAATCGTCAAGGGATCAATCTCACCTCGCGACTCTACACAGATGGGGCATTAGCACGGCGGGCTATTTCGCCAGTCTGCTGAATCGCGGCGGATTCACAATTTAGTTTCAGTAAGGGTCTGCCCGGGGTGGGTACGGAAAGGTTCCCTTAGAATGAAAGTCCTAGCGCCGCAGGATACGCTGAAATCTCCGCTTTGCGCCTTATGGTAAACCCCGATAGTTGCCAAAAGATGTCGCACATGGATCGTCGCGTCGCTTCTGCTTTTTCAAAACGGTTCCGCTCAAGGATGGGCTGTGGAAAGATCAGGCTCTCTTCTGGATGCGGATTGACGTACCAAAGTCCAATTGCCCCTTCGGGCGAAGTTGATATGATGCGATGACGGCCGTGCATTAGGGCGTCTACCGGTCATAAGAGCCGTCTCATCATTACGAGATTTAGCGCAGACGTTAATGGCCCTGCCCGACGTTTGCTGGTTTTTAACACAGGGGTATTTGAGGCAGTGCGACGCTCACCTAGCGCGCCGTGCAATAACGAAATATTTTTCTGCGTCCCACTATCCGGCGGAGAGGAACCCGCTCGGTTATATATCAGGTTAGAGCCAATGTCTGGTATATCGAATCAAAATAATGATGGGTCACCGTTTCAGTGCGAGAGCAAGCGCACGTTAAGTTGTCTTCGTATGCTGGTCCGAGCTTGTTCCGAAGTGGCCGTCCGCTTAATATTCGGCTGCAATAACAATACTGATCGCAGTGATACTCTTCTTAAAGAGCACTGATAAGGGATCGAAATTGCTTCGCATATATAATCATTACATCTCAAGAACGGCGATCCTGCTCATCAGCACTGAAATTTTGGTGCTGATATTCATGGTTTATTTTGGAGCCAGTCTTCGTTTTTTGGATCAAATCGAGCCGTTTCCTTTCTCGTTCTCCTCTTTGTTCCCGGAAGCCTTCACGTTTACCTCCGTCATGATTCTAAGCATGGCGGCGATGGGATTGTATCAACTCGATTCCCGGCTGGACCTAAAAGAAATCTTATTCCGGTTGATGCCATCGATGATGCTGGGATTCGGAATCATCACCCTGATCTTTTATCTGCTGCCTGATCTCTATCTCGGCCGTGGTATTCTCGGCTTGGTCATGCTTCTTGCTTTAGCTGGAATTCTCCTGACCCGTGCGGCATTCCTGAAATGGTCGAGCTTGGGAATCATGGAGTCACAGGCCATCGTGCTTGGCGTGGGGGGTAAGGCCAAGGAATTTGTCGAGCAGGCAAAAAATGATTCCGCGCGGCGAGGCCTCAAGATCATCGGTTTTGTATCGGTGCCGGACGAAGAGCTGCATATCCCGGCTTCTTCTGTTTTGCCGAAGACGGGTTCCTTAATGTCTCTGGCCAATCGATACAGAGCTCAAGAAATTATCATTGCCATTCAGGAGCGGCGCGGCGGATGTTTTCCCATTCAAGATCTGCTTGAATGCAAGCTGAATGGGATCAAGGTTACCGACTCAGCCGCTTTTTTTGAGCGGGAGCGAGGCCAGATTCGGGTGAATACGCTTTACCCCAGTTGGCTTGTTTTTGGCGGCGGTTTCGATCAAAGCCTGCTTCGCTCAGGTATCAAGCGTGTTTTCGATCTGGTCGCGAGCGGTATTCTGCTCGCGGCAACGCTGCCCATCATGCTCATCACTGCCATTTGTATCCTTTTAGAAGATGGCCCTCCAATTTTTTACCGGCAGGAAAGGGTGGGAAAGGGTGGGAAAACGTTTATGGTTCTCAAGTTCCGGAGTATGCGGAACGATGCCGAGAAAGGCGGGAAGCCGCAGTGGGCGACGACGGACGATCCTCGGATAACGCGCGTGGGCAGAATCATCCGGAAGTTGAGAATCGATGAGCTTCCACAAATATTCAATGTTCTGAATGGGGATATGAGCTTTGTCGGTCCACGTCCGGAAAGGCCTTATTTTGTAAACCAACTCTGCGGAGAAGTGCCATTCTACAATGTTAGGCACAGCATCAAGCCCGGAATAACTGGATGGGCGCAGGTGCGCTATCGATATGGCGCGTCGGTGGAAGATGCTATCGAAAAGCTTCAGTACGATTTATATTATGTAAAAAATCATAGTCTTTTCCTTGATGTCATCATCCTGATTGATACTATTGAAGTAGTTGTGCTGGGCAAGGGCGGGAGATGATGTCCAGGCGCAGCCGCACAAAATGGTAACGAGCATCGCGGCGGTCAGCTATACACTTGCGGCGGTAGCGTATCTGGTTTTGGCTGTGCTCCTGCTGACGAGCTGGCGGGGCCGTTTGCAGGGGATAGTACTGCCTATTGCCTGCCTTTTGTCCGTGCTTTGGGCGGCGGCGCTGGCCTACCAGGCATCCCAGGACCGCCCCCTTTCGCTCCTGACGGACCTCCTGGAAATCACCCGGAATGCGGGCTGGTCGGCGTTTCTCATCACCCTGCTGGGGCTAAATCGGGACGCGTTTTTCACCGGCAGGGTGAACCCTGCCATGTCGATCATCGTGTCACTCTATGTCGGATGCGTTATTGCCGCTTTGTATGGCCATGGGGACTTTACCTTTTCCGAAGTTCAAGCCGATTTCACCTACAGTATCATTGCGAGTGTCGCAATGGCGCTACTGGGAATGATACTGGTTGAGCAACTGTACAGGAACACACCGGTTAAGCAGCGTTGGGGAATAAAATTTGCTTGCCTCGGCATCGGCGGGGTTTTTGCATACGATTTTTACCTCTATAGCGATGCGTTGCTGCTCAGGCATGTAAACCCCGAGATCTGGGCGGCTCGCGGGATTGTTAACGCGCTTATTGTTCCGCTTGTCGCCGTGTCGGCCGCGCGAAACCCCCAATGGTCCGTTGGTATTACAGTATCGCGTCGCATTCTCTTTTATTCTGCGGCATTATTTGGTGCTGCCGCCTATTTGCTGGCAATGGCCGGTGCTGGCTACTATCTCCGTTTTTTCGGCGGCAGTTGGGGCACCGTCATGCAGGTGAGTTTCCTGTTTGGCGCTGTAGTCCTGCTCATGGCTGTGTTGTTCTCGGGCACGTTGCGTTCCTGGCTAAGAGTCTTTATCAGCAAGCATTTCTTTAGCTACAACTATGACTATCGCGAAGAGTGGCTTCACTTTACGCGTACGCTCTCCGAGGGCGGGCATGGATTGGGTGAGCGCGTCATTCAGGCTTTAGCGCAGTTGGTGGAGAGCCCGGGTGGCAGTCTTTGGATATCCCGGGAGTCCGGAAACTTCGAACACGTCGCTCATTGGAATATGCCCTTCGCCAGCGGGATTGAACCGGTTACAAGCTCTTTCTGCCAGTTCCTTGAACACAGGGAATGGGTCATCGACTTACAGGAATATGGGACAAACCCGGAAAAATACTCGGAAATTACTTTGCCTCAATGGCTGCAAACCATTCCCAAGGCATGGCTGGTGGTACCCCTCATCCAGCATCGAAAATTATTCGGTTTTGTGGTGCTGGCACTACCGAGAAGTAAAGTAAAACTGAACTGGGAAGTTAGTGATCTGCTCAAGGTTGCGGGGAATCAGGCGGCGAGTTACCTGGCGCAGCACGAGGCTGCCAACGCTCTCATGGTGGCGCGTCAGTTTGAGTCTTTCAATCGCATGTCGACCTTTGTGGTCCACGATTTGAAAAACCTCGTCTCACAGTTATCCCTTTTGCTTTCCAACGCAGAGAAACATAAACAAAATCCGGCGTTCCAGCAAGATATGGTTGAAACGGTCTACCTGTCTGTTCAAAAGATGAAACGGCTTCTGGAAAAACTTAGTGGTAGCGATTCGGCGGAGACGCCAGTTCCCCTTTCCATTGCTCACCTGTTACAAGAAGCGGTCACGAGCAAATCGATTGCCGAACCCAAGCCTGTTCTGGAAGTACAGGATTCCAGCCTCACGGTTTACGCGAACTCGTCACGACTGGAAAGGGTTGTAGGGCATCTCATCCAAAATGCAATCGAAGCGACGCCACGTGATGGTCTGGTTCGGATTCGGTTGCAGAGGGAACATGATTTCGCGATGGTTGAAATAAAGGACACGGGGCACGGCATGAGTGAAGAGTTCATCCGCGAAAAGCTTTTTAGACCCTTTGTATCTACCAAATCTGCTGGCATGGGTATCGGGGTGTTTGAGAGCAAGGAATATGTGTCTGAACTCGGCGGCAAGCTGGAGGTCATGAGTAGTGAATCGGATGGCACCGTCTTCCGTATCCTTCTGCCGCTCTGTCAAAACGTTCAAGCTATTAAGGCGTTAACCGTAAAGTAGAGATCGCTTGGAAAATTCGATCAAATGGAAGAGGATGTAAGTGAGTCAGGATAAAAAGAGTTTGCTGGTAATCGAAGATGATCCCGGACTGCAGAAACAACTGCGCTGGAGCTTTGACGCCTACGAGGTATTAGTGGCGGGGGATCGTGAAAGCGCACTTGCGTTGCTGAGAAGGCACGAGCCGGCGGTTATTACCATGGATCTGGGGCTACCCCCGGATCCGGACGGCGCTTCGGAAGGGCTTGCCACTCTTGCGCAGATACTTGAGCTTGCGCCGGACACCAAGGTGATTGTGCTTACAGGCAATCAGGATCATGGAAATGCACTGAAGGCGATTGCCGCTGGAGCTTATGATTTTCACCAGAAGCCCTTCGATCCCGACATGTTGCATCTAGTGGTTGAAAGAGCATATTACTTGTATGCATTGCAGCAGGAAAACCGCAGGCTGCTTCAAACCCAGACGCATTCGCTCATCGCGGGCGTAATAACGCGTGATCCGTTGCTCTTGAAGGTATGCCGCAATGTCGAAAGAGTGGCGCCATCGGATGCGACGGTAATTCTGTTGGGAGAGAGCGGAACAGGTAAGGAGATACTGGCGAGGGCGCTCCACCAGTCCAGCGCCAGAAGGGAAAAACGCTTCATGGCCATAAATTGCGCGGCCATTCCGGAAGCGCTTTTGGAAAGTGAGCTGTTCGGCTATGAAAAGGGAGCTTATACTGGGGCTGTCAAGCAGACGCCCGGAAAAATTGAACTGGCCCATGAAGGTACTTTCTTTCTTGATGAGGTCGGCGATTTACCCATGGCGCTACAGGCGAAACTTCTCCGTTTCTTGCAGGAAAGAGTGATTGAAAGAGTCGGTGGCCGCAAGGAGATCCCGGTCGATGTCCGCATTGTGTGCGCCACCCATCAGAATCTGAAGAAACTGATCGGGGAAGGGCGTTTTCGGGAAGACCTCTATTATCGGCTCAGCGAAATCGTGATCACCATTCCGCCATTGAGAGAACGGGTGGGTGATGCCGCACTGCTTGCACATCACTTCAAGAATAAATTCTGCGCGCACGAAAAACGGGCCTCGCTCAGCTTTAGTCAGGATGCACTTGCCGCCATCGAGAGTCATCCCTGGCCCGGCAATGTCCGCGAGATGGAGAATTGCATCAAACGCGCCGTAATCATGGCGGACGGGCCCATTATCAGTTCCGAGGATCTTGGACTGCAGGCGGCCTCGGGCCCGGCCGAACCCATCAATCTTCGTCAGATACGCGACAAGGCCGAGTACGATGCGCTGATGAAAGCGCTGGCCAGGGTGAACGGAAATGTCGTGAAGGCGGCTGAATTACTCGGGGTCAGCCGCCCCACAATTTATGATCTGATGAATCGTCACGGGATAAAATAACGGCCCTTGCATGAAACACCTGGCATACACTTTCTTAAAGTAGATGTACGTTATGGCACACCTCGTACAAGAGCTTGTTTTAAACTCTGCCAACCAATTTCCGGACAAGGAAGCCTTGGTGTACCGCCAAAGCCGGGTAAGCTACGCCGACTTGGCTAAGGACGTCGACTCGGCCGCGAAGGCCATGCTGGCCTTGGGCCTCGACCGCGGCGAGCGAGTGGCGGTCTATCTTGAGAAACGCCTGGAGACGGTCGCCGCATTATTTGGCGCAACGGCGGCGGGGGGGGTTTTCGTTCCGGTCAACCCGCTGCTGAAGGCGGAACAGGTGACCTATATACTGCGCGACTGCAACGTAAGAATTCTGGTCACTTCGGCTGACCGCTTGAAGTTGCTACTCCCCGTTTTAGCGCAGTGCCATGATTTGCACACGGTGATGGTCATCGGTTCGGCCGAGGGTTTATCCAATATTTCCGGCAACTTGAATATCTTATCATGGAACGAGGCGCTGATCGCGGGCAGTGGGACCGGCGGCCACCGTAGTATCGACGACGATATGGCTGCGATTCTTTACACCTCGGGGAGCACAGGTAAGCCCAAAGGGGTTGTTCTGTCCCACCGCAACCTGATTGCCGGTGCGACGAGCGTGGCGCAATACCTCAAAAATGGGGCGGAGGATCGAATTTTATCAGTCCTGCCACTCAGTTTTGACTATGGGCTCAGCCAGCTCACCACGGCATTTAATGTCGGGGCAACGGGCGTACTCATGAACTATCTGCTGCCCAGGGATATTATTGCTGCCGTGGAAGCGGAAAATATCACGGGTCTGGCGGCGGTCCCTCCCTTGTGGATTCAGCTGGCACAATTGACCTGGCCAGACAATATTTCCTTGCGTTATATCACCAACTCGGGCGGGGCAATGCCGTGCGCGACGCTGGATCTGTTGCGGAACAATCTTCCCAGTACCGCGATATATCTCATGTACGGGCTGACTGAGGCGTTTCGCTCGACTTTCTTGCCACCTGAAGAAGTCGTGGCGCGTCCCGACTCGATAGGCAAAGCCATTCCAAATGCCGAAGTGCTGGTTGTGCGTGAAGACGGATCTCTTTGCGCGCCCGGAGAGCCGGGCGAACTGGTCCATCGTGGTGCACTGGTGTCCATGGGATATTGGAACGACCCTGAAAAAACTGCCGAGCGTTTTAAGCCCGTTCCCACCCGTCAGGCCGGCCTGCCCATCCAGGAATTGGCGGTCTGGTCTGGCGATACCGTGCGCATGGATGAAGAGGGCTTTCTGTATTTCATCGGTCGCCGGGACGAGATGATCAAAACATCCGGTTACCGGGTTAGCCCCACCGAGATCGAAGAGGTTATCTATGCTACGGAGCTCGTGGGAGAAGCGGCCGCCATTGGCGTCGCGCATCCGGTGCTTGGACAGGCTATCGTCCTGATCGTCACAGCGCGGTCAGGCCGCAATATTAACCAGGAGGAATTGCTGTCAGCGTGCAAGGTTCATCTCCCCGCCTTTATGCTGCCGAGCAGGGTCGAGTTAAGGGAAGGCAGCTTGCCACGCAACCCCAACGGTAAGATTGATCGTAAACTGCTCACACAGGAGTTCGAGAACGCTTTCGTGGAGCCTGTGCATGAGTAATATTCGCCCAAAGCACGCTTCAATGGATCAATTCCCGATCCGCGACAATTGCTTGCAGATTGGCGGTATTTCTCTAACGCGGCTGGCCCAGCGCGTAGGTAAGACTCCTTTTTACGCCTATGACAGACAGCGGATTACCGAACGGGTCGCCCTGCTGCGACAACACCTGCCGGCTGAGATTCATCTGCACTATGCGATGAAGGCCAACCCGATGCCTGCTGTAGTGCAGCATATGGCTAGCCTGGTCGATGGCATCGATGTAGCGTCAGCGGGTGAGATGCACGTCGCACTCGATACGACTATGCCGCCGGGTCACATCAGTTTTGCCGGACCGGGCAAGACCGACGCCGAGCTTTCCTGCGCTATCGCTGCCGGTGTAGTCGTGAATATGGAATCGGAGCAGGAAATGGAGCGCATTGCCACTTTGGGTCAACACCTTGGCATTCGTCCCACAGTGGCGGTTCGCGTCAATCCCGACTTTGAGCTAAAATCTTCGAGCATGAAAATGGGCGGCGGCGCAAAACAGTTCGGTGTGGATGCGGAGCGAGTCCCACCCATGCTTCATCGGATGGGGCAGCTTGACCTGGATTTCGAAGGATTTCACATCTTCAGCGGTTCGCAGAACCTCAAGGCGGCGGCCTTGGAGGAAGCCCACGAAAAAACGGTGCAGCTTGGCGTCGCGCTTGCCCGGTACGCTCCAAGTGGAGTTCGATTGCTGAATATAGGCGGCGGCTTTGGCGTGCCTTATTTTCCCGGTGATGAACCGCTGGATTTGGCGAAAGTAGGCGACAACCTTGAGCGCTTAATACCAGAAGCGAAGCGGGATCTGCCTGAGGCCCGTATCGTGATTGAGCTCGGACGGTATATGGTGGCGGAGGCTGGCATTTATGTGTGTCGAGTCCTGGAGCGCAAGGAGTCCAGAGGTCAGGTCTTCCTCATTACGAATGGGGGCTTGCACCACCACCTTGCCGCATCCGGTAACTTTGGCCAGGTGATCCGCAAGAACTACCCGGTTATTGTCGGTAATAAGGCGCAACATAGCGTAAGAGAGACGGTCTCGGTCGTAGGGCCGCTTTGCACGCCTCTGGATCTGTTAGCGGATCGGATGGAGATGAGCAAAGCGGAAACCGGCGATTTAATCGTGGTTTTTCAATCAGGCGCTTATGGCCTGACTGCAAGCCCCACGGCATTCCTCAGCCATCCCGCACCTATTGAAGTGCTGGTTTAATTCCTGTCACACTTCATCAATTCATTAGACGATAGGCTTTCCTACCGGCTAGTATGCCGCTCGTAGCCAGCAGAGCCAGTGACAAAAGCAGGATGATGTAAAAAAACGGGAGAACTGTTTTGAGCGGATTGTGCGGTTGGATAGGCCATAGTGCCTCCGTTATTGAAAATATGCAGCTCGTGCAGCGAATGGCCGCCCCTCTGGCTCGGTTTGATGCGAGCGAGGTTGAGGCTGATGCTGAAGGAAACAGCGCGGTGGCAGTTGCGGCAAGCAGCGATAGCAGACATATTCATAAGCAGGATGGGCTTCTGGTCGCGTTATGGGGGCGGCCCCGCTTGCGCGAGCCGCGCTTAGTCCAGCTTGCGCGCACCGAAGGGGTGGCAAGGACCTTGGGGCGCGAGTGGCGTGAGCGAGGCGAAAAAGCCCTTGAGAGTCTGACAGGAGTGTTTTCCTTATGCATTCTGGATGAAGCCGCGCAGGAAGGCGTTCTGGCGGTAGACCGGATGGGCATTAACCCTCTAGCCTACCAGGAGCATGGGGGCGGGCTGGTCTTTGGCTCGTCGGCGGACGCAATTAATATACATCCCCGATCCCGATCCGAAATCGCCCCTCAAAGCGTATACAACTATGTGTACTTTCACATGGTGCCGGGTCCGGATACTATTTACCAGGACCAGAAACGCCTCTTGCCCGGCGAATACCTCTTTTATCGAAAGGGCCATGTCGAGATTCGCAAATATTGGCGAATGCAGTTCGTGGAAAACGAGAAGCGCCCTTTTCAGGAGCTCCAGCAGGAATTTCTAAACTTGCTGCGCTCCAGCGTGCGCGACGCGGTAGGCGATCAGCAAGTTGGAGCCTTCCTTAGCGGCGGCACAGACAGCTCGACCATTGCCGGAATATTGGGAGAGGTGTCGGGCGGCCCAGCCCACACCTACTCCATCGGTTTTGACGCGTCGGGTTATGACGAAATGGAGTATGCGCGAATCGCGGCCAGACATTTTTCCACCCGTCATCACGAGTATTACGTTACGCCCGATGACATCGTGAACACGATCCCGCAAGTCGCAGCCGTTTTCGATCAACCTTTTGGGAATGCGTCGGCCATACCGGCTTTCTATTGTGGCCAAATGGCTAAAGCTGACGGCTTGGCCAGAATGTTGGGGGGTGACGGCGGGGACGAACTGTTCGGCGGCAATTCCCGTTACGCCAAACAACACCTGTTTTCGCTCTATGAAAAGGCCCCCTCCCTGATGCGCAAGGGTATCCTTGAGCCGCTCATTTTTGGCCTGCCGGGTGGGGCTGCGTTACCGCTGGTACAAAAGGCGCGGAGTTATATTGAACAAGCATCGATCCCGATGCCGGCGCGAACAGAAACATATAACCTGCTGGAGCGGTACGGGGCTGCGGAAGTTTTTACGCGTGAATTCCTTGGAACCGTTAACCCCAGCAACCCGGCTGCCCTGCTTGACGACGTCTATCACGAGAACAACGCCACCAGCCTAATTAATCGCATGCTTGCTTTTGATCGCAAGTTCACGCTCGCTGATAACGACCTGCCCAAAGTGGCAAAGGCTTGCGAGTTGGCGGCGATGGAGGTCGCATTTCCCCTGATCAGCGACGAGATCGTGGCTTTCTCGCTGCGGTTGGAGCCTCATCTGAAGCTCAACGGCACGAAGCTACGTTATTTTTTTAAGGAAGCGCTTCGGGGATTTCTGCCCGACGATATTATCGCGAAGCAAAAGCACGGCTTCGGCTTGCCTTTTGGCGTCTGGCTGCAACAGCATCGAGGTTTGCAGGGTTTGGCTTCGGATAGCCTGAGCAGTCTCAAGTCACGTAATATTATCCGGGCCGACTTCATCGACAAGCTGCTCGGGCACCATCTTGATGAGCACGCCGGTTACCATGGCACTATGGTCTGGGTTTTGATGATGCTGGAGCAATGGTACAGGCAAAGGTGATTCGTCTCTGCGGAAAAGCTCTTCGTACCCCTGTAATAGCCTGATTTTACTCCCCTGTCGTCATATCTAATCCGCCCTTCGTATAATCCGCCCTAGTCCCGTCACCGTAGCTCTCCCTTCTTTGAGCTTGATTCGTTCCGTCATTCAGCAGGAGAATGGATTTGTACGCCAAGCCCGGAAGGCGAAAACCGAACGGAAGCGAATTTGTGTGAGCAAGTCGCGGCGATTTAATTCGCCCCGGCGTTCAGCGCAAATTGAGCGGCAGACGGTGAGATACGGGCTATGATGTAAAGATTCTACCGCTCTAAAGTAGCGTCATTGCTCAAAGCTATGCGAAGTTCGATTTGTCATCGGGCATTCCAGCGGGATACTCATGAGTAACAGTGTTATCCGTCGTTCGATTCTCAGGTTCGCGGGTGGGACGCTGGCATGACAGAAACCACTTTGGTGCTTGTTTGCAAGCGTCCCGCATACGGCAGCAGCAAGCAACGGCTGTCAGCGAGCCTGGGACAGGAAGGGGCCAGGCGTATTGCGGAGGCATTGCTCGCCTGTGCATTGGAAGACGTCCGCGATTGGCCTGGTCCGGTGGTCATCGCGCCTGCGCACCCCTCCGATTATGCCTGGGCGGCCTCCTTATTACCCCAGCTTCAGCCAAAAATTCATATCGTGCCTCAAACGGACGGCAATCTGGGACAACGGCTGAACGCTGTCGATCATATTTTGCGCGATCGGGGGATCGCACACCTGATTTATATAGGCAGTGACGCACCCGTGCTTGCGGCCACCGACTACTCCGCAGCCCGCGCGGCGTTGCTAAAACATGATACTGTTCTGAAGCCGGCCGTCGATGGCGGTGTGGTGCTAATGGGGAGCCGCCTGCGTTGGCCCATGCTGGACGCCTTGCCGTGGAGCACGTCGCATCTGGGCTCGGCACTGGCCGGCTGCTGCCGCGGGGCTGGACAGTCGCTTGCCATGCTCACGCAAAGTTTCGACGTGGATGAAGAGCAGGATGTCTTTCGTCTACTAACCGCATTGAAAGCCGACCATCGGCCGGCGCGACGTGCGTTGTATCAGTTGACTTGTGATATTGTCAGCATGGGAGAACCGGGCGATGTCCAGGTTTAGCGTCATTATTCCCTGCTACCAAGATGAGGACAAGCTGGCGGATCTGCTCGGCCAGTTGCGGCAGTTGCCAGACTCATCACCTGAAATCATCGTCGTCGACGGCGCGGGAAATCCGGCATGCGGAAGAGTGTGCCAGCAATATGGAGCGCAGTGGCTGGCGGCCGAACCTTGCCGTGGGCAACAACTACGCGCGGGCGCCGCGCTAGCAAAAGGGGACGCGTTATGGTTCCTGCATGCCGACACCCGGTTATGTCCCGACCCGTTGAGCGCGATGCGGTTGGCACTCGACCAAGGCGCGGTCGGCGGCTATTTTCGCTTTCGTTTCGATCTTCCTCGCGCTTGGCCTGCCCTGCTGCTGGAACCGGCTATTGCCATGCGTTGCCGGTTCGGGGTTCCTTATGGCGATCAGGGTTTATTCATGCGGCGGAATGCATATTGGGAGGCAGGCGGTCATTCGCCCTGGCCCCTGTTCGAGGAAGTCGCCTTGATAAACGGACTGCGCCGGCTGGGGGGCTTTGTTCCGTTACAAGAAGCGATCCTCGTGGACCCCCGCCGCTGGCACCGCGATGGCTGGTGGCGCCGCACCTGGATCAATCGCAATCTTGCGCTTGCTTTTGCTTGGGGCGCTTCGCCTGATAGGCTGGCCGCACGCTACCGCTCCAAAACGAACTGATTTTAGGAGGCAGATTCATGCATGACATTGTCCAGCAATACTACGGAGCAACCTTAAGCTCGTCGCTTGATCTTCAGACCAATGCTTGCACAACCGGGGATGACCTGCCCGAATATGTGAAGCCGATACTTGCCCAGGTACACAGCGAGGTGCTCGCGCGCTACTACGGGTGTGGGCTGGTGCTGCCCGAACTGCTTGAAGATCTGACAGTGCTCGATCTTGGGTGCGGCGCCGGACGCGACGTGTACGTGTTGTCGAAACTGGTAGGAGAAAATGGGCAGGTGATCGGGGTTGATATGACTGAAGAGCAATTGGCAGTCGCGCGCCGCCACGAGGAATACCACCGTAAAGCGTTCGGTTATGGCAGCAGCAATGTGTGTTTTCTGCACGGTTACATCGAGCGCCTGTCCGAGCTTAAACTGCCTGATGCGAGTGTGGATGTGATCGTGTCGAATTGCGTGCTCAACCTCGCACCCGACAAGGGAGCGGTCCTGCGCGAGGCGTGGCGGGTGCTGAAGCCCGGCGGTGAACTCTACTTTTCCGATATTTATACTGACCGGCGGGTGCCGGCAACACTCGCCGCCGATCCCGTTCTATATGGCGAGTGTCTAAGCGGCGCGCTGTACTGGAACGATTTCATCAACCTTTCGCTGAAGCACGGGTTTGACGACCCGCGTTTGATAGAGGATCGCAGGATTGTCCTGCGCAACGCAGAGCTGGCTGGCCGCACTGGCAACATGCGTTTTTACTCCGCGACTTACCGCTTATTCAAGCTGGACAATCTGGAGCCGGCATGCGAAGACTATGGCCAAGCCGTAGTCTATCGCGGCACCATACCTTATCACCCCCATGTGTTCGTGCTCGACAAGCATCACCGCTTCGAAACCGGAAAGCATTTTCCTGTCTGCGGCAACACGTGGCGCATGCTGCACGACACCCGGTTCGCCTCGCATTTCGAGTTCTATGGCAGCTTCGAGCGGCACTACGGTATTTTTCCCGGCTGCGGCGTGGGGCTCCCATATGATGATGGCGATAGTGCCGGGGCGGGGCTTGCCGGTGGATGCTGCTAGGCATGGGCATGCGGCCAGGGCATGAAGCGGCGGCATCTGCCCGTTCCCAAGACTGGTTGCTAACCCGGAGCGGCGAACCGCGTGGCGTTATCCAAGCGCATGCGCTGGACGAACTCTGGTTTCACACCGGCACGGCCTGCAACTTGTCCTGCCCTTTCTGCCTGGAAGGCTCGAAGCCGGGCGACGATCGCTTGCAACTGTTGCGTTTTGAGGACGCGACTCCCTATATCGATGAAGCGCTCAGCCTGGGTGTCAAGCAGTTTTCCTTCACCGGCGGGGAGCCTTTCGTCAATAAGGACATCATACGCATCCTGGATTATGCATTGCGGCACCGCCCCTGCCTGGTGCTGACGAACGCGACTGAGCCATTGATAAAACGCCTCAAGCACTTAAAACCGTTACGCAACCATTCAGACGAACTGCATTTCCGCGTAAGCCTCGACTATGCGGATCCCGCACGCCACGACGCAGCCCGTGGAGAAGGCATGTTTGCCCAGGCGGTGAAAGGTTTGCGCGAGCTCCACGGCATGGGTTTTCATGTTTCCGTGGCGCACCAAAAGCTGCCCGACATGGCAGGGGATGTGGTGGCAGGTGGCTTTGCCGAGGTTTTTCGCTCCGCGGGGTTACCCGAGCAGTTGACGCTGGTCGAGTTTCCGGAATTTCATCCCCCGGAGACGCAGGTGGCAGTGCCGGAGATTACAGGACGCTGCATGACCGAATTCCATACTCAAGAGACAAGACGGTCGTTCATGTGTTCCTTCAGCAAGATGGTGGTCAAAAGGGACGGCAGCATGTATGTTTACGCGTGTACGCTAGTGGATGACGACCCCGATTACGTTCTTGCGCAAACGCTGACCGAAGCCCTGCAAATGCCTGTAAGCATGAAGCATCATCGATGCTTTAGTTGTTTTAAATACGGCGCGTCGTGCAGCGAAATGAAGCGGAATGTTGATTAAGGCGCGGCCCGTCAGACCCCCTTCTCAGCGAAGATTGTTCTTTAAAGGCGCTCGGGATGAAACGCTGGTGGTTGCTCTTAGTGCTGGTATTGCTGGGCGGATTGTTTTTTGCTTTTGATCTCCAGCGTTTCATTACCCTCGAAACCCTCAAGAACAGTCGCGATGAACTGCAGCAGGCCTATCGGGCGCAGCCATTGCGCATAATAGGATTTTACGCGATCGTCTATATCCTTATCGCTGCCCTTTCCCTGCCTGGAGCTGCGGTAATGACTCTGGCGGGCGGCGCGATTTTCGGGTTGTTGGTCGGGATCCCGGTAGCGGTCATTTCCGCGAGTATTGGGGCGACGCTCGCGTTCTGGGTCGCCCGGTACGTGTTTCGCGATGCGGTCCAGAAGCGCTTCGGTGGGCGCATGGCGGTGATCGACGAAGGCATCAAGCGGGACGGCGCATTTTATCTCTTCACGTTGCGCCTGATGCCTATCTTTCCCTTCTTCATGATTAATCTGCTAATGGGACTGACGGCCATCCGAACCCGCACTTTCTTTTGGGTCAGCCTGTTGGGCATGATGGCGGGCACCGCGGTTTATGTTAATGCCGGAACCCAGCTGGGTTCGCTTACCAGTCTTTCGGGGCTCCTTTCTCCCGGGCTGATCGGTTCCCTCGCGTTGCTGGCCGTATTTCCCTGGCTGGCGCGGTGGGGTATCGGACGTGTGAGGATGAGCAGAATGGGAGCCAAAAAGTGGGCCAAGCCAACGCGATTCGAGCGTAATCTCGTCGTCATCGGCGCGGGGGCCGCCGGCCTGGTAACGTCCTATGTCGCAGCCGCTACGCGCGCAAAGGTGACACTTATTGAAGCAAACAAGATGGGCGGAGATTGTCTTAATTTTGGTTGTGTCCCTTCCAAGGCACTGATCCGGTCTGCTGCGTTCCTGCGGCACGCCCGACACGCTAACGAGTTGGGCATCGCGCACGCAACCGTCGAATACAGTTTCGCTGACATATTGGCTCGTGTGCGCCGAGTCATACAAACGGTCGAACCCCACGACTCCGCCCAGCGCTACACCGAACTAGGGGTGGAGGTCATCGCCGGCAGGGCGCGCATTACCTCTCCGTGGACGGTAGAGGTCAACGGTCGATCCATCACAACCCGCGCGATTGTCCTGGCTACCGGCTCCCGCCCCATCATCCCATCCATCCCGGGCTTGGAGCGCGCGCGCTACTATACATCAGACACAATCTGGTCTCTCACAGAGCGTCCCGAACGGCTGATTGTGTTAGGCGGCGGTCCTATTGGCTGTGAATTGGCACAGGCATTCGCTCTCCTGGATTGTGAGGTGATGCTGGTAGCCAATCACGATTTGCTGACGCGAGAGGACGCGGATGCTGTTGCGCTGATTGAAGCGGCATTGCGCGCCGACGGTGTCCGTTTGTTAACCCAAACTGATGCTATTCGTTGCGAATACGAAGCAGGGGAACAGCAATTGATCGTGCGTCAGCAGGATGGAACTGAAAAAACGCTACCTTTTGATGCCATGCTGTGCGCAGTAGGAAGAATGGCTTATACCAAAGGGTTCGGTCTGGAAGAGTTGGGAATTCCGGTTTCAAAGAAGGGTAACGTCGAGACCGATGCGTGGTTGCAGACGCTTTATCCCAACATCTATGCCTGCGGCGATGTGGCCGGGCCTTATCAGTTTACCCACGTTGCGGGGCACCAGGGATGGTACGCGTCTGTAAACGCTTTATTTGGCGGCGTGAAACGCTTCAAGGTGGACTACTCGGTCATTCCATGGACCACATTTACCCACCCGGAGCTCGCGCGGGTCGGATTATCTGAGGCGGAAGCCGGCAAACGCGATATCAAATGTGAGGTAACACGCTACAGCCTGAAAGAACTCGACCGCGCCATCACGGATGAAGCGGCGTACGGGTTTGTGAAAGTTCTTACCCCGCCGGGCAGCGATCGCATTCTGGGGGTCACCATTGTCGGTGAACGGGCCAGCGATCTGCTGGCGGAATTCGTTCTCGCCATGAAACAGGGCCTTGGCCTCAACAAGATCCTTGGGACGATTCATACATACCCGACCTGGTCCGAGGCGAACAAGTATGCTGCGGGACAGTGGAGGCGCGAGCATGTGCCCGGCCGGTTGCTTGATTGGGTGGAAAAATACCACGCCTGGCGGCGAGGATAGGGGGAAAGGGACATGAAACTTGCAATGGCGAGCGCAGTAATGTTTATCGCGGGACTTTGGTGGAGCCCAGTGGGGAACACTGCAGCACAAAAACTGGTGTTGACAGGTGCCAGCACAATAGCGCCCTTAGCTGGGGAGATCGCTCGGCGGTTCGAATCACGGCATCCTGGAACACGAATAGATGTGCAGACCGGTGGTTCTTCGCGGGGGATTAACGATGTCCGCAATGGGACTGCCGACATCGGCATGGTATCGCGCGACCTGAAGCCGGAAGAGCGGGGTTTGCGCACCCACACTATCGCGTTGGATGGGGTTGCAGTTATTGTGCACGCCAGCAACCCCGCCGTAGTGTTAAATCGGCGCCAGCTTATCGATATTTATACCGGAAAAATTGTGAACTGGAAGGAAGTGGGAGGGGTGAATTCGCCTATTACCGTGGTCAACAAAGCCGAGGGACGTTCCACGCTTGAGCTGTTTTTGAACTATCTTAATCTAAAGAACAGCGAAGTTAAGCCGCATGTAATCATCGGCGACAACTCCCAGGGGATAAAAACTGTTGCGGGCAACCGGAATGCAATCGGCTACGTTTCAATAGGCGCTGCCGCATACGAAGCAAAGCATGGGACGCCAATCAAGCTGTTGCCGCTCGATGGTGTCGCTGCTACGGTGGCGAATGTCCGTAATGGTACTTTTCCGCTATCGCGGCCGCTGAATCTGGTAACACGGGCTGTGCCGGGAGGGCTGGCCCGGGAGTTCATCGATTTCGCACGTTCCATGGAGGTTCATGACCTGGTCGAAGCCCAATATTTCGTTCCCGTCACCGTCGATTGACGCGCTGTTTCTCTGGCTGCTGCGAATAGCCTCCGGTATCGCGGCCGGCTTGGTGCTGCTGATCCTTTTCTTCCTTCTGGCCGAGTCCTCGTCTCTTCTCAGGGACATCCAGCCGGTGCGCTTTGTCACTGACCCCTCGTGGCAGCCCACCGAAAGGGCATATAACCTCGCGCCTATGCTGTCGGGCACGCTTTACGCCGCAGGAGGGGCGTTATTGCTGGCGACGCCACTTGGCATAGCCTCTGCGTTATTTGTCGCGTACTACGCGCCGCCCCAAGTCGCCGGCATTTACCGGCGTCTGGTCGAATTGCTCGCGGGCGTTCCCTCAGTGGTCTATGGCTTCTGGGGATTGACCACCCTGGTGCCGCTGATTAATCAATTGCACCCCCCGGGCGCCAGTTTGCTGGCGGGGATCCTGGTGCTGACGTTAATGATTCTACCCACCATCGCGCTTACGGCGCACGCGGCGCTGCTGGCTGTGCCCGATGAATACCTGCGCGGCGCGGCCGCGCTGGGCATGTCGCGTTGGGGCATCATTCGCGGCGTGGCTCTGCCAACGGCGAGGATGGGCATCACTGCGGGCGTTATCCTTGCGGCCGGACGTGCCATCGGGGAAACCATGGCTGTGTTGATGGTAACGGGGAATGTAGTGCAGCACGCGTCCAGCGTGTACGACCCGGTACGAACGCTCGCCGCTAATATTGCATTGGAAATGCCATACGCCGTAAGCGACCACAGAGCTGCTTTGTTCGTGTCGGGCTTGGCGCTCATGGTGCTGGTGATCACGCTATGGAGCGCCGCAGCGCGGCTGGGAAGGAGCTGGCATGGGACAAGCTGAAACAGCCTGGGCAACGGCTGTGCCGCGCGGCAATGATCGGCGGGACCGGATGGCGGGATGGACCGTATATGCTGTCGCTTTTCTGGTCAGCGGCGTATTTCTGTGGATACTCAGCGATCTTGTGCGCGGTGGGATTGAACATCTTTCCTGGAGCTTCATCATGGACCCCCCGCAGAACGCCGGGCGAGGCGGCGGCATCAACTCCATCCTGGTCTCCACCACCCTGGTCCTCCTGACCGCTTTGGTTGTGGCTCTACCGCTAGGCTGGGCTGCGGCTGTCATGCTTGCCGAATATCTATCGGCTCGCAGCCGCTTCGGCTACACAGTGCGCTACAGTCTGCAGATTCTTGCCGCAGTACCCTCCATCGTCTTTGGCCTGTTCGGCAATATTTTTTTTAGCATCTATCTCGGTCTCGGGTTTTCCATTTTGTCCGGAGGGCTGACCCTGGCCTGCATGCTACTGCCCATTCTTGTCAGCACCGCCGAGGCGGGTTTGCGTGCCGTCCCGGACACCTACCGTTCATCAGCCGTGGCGTTGGGCATGTCGCGTGCAGGAACCTTGTATCATGTGTTGCTACCCGCCGCGGCTCCTGCGCTGGTAGCCGGGTTGCTGCTGGGGATCGGCCGCGCCATGGCAGAAACCGCGGCTTTATTATTTACCAGCGGATATGTCGACCGCATGCCCGGGTCCCTGCTCGATTCCGGGCGTACGCTGGCAGTGCATATCTTCGATTTATCAATGAATGTTCCCGGCGGGGACGCGCCCGCTCATGCCTCTGCACTGGTGCTGATCGCTGCGCTGCTGCTCATCAACCTCCTTGCGATGAAGCTGGCAGCAGGCTGGCAACGAGGAAAGATAGCACCGGAATGAACATAAAACGCCGATCCAGCACAACGGCGTCGGGGCACTTCATCGGCCAGGACGACGCGTATACCCTCGGACCCATGCAGTTGGGTCCGGCATGTTGCGAACCTCAGCCCGTAATCGAGGTGGAGAACTTCTCTCTTAGCTATGGGGCGAGGACCGCATTGGAGAGCCTCTCCCTGAATATCTATCGCGGATGCATTACTGCTCTGATCGGTCCTTCCGGGTGTGGGAAAACCAGTTTCCTGTCCTCGCTCAACCGGCTCACCGATCTGATCCCCGGTTGCCGGATCACAGGCCGTATTCGCATTGATAATTGCGATATCCATGATCCTGCGTGCGATTTGCGCGTGCTACGGCGGAAGATCGGCATGGTCTTCCAGAAGCCCGCGCCTTTCCCGCTCTCAATCCATCGCAATATCGAGTTGCCTTTGCGCGAACATGGCATTACCCGGCGCGGCGAAGCGGATGCCATCATACAGCGCGTCTTGCAGGATGTCGGGTTGTGGGAAGAGGTGCACGACCGGCTGCATACTTCCGCGCTCAGCCTGTCAGGTGGACAGCAGCAACGCCTTTGCATTGCGCGCGCACTCGCATTAAATCCCCAGATTCTGCTCATGGATGAGCCATGCAGCGCCTTGGACCCGATCGCCTCCGGTGTCGTGGAAGATCTCATCGAGCGCTTACGCGGGCGCTACACCATCGTTATTGTGACGCATAACCTGGCGCAGGCTCGCCGTATCGCAAACTATGCGGCATTCTTCTGGATCAGGGAGCATGCGGGACAGCTGGTTGAATTTGGACATTGCAGGCAGATATTTGAATCACCCGCCCATGAACTTACTGCCGCTTATATAAATGGCGCCCGTGGATGATGCATCAAGCCAGCTTAGCATCCGTTAGACATCCGATTAGGCATTGGCAAGGGGCCTCAGGTCGAATTTACGGCACGCGCCGCCATGCCGAATATTCATGACAGAAGGTTTACCGCCTTGAAAAACCCTTTTCACATCAATGCTATTTCGGTAACTTTCTCCATGGACATGTAAATTGTAAAGCTGTATAGTTGCCGGGCCTTCGCTCTTAAGGGCATCTCTAAAAATTCGAAATTCGCGCATACCTCGTTGTCGTTCAGAAAAATGTTTTTCTCCCCCCGTGAATATATATTGCCTCAGCCTTTTTGCGGGATGATGGCGTCTTAGCGGGCGCGATGCGTCCGCAGGCGCTTTTGCGCCTGCGGGGTTTGAATTTTTAGAGATGCTCTTCAGAAAAGGGTGAGCAGTCAGGATTGAACGGCAGATGGAATGGCGCACAGGATGATGCGCGGTGATAAACAATATATGGAGGGAAGACATGGACAAAGTTGTTCAAGGGGTTGTCGGTTTGGGATTGCTGTGTATGAGCGCTGTCCCGGCCATAGCGGCGACCAACGTTTCCAAATTACCGGTGGTAACCCAGGAACTGGTGGCGCCGCCCTTTGCGCCCAAGCACGACCAGGTGGCCAAGGGTGGACCGAAGGTAGTCAAGATCCGCATGGAGACCATCGAGAAGTTGGTGGATGTTGCACCGGATGGCACCAAGATGTGGGCGCTGACGTTCAACGGTACCGTTCCGGGCCCGCTGATTGTCGTGCATCAGGATGACTATGTTGAACTGACGCTGGTCAACCCCAAGACCAGCAGCATGTCGCACAATGTGGACTTTCACGCCTCCACTGGCGCCTTGGGCAGCGCTGGCCTGACCCTGGTTGCACCGGGTGAAGATGTGGTAGTGCGCTGGAAAGCCACCAAGCCTGGGGTATTTGTCTATCACTGCGCCCCTGGCGGCACCATGATCCCGTTTCACGTCATCTCCGGCATGAATGGAGCCATCATGGTATTGCCGCGCGATGGCCTGAAGGATGCCAAGGGCAAGCCTGTGCGCTATGACCGCGTCTACTACGTCGGCGAGCAGGACCTCTACCTGCCCAAGGGTGCGGATGGCAAATTCAAGACCTATGGCTCTCCTGCCGAAGGCATGCATGAGATGCTTGAACTGTCCAAGGGACTTATCCCGACCCATGTCGTCTTCAATGGCGCAGTGGGTGCTCTGACCGGGGATAATGCGCTCAAGGCCAAAGTGGGCGAGAAAGTGCTGTTCGTTCACGCCCAGGCCAACCGCGATTCCAGGCCTCACCTGATTGGTGGCCATGGCGACCTGGTATGGGTTGGCGGCTCATTTGCCGATATACCGATTACCAATCAGGAAACCTGGTTCGTTCCCGGCGGTTCTGCAGTGGCGGCGTTGTATGAATTCAAGCAACCCGGCCTGTACGTGTACCTCAGCCACAACCTGATCGAGGCGGTATTACTGGGTGCGGCAGCGCACATGAATGTCGAGGGTAAATGGGACGACGATCTCATGATACAACTCAAGAAACCAAACGAGAATTCAACCCCGGCAATGGATCACTAACAGCAAAGCTTAAGCTCCAAAAATGAAAAGCGGCTTCAACGAAAGTTGAAGCCGCTTTTTTCTACAGAAGCCGCCTCAAACGGCCATGTGGACGAGGTTTTAGCGTTTGCATAGAGGACGATGGCCTGTCTAATTCTCCTGTAATTTTCTTGACACAACAGGGGGATGCGGGTTAGGCTATGCGGCGTTTTAGAGTAGGCTGGGATTTGCCTTGGGGGATTTATTGGGCGGACCGGATTGAAATAGGGATGGACCGCGTGCCGGTAATAATAAGATCAATAAGATCAGGGGCGGCGCGGTAAGTTTAAGCAAAAAAAATTACTACGGAAGATAGGAGAGAAGAGATGGCATCGAAGCCTTGGCTGAGGGTGGTTACGCTGGCATGTGGAGCGCTGTTGAGCGCGACTGCATGGGCTAACTTTCCCAGCGTACCCAAAGAGACATACAAAGCGCTGAATCTGGAGCAATCGGCCTCGCCCAAGGAATTGCATGAAGCGCTGGTCAAGCGCTACAAGGATCCTGCGCAAGGTGCTGGACGCGGGACCCTTGCCAAATACTGGGAGCCGATTCCGATGAGCATGTATTTTGACCCGGCCTCGTTCTACAAGCCGCCGACCTCCATGAAAGAAGTGGCGGGTCGGGACGAATGCGTCAAATGCCACACAGACGAATCGCCGGTATGGGTGAGCGCCTGGAAGAAGAGCACGCACGCCAATCTGGACAAGGTCAGGAACTTAAAGCCTGAAGACCCCACCTTCTACAAGAAAGCCAAGCTGGAAGAAGTCGAGAAGAACCTTCGCTCGATGAACCGGCTGGGCGCCAACGAGAAGCTCAAGGAAGTAGGCTGCATCGACTGCCACGTTGACATCAACGCCAAGGGCAAGGCCGACCACATGAAAGACCTGCGCATGCCCACGGCGGACGTATGCGGCGTGTGTCACCTGGCCGAATTTGCCGAACGCGAATCCGAGCGCGACACCTTGATCTGGCCGAACAACCAATGGCCGCAGGGACGTCCCTCGCACGCACTGGATTGGAAAGCCAACGTAGAAGTTGCCGTGTTTGCCGCCATGCCCCAGCGTGAGATAGCCGAAGGCTGCAGCATGTGCCACACCAACCAGAACAAGTGCGACTCCTGCCACACCCGTCACGAATTCTCAGCGGCCGAATCACGCAAACCGGAAGCTTGTGCCACCTGCCACAGCGGGGTTGACCACAACAACTGGGAAGCCTACTCCATGAGCAAGCACGGCAAGATCGTCTCGATGATGGGCGACAAGTGGAACTGGAGTGCACCGCTGAAGGACGCCTACAGCAAAGGCGGTCAGACTGCCCCGACCTGTGCTGGCTGCCACTTTGAATACGAAGGCAAATACAGCCACAACGTGGTTCGCAAGATCCGCTGGGCCAACTACCCGGCTGTTCCTGGCATCGCCGAGAACATCACCAGCGAATGGTCGGAAGCGCGCCTTGACTCCTGGGTCAAGACCTGCACCTCCTGCCATTCCGAGCGCTTTGCCCGCTCCTATCTTGAATTCATGGACAAAGGCACCTTGCACGGCCTAGCCAAATACAAGGAAGCGCACGAAGTCGCCGAGAAGCTCTACAAGGAAGGCATGCTGACCGGACAGAAGACCAACCGTCCGTTGCCGCTGCCGCCTGACAAAGAAATGTTTGCCGGCTTCACTCAGCTCTACTGGTCCAAGGACAACAACCCTGCGGCCATCGAACTGAAAGCGCTGGAAATGGGAGAGAACGACCTGCCCAAGCTTCACGTAGGACTGGCGCACGTCAACCCGGGCGGCTGGACCTATACCGAAGGCTGGGGTCCCATGAACCGCGCCTACGTCGAAATCATGGACGAGAACACCAAGATACGCGAAATGGCAGCCCTGCAGGCCCGGGTAGCCAAGATGGAATCGGGTCGCCGTGCGGGTCTTCTGGACTTGAACAGCAAGGATGACAAGATCTCCCTGGGCGGTCTTGGCGGCGGCATGCTGCTTGCGGGCACCCTGGCGCTGGCAGGCTGGCGCCGGCGCGAAAGAAGCGAGCGCTAATCCAGCTTGACATCTGCAACTACCAGCCGCGCCCTCACCCCGGCGCGGCGCAACAACCGACTCCTCCCCTCACTGGGCATCCTCCTGGTGGCGGGAGGAATTCTTTTGCTCGCCTGGTTTGCCTGGCTCTGGTTCAACCCCGGCCCCGCACCCTACCGCTACCAGCTGGTGGAAGAAGGCAGCGTGGACAAATTCAGCAAGCTCGGACTTGAACCCTGGCCCGATCTCACCATCGCCAAATACGAAGTCTTTGCCGAGGAGATCGAAAAGCCCCTGGCCTCTGGCCACACCGCCCGGCGCGGCCAGACACCGCCCGTGCGCATCGACTGGGAGAACCACACCAGCGAACTCGTTGCCTCCGTTGACGGCAAACTCGGTGAACTGACCACCCTGGCTGCCGCCATCGACAAATACGCAGCCAAGGACGCACTGATCCTCGGCTGGTGGGACACCTCGCGCCAGATCAAGCTCCTGGCCGGGCGCGACACCCTCTTCACCACCCATGTGGGGCAGCCCCTGATCATTCCCACCCCCTGGCGCAACCGTGAAGAATCCATCCGCAAATACGAAGACCAGTTCTGGGGCGCACCCGCAACCGAGGAAGAGCGGCGCAAATTCGAGCGCTTCACCGACGCCCTCCTTGCAGAGCCCGAGCAGGGCGCTGCCATCCTGCGCGAACTTGCAGGCGGGCGCGAAGCCTATATTGCGCTCCACGTCACCGACCTGTACAAGCTCGGGCTGATGCGGCCCGACCAGTTTGACATCACCTACAAGAACTTCCCCATGGAAGGCAACATGCACGGCCTGATCGGCTATCTCAAGAACTGGATGCAGGAAAACAACTTCACCACCTACACCCTGCAATCGATCTCCGACAAGATGGTGCGGGGCTACTTCCTGCGCACGGACAAGAACAGCAACAGCCTGATTGCCCAGATGCTCCCCTTCACCAATTCCACCCCGCTTGACCTGAAACCCGTGCAGCTCATCTACCAGCAGGGCGGCTACTGGGTCTACCAGATCCCATCCGCTGCTCCTGCTGCTGCTCCTGCCCCTGCCTCAACCCCTGCCCCGGTTCCCGCCCCCGCTCCTGCCGAGGGCACCTGATCTCCCGCCGTGCTCCTGCGTAATGGAAGGCGACGGGTTTATTTAAAAGAAACATGAGACGCCAGACCGCAACGCGGTCTGGGCGTCCTCTCCGCTGCCTGATCCCCGCTGCGGGGGGTCTCAGGCAACGCTTCGAAGCGTGACCATGCAACGGCCGTAAGCGCCTATAATGTAGAGTACTGATACTGCCAAGGTCCGCAGTGCCGGTACCAGTGGTACCAGAAAGAGTCATGGTACTGGTGCTACCCGTTTGCATAAACCGGAGATACAGTTATGGTCAAAATAGAAGATTCATAAAACCCAACGGATACAATTGTCTTCGAAAGAAAAAAAGGAGAGATCATGAGCCATCGCATGACATTCGCACTTGCCGCCGCAGCCCTGTTTGCGGTGATATCCGGGAGTGCGGCCGCGCAATCGTTTGAGGGCCGCAAGAAATGCAGTTCCTGTCACAAGAGCCAGGCTGAATCCTGGGGAGACACGGCGCACGCCAAGGCCATGGAATCGTTAAAGCCCGGCACCAAGGAGGAGGCCAAGAAAAAGGCCAAGCTCGATCCTAAAAAGGATTACACCAAGGACAAGGATTGCGTAGGCTGCCATGTTGACGGCTGGGGCAAGGAAGGCGGCTACACGGTTGATGACCCCAACAAGTTCCTGACCGGCGTGGGCTGCGAATCGTGCCATGGACCGGGATCGAAGTACCGGGGCATGCACCGCAAATCGGGTGCGGCCTATGAGAAATCGAAGAAGACCGCCCCGCGCTCATCGCTGGCCGATGCCGGACAGGACTTTGCCTTTGAAGAGAGCTGCAATGCCTGCCACATGAACTATGAAGGCTCGCCCTGGAAGGGTGTCAAGAAGCCCTACACCCCCTATCACCCGGGTGTGGACAAGAAATACACCTTCAACTTTGACAAATACGTAAAGGACGTCAAGGCCATGCACGAGCACTACAAACTGGACGGCGTCTTCGAGGGAGATCCCAAGTTCAAGTACCATGACGACTTCCAGTCCAAGGCCAAGGTTGGCAAGAAGACCGAGGTAGACGACTGATGGGAATCAAGGCAGGCGGCTCCCTGCTCACAGGCGCGCTGCTGGGGATTGTGATGGTGGCGGTGGTATTCGGCGGCGAGGCCGCCGTCTCCACCACTGAATTCTGCACCAGCTGTCATTCCATGACCTATCCTCATGATGAGTTGAAGAATTCATCGCACTATGGGGCACTGGGCGCCAACCCCGGCTGCAAGGACTGTCACATCCCGCAGGGCTTCAAGAACTTCCACCTGGCCGTGGCCACGCACGTGGTCGACGGTGCGCGCGAGCTGTACCTGGAATTTGCCAACGACTATTCCACGCTGGAGAAATTCAACGAGCGCAGGCTGATCATGGCGCACGATGCGCGCATGAACCTGAAGAAATGGGACAGCAACACCTGCCGGGAATGTCACAAGAATCCCCAGCCCCCGGGAGCTGATGCCAAGGCTGCGCACAAGAAGATGGAAACCGAGGGCGCCACCTGCATCGACTGCCATCAGAACCTGGTGCACAAGGAAGCCCCGGAGACCGACCTCAACGAGAGCAAAAAGCAGGGCAAGATGGTCCTCAAACCCGAGAAAAAGGATGAGGACGATGACGAGGATGAGGAGTAGCGCGATCTATCCTCTTGCATCGTATCGCTTCTGCGGCGTTTCCTGTTACTTCAACCAAACCGCTGGCTGCTCCTTTCGAGGGGCCAGCGGTTTCAATTATTTAAGCCTGTCGCACTGAATTTCGACCATCATTTTCAAGCGGGGTTTTACGCGTAGATTCCCGATCTCCGTCTTCGCTCAAATGGCAGTATACTGAGCGTTTCTTACAAGTAGTAGCGCATAGAAGATAATGCTGCGTCACTTTCCCCAACCAAATACGTCCGGTGTTCATCGAATTCGTGACTACTTCATCGCGACCCTGACATTCACTTGCGTCGCGATCAGCCTTAACCTCGACGCAAATGGCAGCCTAGAGCAGCAAAATACCATGGGTCTCATCGCGTGGTCATTTCTGTTCGGGTTGCTACTGGGCGAGAACAAGGAAGTCAGGATGCAAGTTATCGTGGCCGTGGCATTTGCTACGTTGGGGGAGCACTTCGCTTCCATCTACATGGGTGGCTATACTTATCGATTCGGGAACGTACCGGCGTACGTTCCGCCCGGTCATGGAATGGTTTATCTGACCGCCGTCGCCCTCGCCCGGTCCGGTCTTTTTCTGCTGCATGCCCGAAAGATAGCAGCCTTTGTAATCGCGACATGCGGAGCGTGGTCACTGTGGGGAATCAGCGGATATCCTGAGCAAGGCGACCAGGTTGGGGCGCTGCTGTTTTGTGTTTTTCTGATTTACCTGTTCAAGGGCCGCTCCCCCATGGTTTACCTGGCTGCCTTTTTTATTACCACCTGGTTGGAGCTGATTGGTACCGCCGCGGGGACCTGGAAATGGGCGACGCTTGAACCGATCTTCCAGTTGACACAAGGGAATCCGCCGAGCGGTGTCGCTGCATGGTATTGCCTTGTTGACGCGGTCGCCATTGGGTCCGCACCTGTGTTATTAAAGACGCTAAAAAAAGGCACGGACTGGGTTAAGGCAGGGAAGCCAAAAAACGCTGAGCAAGGCGTGAGAAATGACTGAATGAATTTTACATCTTGCTGACAGTCTAACAATAACAATTAATCAATGACCCGTTTACGCACAAAACGCCGCACACATTTATTTTCAGCCCTTGTCCTCCACAATTTTCCTATTTATAAACTGTTCTGTTTGAACCGCTCCAACCGTCAACGTTGGGCGATTCAAACGTAATATATATGTCATTCGCTCAACTCAATCTTTCCGCTGAAATCATTCGCGCGATCGCAGATCAAGGTTATACAGAACCCACTCCGATCCAGACTCAGGCGATTCCGCCCATCCTTGCAGGCAAGGACATAATGGGTGGTGCGCAAACAGGTACCGGCAAGACGGCAGGTTTTACCTTGCCGATGCTGCACCGCCTGCAGCCCGGCGCCAGCACCAGCGCGTCCCCCGCCCGGCATCCTATCCGCGCCCTTATACTCGTGCCTACACGCGAACTGGCGGTCCAGGTATACGAGAGCGTAAAGGCCTACGGCAAATACCTTCCGCTCAGGTGCAGCGCGATTTATGGCGGAGTCGACATCGATCCGCAAATAAAAGCATTACGTGCTGGAGTCGAGATTCTGGTGGCAACGCCGGGACGCCTCATCGATCACATACAGCAAAAAACCTTAACGCTCTCCAAACTTGAAATTCTCATACTGGACGAAGCCGACCGGATGCTGGATATGGGTTTTCTGCCGGATATCAAGCGTATCCTCACCCTATTGCCGCCACAGCGTCAGAGCCTCATGTTCTCGGCCACATTCTCCGGGGAAATCAAGAAACTTGCGAACACCCTGCTAAAAGATCCGGTACTGATCGAAGTGGCAAGGCAAAATTCGATAGCTGAACTCATCACGCATGTAGTCTATCCCGTATCGCGAACCCGTAAACGAGAGCTCTTAACCTACCTGATCAAGTCGCAGGATCTGAAACAGGTTCTGGTTTTTGTTCGCACCAAGCACGGCGCCAGCCGTTTGGCTCAGCAGTTGGAAAGAGACGGAATTACGGCTACGGCGATTCATGGCGATAAAAGCCAGCCACAACGTACTCAGGCGTTGGCGGAATTCAAGGAAGGCATTGCCAGCGTGCTGGTGGCAACCGATGTTGCCGCACGCGGGTTAGACATCGAAGACCTGCCACATGTGGTTAACTTCGAGTTGCCTACTACGCCCGAGGATTATATTCACCGGATCGGTCGTACGGGTCGCGCCGGCACCAAAGGTGATGCAATTTCCCTCGTGTGCGAGGATGAGCAGGAACTGCTGAACGGCATAGAGAAACTTCTCAAATTCAAACTCGATTCCAGAGTAATTACTGGATTCGAGGCCGACACAAAACTCGACCAAGGTGGTGAATCACAGCGTGGGCAGGTCAGGGACGCCCATCGAGGCGAAGCAGCCAGATCGGGCCAGAAGAAGCCTGTCGAGCCGCACCCTGCCGCAGCGGAAAAAAGCAAGTCACCGCTCCCGTCGGACGGGCAATCGTCCCGAGGCCAAGCGGAGCTCAAGAGTTATCGGGGGCGCTCCCGCATGAGCGGAGGGAAACCTAAAGGCGTGGAGGACCCGTTATTCACCCAGCCTTATATTCCATCGCAGCCAACTTCGCCTGCCCCTTCAATCCCCCAGCCAACAGATAGCCTGTCACATTATCATCGGCCAGGGCGACACAACAAACCATTGGCTGCTTTATTTCGGCCACGTCCACCCGACAAGCCCAAGCAGGACGAGTCGTGACATGGGAAAGCGCCTGACCCGAATCTATACGCGCACCGGCGATGACGGTACAACAGGGCTCGGCGATGGAGGCCGAACGGGCAAGGAGAGCCTGCGTATCGAAGCTATCGGAACAGTGGACGAATTAAACAGCCACATCGGGGTCTTGCTTTCAGGCAGGCTTCAGGAGGATATGCGCAGCCGGATGGAAAATGTCCAGCATGATTTATTCGACCTGGGTGGGGACCTGAGCATTCCCGGACGCGTAAGCATGAACGAAGCGCAAGTCAGCCGTCTGGAAAAAGAGCTCGACGAATATAACGCCAGCCTGGCTCCGCTAAAGGAATTCATACTGCCTGGCGGAACCCCTCTCGCCGCGACATGCCACGTCGCGCGTTCAGTGTGCCGACGAGCCGAACGGTGCGTGATGAGGCTTTACCGCGCCGAAACCGCGGTACCCTGCCACATCCATTATCTTAACCGCCTATCTGATCTTTTATTCGTGCTCTGCCGCGTCCTCAACCGTGAACACGGGGTCGATGACGTGATGTGGCAGCCGGGTAAGACGCGTAGCATTGAGGCAGCTTAGGCGCCTTTACTGGCCGTTGACTTTTGGTTCCTTGCGCAAAAAACTGTCCAGTATTAGCGACGCCGCGCCGAGGAAAATGGCCGAGTCGGCAATATTGAACGCCGGCCAGTGGTAGCCGGCAACATGGAAATCGAGGAAATCGACCACATGGCCCAAGGCAATGCGATCCCACAGATTGCCTAGCGCACCGCCTAATATCAGGCTCAACGCCAGACAAAACAGTTTGTCCGCTGCATGCTTGCGCAGCAGATAGATGATGAGAATGGAAGCGCCCGCGGCAACAACGCTGAAAAACCAGCGTTGCCATCCGCCGGCGTCACTTAGAAAACTGAACGCGGCGCCGGCATTATAGGTTAGTACCAGATTGAAAAACGCCGTCAGCGGAATTTGTTCACCGTGAAATAATATAGCTTCCACCCAGCGCTTGGTGACTAAATCCAGCACCAGCACAACTAATGCAAGGGCAAGGCTGACCTGCAATTTCATCCCGCCCGCCACGTCATTGTCTCAGGCATACCGCCGGGCCTCTCCAGAACCATATAAATTGGATACGCAGCGCCCGCAAATGGTGGGGTGCGACGGGTCGACACCTACGTCCGCGCGATAATGCCAGCAGCGCTCGCATTTCGGGTGTGCAGAAGGGGTAACCCGGGTTGCTTCGCTCGCGGAATCCTCCGAACGAGATACTCGCGCCGACGATGTGACCAATATCAACCTGAGATCGTCTCCAAGCGAGTCGAGCAGCGAGAAATCCTCTCCCGAGGTGTGTATCTCCACGGCAGCAGCAAGCGATGAGCCGATCTCGCCCCGCACGCGCGCCTCTTCCAATCGTCCCTGAACTTGGGAGCGCAATTGGCGGATCCGCGCCCAACGGGCCATCAGTGCTTCTTCATCCTGCTGTAGCGGCAATTCATGCCATGTATGCAACAGAACACTATCCTCAGTGGCGCCAATCAGAGATTGCCACACCTCTTCAGCTGTAAAGCTCAGGATGGGTGCAAACAGCCGCACCAGGCTGTGGGCGATATGGTGCAGCGCGCCTTGCGCCGATCGGCGCGGAAGGCCCTTTGCCGCCGCCGTATAAAGCCGGTCCTTGAGAACGTCGAGATAGAATCCGCCCAGGTCCTCGGAACAATAATTGTGCAGACGATGGACGATGAGGTGAAAATCGTAGCGCTTGTAATCCTCGGTCAAATCATCCTGAAGCCTTCTCGTGAAGGCCAGCATATAACGGTCGATTTCCAGCCACTCCTCAATCGGTACCGCATCGGCCACGGGATCGAAGTCCGCCAGATTAGCAAGAAGAAATCGAAGCGTGTTGCGTATGCGCCGGTAGCTCTCAACCACGCGCTTGAGAATTTCGTCAGAGATTGAAAGCTCTCCGGAATAGTCGGTAGAGCCGACCCACAGCCGAAGAATATCCGCTCCCCAGGTGTCCATCACTTTTTGCGGCGCGATGACATTGCCCTTGGATTTGCTCATCTTGTGACCATGCCCGTCGACGACGAAACCGTGCGTGAGCAATGCATCGTAGGGGGCGCGTCCGTCAATTGCGCAACCCGTCAATAGAGAGGACTGAAACCAGCCCCGATGCTGGTCGGAACCCTCAAGATATAAATCGGCGGGATAACAAAGCTCGGGGTTGCGTTTGAGTACCGTATCATGGGTTGTTCCCGAGTCGAACCACACATCCAGCGTATGTGTGAGTTTCTTGTAATCCTTGATTTCATGCCCAAGCAGTTCCTCCGCGTCCAGGCTGAACCATCCTTCGATACCCTGCTGCTCCACGCGGCACGCCACCTGCTCCAACAACTCACTGGTGCGAGGGTGCAGTTCCTGCGTTTCCCTGTTTACGAACAGCGCCATCGGCACTCCCCATTTGCGCTGCCGCGACACGCACCAGTCGGGGCGAGTTTTGACCATTGCATCCAGCCGCGCACGACCCCAGGAAGGATAAAACGCAGTTGCTTCCACCGCAGCTTTCGCCGCTTCGCGCAAGGTTTGGCTTACCCCTTCCGGATCGCTGCTCCGGACCCGCTTGTCCATGGAAATAAACCACTGAGGCGTTGCACGAAAGATGATCGGTGTGCGATGCCGCCAGCAGTGAGGATAGCTATGCTGAAGCTTCTCCATCTTCAGCAACATGCCATTCGCCCCCAGCTGCTGAATTACTACCTCGTTGGCTTTCCACACCAGGAGACCACCGACGAGCGGCACATGAGCAAAAAAGCGGCCATCGTCTCCAACGGGATTTTCAACCGGCAAACCATACTTCTGTCCCACGACATAGTCATCCGCGCCATGTGCCGGAGCAGTGTGCACCGCGCCGGTTCCCGCCTCCATCGTCACATGATCCCCGAGAATAATAGGCACTTGCCGCGGGTAGAATGGGTGCTCCAACAGGATATTTTCGAGCTGGCACCCCGCACATCCTCCCAAAACGTTAACGCTGGCCCTATCGATGCCATAGCGTTGCAGCGCGCTATCCGCCAGTGCATCGGCGAGGAGTAAGCACTCACTGCCTGTATCCATGACGATGTAGTAAGCGTCAGGATTCAGGCTAACCGCCTGGTTTGCGGGCAACGTCCACGGTGTGGTTGTCCAGATAACTACGTTAACCGGTTTAGCTGATACATCAGTCGAAACGGAGGCACCCGACTGGCTGCGGATTTTTTTCCAGAACGCATCAGCATCCACCACCCTGAATTTTACGTCTATCGCCGGCGAAGTCTTGTCTTCATATTCAACTTCCGCTTCCGCCAGCGCCGAACCGCAATCTATGCACCAGTTGACGGGTTTTTGTCCCTGATAGAGATATCCCCTTTCGTAGACCTTCCCGAGCGCGCGGATTATCCCCGCCTCCGTCTCATAATCCATCGTGAGGTAGGGGTGATCCCAGTCACCCAGCACGCCCAAGCGAATGAAATCCGCCTTCTGCCGCGTCACCTGCTCCTGGGCAAAAGCGCGGCACAGTTCGCGCACCGTGTCGCCCGGCAAATTTTTGCCATACTTTTTCTCAATCTGATGCTCAATCGGTAGCCCATGGCAATCCCAGCCAGGCACATAAGGCGCGTCGAAGCCGGCCAGCGTCTTCGACTTGATAATAATGTCTTTCAATATCTTGTTGACCGCATGGCCGATGTGTATATCGCCATTGGCGTATGGGGGACCATCGTGAAGCACGAATTTGGGGCGGCCTTTGCAAACTTCGCGGATTTTCTGGTAGAGGTTCTTCTCCTGCCAGGCCTTGAGCATGACAGGCTCGCGCCTGGCAAGGTCGCCGCGCATGGGAAAAGGCGTTTCAGGCAGATTGAGCGTCTTCTTATAGTCGGTCATGAGAGATAAGCGAAAGTCAGTTCGATCTTAGAAGCTTATTGCCGATCATGGCTGTGGGCCGAGAGGTGAAAAAGTTCTTTGCGTCCGACACGTCCTGCCCGATCTGTTTAGTGAGCGACGCAAGGTCCGGGTATTTTTCTTCGTCCCGAAGTTTAAGCAGAAAATGCACGCGAACATGCTCTCCATAAATCTCACGGTTGAAATCGAACAGGTGCACTTCCAGAACCGGCAACCCATGCTCATGAACGGTTGGGCGCACGCCCAGACTGGCTACGCCCTGCAACGGCGAAGGCGAAAATGACGATGCATCACCCTCCACCTCTACCGCGAATATGCCCGAAAGCGGCGGCCGGTTGTGCTTCAATTGAATATTGGCAGTGGGAAAGCCGATCTTCTTGCCCAGCTTGTGACCACTGACTACCCGCCCGCTGATGCTATAAGGACGCCCCAACAGGCGTTGCACCAAATCCAGATCGTCGCAAGCCAGGGCCTGTCGAACCGCCGTGCTTGAAACACGCAAGCCATCCACGGTGTAGCCCGGCATTTCCTCCACATCAAAGCCGAGGTCGGCCGAAAACGTTTTCAACATGTAAAAATCCCCGGCACGGCGCGCGCCAAAGCGAAAATCGTCTCCTACCAGAATCCAGCGAGCGGCAAGGCCGTGCTGCAGGATACGAACAATAAAATCTTCCGCCTGGATCTTTGCGAAGTCGAAATTAAAGCGGCATATCTGCACTCTTTCCACCCCGGCCGCCGACAGCAACTCCAGTTTCTCCCGTAGGCTGGTGAGCCGGGTGGGGGCCTTATCCGGTGCGAAAAATTCGCGCGGATGTGGCTCGAAAATCATCACGCACGTGGCGAGCTCGAGCCGGGCGGCAGCGTCCTTCAGACGCGCAAGCATCGCCTGGTGGCCGAGATGCACACCATCAAAGTTGCCTATGGTGAGCGCAACGGGAGCTTCAGCCTGAACGGGAATACCGTGGGAAACGCGCATGACATACAACTGCTAAAATACTGAATTGTAGCCTGTTTTATCTGCCCGGGTCTATATAGCGTATGTAAGAGCCATGCGAGACTGGCTCAATCGCAGAAAGGAATTTTTCCTGTCGCAGTCTTGGGAAAGCGCCCCTGGAAGACCGAGCGTGTAATATCGCCATCCTGCGACCCATTCGATATCCGCCTTTTGTTTCCAACGAAGGGACGCTGTGCTAGAATTGCGCCGTAAAAAAAGAACCTTGGCATTTTGTTCGGTTAGATAAAGCCTTGGGTTTCTGTTTAAAGTGGCCAAGTAGCTCAGTCGGTAGAGCAGAGGACTGACAACACGGCTCGACATGTATCATGGCGAGACTTGTTGCAGAGAAGGCTAACATGACCTTTGAGTGCATGTTAAGAACGGCGCAAGCCGGGCGGCCGGAGCTAAAATCCTTGTACTGACATATTGCGGTTTTTGTTTAAAGTGGCCAAGTAGCTCAGTCGGTAGAGCAGAGGACTGAAAATCCTTGTGTCGGTGGTTCGATTCCGCCCTTGGCCACCAATAATCAGTAGGTTACATCAACCAATGTGCGGTATTCACTAGGTGCGTGTAATTCCTGTGTAATTGAGACGGGAAACTGTTACCTGATCTTCCGATAGCGGCCTTCAAGCTTATCCATCGCGCTATTGATATGCTCACCGTTCTGGTGGGCATATCGCTCCACCATGATCAATGTTTTGTGGCCAGAAATCCTTTTTACCGTCGGTAAATCTACTCCAGCCTGAACTAAATGCGTGATAGCAGTGTGGCGAAGTGTGTGACGAACAACTTCATCCGGGTTGAGCCCCGCAGCAGAAACGACGCGACGGAATGGCTTGCGAATATCCACTGTGTGTCCGTGTTTAGCAGTAGGGGAAGGAAACAGCCATGGCGCACCCCTCTGTGAGGCAGCCATATGTCCTTCGAGGAATGCCACCAATTGCCCAGTAATGGGTTGTTCACGCGGCCCCCCTTTTGCATCCGGGATGTATATCGTCCGGTGCTCCAAGTTAACGTTATCGCGGCGAATGGACAAAATTTCCATTCGCCGCATCGACGTGCCCAGTCCAATGACTACGAAAGGGTAGATCTGTGGGTTCTGGTCTTGCTTGGCACACTCAGTCAGCCGCTCTATTTGTTCAATGGTGAGGTATGTTACTCGACTACGTTCCTCCTGATATCGCCTGATAGTTGCGGGGCGGCGATCAATCCAACCCCACTCGATTGCCTTGCTCAACAGATGCGAAAGCGCGGCAAGCTCTCGGTTTATCGTGCCGGGACTGGTGGTCTTTAGCTTAGTTGTGTCCCGAGGCTTCTGTTTTATTCCTCCACGAATAGCGTATTCAAGAAGCCGGTGTTTTTTGTAACGCTCCACGTCAAAAGAGCTAATCTTCGAGAGCGGTAAATTCCCAAAGAAAGGTGATATGTGGAGCCTTAGACGGGCTCGTTTCATCTTAAGGTCCTTGCCACCCTCCTGCTCCAGCTTGATAAGATAATTATCGACAGCCTCAGAAAAACCCATTGCAATTTTTCGGCCCTTTGGCAGATTGAGCCTGCCAGCCTTGGCATCCTGTCTTGCTTTCTCGATAAATTCCTCAGTCTGCGTACGTGTTGTACCGTCGGACTCCCGTCCGATTACGCGATGGATGCGCTGCGCATCAACCATTACGTTGACGGAGAAAACGCCGTCCCCGTTTGCCTGCCGTTCAAAGATAATCCCGTGCTCGCTGATCTTCGCCCCGAGGACGAGTTTTCGCATCGCCACACGGGTGAGTTTTGAAAATGTCTTAGCCATTTATGTCAGATGTCCCCATCTATGTACTTAGGTTGCAGACGGATAACCATGGACTCGGAGGGCAAACCCGTGCTACGGAAGTAAGCTCCAACTTTTTTTTCCAAATCCTCATCTGTAATTTCCTCCTCGCCATACTGTTCAAAATCATTCCAGAGACTCCTCAGCAAGTCCCTGCGAATATATCGGCGATCTTTTTCATCTACATCCCAGAGTGCCTTCCATTCATCTATAAATTTCCACATGCGCTCCTCTTTATAGTTGAGCAATTCGGGAGCTTTTAAAGCAAGCTTAAGAAATCGTTCTTGCGGCCCAACGTCCCATAAGGTATCTCCCAGTTGTGACAGGTTGCTTCGCTCACCTTTTTTTGGATGTTGGATTGCCACCTTCTCTAGACTCTGCTCAATTGCCCATTCAATAAAACTTGAAAGGGTACGTCTCTGCTTTCTAGCAGCCAGTTCTGCCAAATATCTCAGCTTCGGGTCCAGCCTCACCGTCACCGTTTCCGATCTCGCAAGCTTTCCTCCTCCTTTTTTCGCGCTTTCTCGGTTGAGCATTCATGACCTCCTTATCAAAGTATCCTAATTCTTCTCGCTAATTCTACTACTACACGTACTCTATTGCAACGCCTTTATTGATATAGTATTCTTGTGGTGTCTGTTAACACATCTAGGAGCAGCGATATGTCTGCATTGATCTGCAGCAGGGAAATCCACCTATATCCGGACGGGCGGCTGGACACAAAAAACGCTTCCAGCTACATCGGATTATCGGAAAAAACATTGGCAATGATGCGCTGCTCTGGTACTGGCCCGTCATTTATTAAACGTGGCCGAATCTTTTACTTCAAGGAGGATTTGGACCGGTGGCTGAATGAGGAAGGCAAATTCCGTAGTACGGCGCAAGCGCAAAAAGCAGGTCTTAGAGACGGGGAAGAAATTTTGGTACGAAAATGTACCCAGAAGTGACAGCAGTGATCAGCTCTCCCGTAATTCAGTCTCGTCGCCCGCTCCCCGCTTCAACAGGGCAAATCGAGTGGGCGCGTTACTCTTTGGGCGATCACAGGCTTAATTGCCCGCATTGCTCGCCGGCGAAGAGGGACAGAACGCTTGGATTGACGATTAGGATAGATGGTAGTGGAGTCGGGCATTGTTTTCGTTGCAACTATGTTGAATTCTCGCGACGTGCTGGGGAAAACAAGCGGTATTCCGCTGACGAAAGAAGACGTATCCCAACTGATCGACGATACGAAACGTTGTCGGAGTACGGACAGGAACTTTTTGCCCAAACGCAGCCCTTATCCGGCCCAGCGTTGGATTACCTCTATGCGCGACAGTGCGTTGTCCCCCCTGAGGATAGCCACCTTCGCTATCACCCAGCCCTAAGACACCCCAGGGGGTATGTTGGGCCGGCGTTGATCGCCCTGGTTACTGATGCCGCTACCAATCTACCGCTCACCCTTCATCGAACCTGGATTAAATCAAATGGCAGTAAGGCCGATGTAGATCCACCTCGTCTGCTTTTGCAGGGTCACCGGAAAGCCGGGGGGGTAATCCGCTTGTGGTCTGATCAGGAAGTCACAATGGGTTTAGGGGTGTGTGAAGGGATAGAAACTTCCCTCAGCTTGGCTCATGGGTTCACCCCCGTGTGGAGCATGGTCGATGCGGGCAACTTGGCATCTTTCCCAGCATTGCCGGGAATCGAGGCACTTTTAATTGGCGCAGACAATGATGCGGCTGGAACCAAGGCAGCAAGGCAATGCGCCACCTGCTGGACAAAAGCTGGAAAGCTGGTGCGGGTTTTAGTACCGCAAGATCGAGGCGATCTGAACGATTTGGCTATGGAACCCCAATGAGCGTCGAAAAGATACGGAAGCTCGTTGACTCCGCGAGTCGCTTCACTCTTGAAGCGGAGAAAAGTGTTTCAGCCCGCCCGGATAAGATTGCCACTCCCTTATGGGAACTGCCTGCACCGATTACTACAGAGGAATTGCAAAATGCCCGAGCAACCCCTGATTGCATCGTTGAAGATTTGCTCTATGCAGACGTCGGACTGCTCATCGCACCAGGCGGAACGGGAAAAACTACGCTGATACTCTACATGGCGGTCCACATTGTCCTCGGGATTCCACTCTTCGAGCTGAGCATCCTAAAGCCCGGGCCGGTGCTCATCATCACGGCAGAAGACAGTCGTGAAATGCTCGTGGCCCGGTTACGAGCCATCGTCCGTGCAATGAACTTGAACGAGGTAGAAAAGGCAAAGATGATGAAGGGCGTCCTGCTAAGCGATGTTTCAGGCAATGGCTTTCGTTTAACAGAGGTTCAGGGCGACGTAGTGAAGCCCGGCGCAGGAGTGGATGACCTTATAAAGGGCTGCGAAACACTTCGCCCGGTCCTGGTAGTAATCGATCCCGCAGTCTCGTTTGGCGTAGGAGAAAGTCGAGTAAATGATGCTGAGCAGGGATTGATTGAAGCTGCACGGAGGCTGAGAAGAGTGCACGAATGCTGCGTCCTATACATACACCACACTGGGAAACAGAACGGCCGCGAACGAGCAAAGGATCAGTACGCGGGACGCGGAGGCAGTGCCTTCGCTGATGGTTCAAGAATGGTGTTTGTTTTACAGAACGTCGCTCCAGACGAATGGAGCATAGCGACAGGCAATAATCTGGAGGAAGGTGAAACCGGCTTGGTGCTCGCACGCCCGAAGATGAGTTACTGCCCGCCACAACACGAAATCATGATTAGCCGGCATGGATACTTATTTGAGCACGTCAATCGAATAAGAACCACGAAGGCTGCGGAACGGGAAAAGGCTGATGAGCATGTATTCCAATTCCTCACCACTCAGCTTGCGGTAGGCCTCTACCATACTAAAAGTGAACTGGACGATCATGACCTCGGCTTCCCGCGAGCAGAAATACGAAAGGCTGTAGGTCGGCTACTCACAGTAGGTCGAATAAAGTTTGAAAAAATACCAGCTGATAAAAAACCTGGTCGCGGCGGTCCACACGAATACCTACATCCCGTTGCCTCGCCAATGGAGTATGGCGACCATAGGTCTTAAATGGACATTTATCCTTCACTCAGAATTATCACTTTTGCTTCGCCGCCGCCTATAGGGAAATCAACGGCGGCGAACCTAAATTCGCCTGCCAATGATCCCTTTTTCCAAGGTTCGCCAAAACGAAGCGGCGAAGCAACGGCGAGGCCGGCGAACCGACCGATACTGATACATCTGGAACAAAAAAACTCTGAGGTAATACATCTAAAGCCAATAGATTTCCCGTACTGACTCAGGAACCCATACCGTGACCTACCATGTCGAGTTATTGCATAACGATTACCTGGACGGACCCCAGCAACCCAGTTCCACAGACCGAAAAGTAAATCGGATCGTCAACGGAAACGAATCAGTTCGAAAGAGATTTAGGCGCCTTTTGCCAGATTTGTAAATTATTCATTCAAGCAATATGAAACCGCAACTTGAACGCGCAAAACATTCCCCTGTAACCATTGATGGGGCAAGTGGGACGTTTACCCCTGCCCCCTCTAAAATCAAGCTGAACGCGCTCGAAGACGTACGGCGAGAGATGGCGCATGTATACCGCGAAGCAAGGGACCGGAAGATCGATAGCAGCGAAGCGGGGCGATTGGCCTACATTCTCACAGGTATTGGAAAGCTGATCGAGGCCACGGAAATCGAAAAGCGGCTTTCACAAATGGAAAGGAAGTTACTGAAATGAACATACTTCGACGGGTGGAAATGCTGGAAGCAGCGGCGCGACAGACTGACGACGTAGGATACAAGCTTGTCTTTTTACAGGGAGAGGAGACTTACGGGGAAGGTATTGTGCGGGAGGGGTTGACCGATTGGCCTTCTGATCGAATCCTGGCAATTTCGTTTGTAGGTGCCGAGGACAGCTGATTGGCCACTGAGAATAAAAGCCAGCGGAGTGAAGTGACGAGCAAAGATGTGTGGACGAGACGGTTCGGGGGAACGTCTATTCAAGTGATGAAGTTTGAATCTAGGTGTCAGGAGGCAATAGAACCATGACCAGCAAAATAAAGTCAGTCTTGTCTCACTTTTATGTAGCGCAGATTCAGGTCGCCCGTGAAAATGATCTCCTGTATGAGCCATTCGGTACGGCCAACAGTGACGATGCCGCGCTGGTTGTGTCAATCAATGAACTGGGGGTTCAGGAACCGCTCACCTTATCGAACGACGGTTTTCTCCTGAGCGGCCATCGGCGCCTGGCAGCTGCGAAATACCTCAGGCTGGAAACAGTTCCGGTTCGTTTCAAGGACATCAATTTTGCGGAGTTATCCAAGCCCGAGCGTTTGGAGGAACTGCGTTCATTCAATCAGCAACGGGATAAGACACCCGGAGAAAAGATTCGGGAACAACTGCTTCAGATTGACCCGGAGGAGGCTTATGCCGAACTATGCCGCAAACGAGTAGCACAGCAATCGGACGCTGTTACATCCAATGTTGATCTTGGCGCGATTAAAAAGCGTAAGCGCATTACCACAGTTCAATTTCTGGAGGCCGCGCAAAAAGTCATCCTGGACAATATGGAATACTGGCCACTGACCGTTCGACGCGTTCACTACCTGCTGTTGAATAACCCACCGCTGCGACATGACAAAAAGCCGAATTCCAGATATGAAAACGAGCGGAATTCATATCAGGCACTGACAAACCTGCTATCACGTGCGCGCCTTGTGGGAATTGTGTCTTTGCAAGCTATTGAAGATACCACCCGCCCAATCCAGCTGGGTGGCGGCTTTTCCTCATCTGAATCCTTTGTTAGGCAACAGTCGGAGAACTTCTTAAAGGGTTATTCACGAAATCTCATGCAAGGGCAACCGCATCACATCGAGATCATGCTGGAGAAGAACGCGTTACGATCCATTATTGAAAAGGTTGCCCGCGACTACTGCATTCCTGTAACCACTGGGCGTGGCTTTTCTTCTCTTTCGCCCCGCTACGATTTGTATGGACGATTCAAGCGTTCTGGCAAAGACAAGCTGATCTTGCTCATGTTGACCGATTTCGACCCAGATGGCGAGCAAATCGCGGCATCGTTTGCTCGTTCAATGCGAGATGACTTCGGTGTAATGAATGTCCACGCCGTCAAAGTTGCGTTAACTGCCGAGGACGTGGAGTTATATAACCTGCCAAGTGATCTGGATGCCAAGCCCTCAAGCCCCAACTACTCGAAGTTCATCGAGAAGTATGGCCATAAGGCCGTAGAGCTCGATGCCGCGCCCGTAGAGCTCCTTCAGAAGAAGCTACGGGATGCGATCGAGAGCCTGGTTGATGTGGCCGAATTCCATGCTCAAATTGATCTCGAAAAGAAAGAATCCAGAATTGTGGAGGCATACCGTCGAACGGCGGTCCAAGCTATCGCAGGGTCTCTGCATGGCTAAAAATCTTTTCTGGCCAGTTCTTATTGAGCCAGTTGTTTCTGTAGAGAACCGTTTCGGAAGCAAATAGGAATTGGCATATCCTGCTAATGCCAGCCCCCCAGTCCGTGGCGCTTTATAATGGTGCCCAGATTAACTGATTAGAAGCGAACTACAAACCATGAACAAAAAAGAACTCGTTAATGCAATGGCTTCAAAGACTGACTCCAGTGGAGCTGCAACCGACCGCGCGGTGAACGCACTAGTGGAAATTATTTCCGACACGCTGAAAAAAGGGGATTCGCTGACGTTGCCGGGTTTTGGAACGTTCGAAGTACGGGAGCGTGCGGCACGAACTGGCCGCAATCCCAAGACCGGTGAGGAACTGAAGATTGCCGCATCGAGGGTAGCAGCATTCAAGCCAGGTGCAGCGCTCAAGGCTGCGGTCAATGGGGGCGGAAAGTAAGAACCAGCAGCGGTAACGAGCATGAGTTTCAGGCGCTCTCGTTTACAGGTGCTAACAAGTGCTTCCTGTTGTTGTTCGGGTCAGCCCGGTTTACGGATCGGTCCACCTTCCACCAGACAAATTGTTCCCTTGGGATTGACCTCGTCTGCGCGATGTGCGCGGCTTCTTCAACTGGGGCATCGGGGTTCATCCAGGTTAACGCATCCTCCGGCTCTAACACTACCGGTCGTCGATCATGAACATCGACCTGTCGCCGCGTTAAAGCTGCATGGTTCTATACTGCCCATTGGTACATGGCGAAAAGACTTACATAAGTTCTTTAGTGCCAATGCGGGTCAATAAAACATCCAAGGGATCAAGCCGTTGAGATATGGCTCGGTTTTTGCTTATCACAGTGCATCAGTCTATATCCAATAGTGCCGTTCTTGCACCTGTACTCTATCTTGCTCTGTCCGCACATAAGTAGAGTGTTTTCCCGTTATCTTAGGGGAAACCGTAATGATGAATAAGGAATATCGATTTAGGAATGTATTTGATGAAAACATCGCAATACTTATCAGTAATGTCATTGGCGCTAATAGGAACGTTTTACAGCGCCCCGCCTGCATTAGCGACGCCATTTCTGGGTTCAGCGGAAAATTACGCTGTAATGGCTGGGTCGACGGTGACTAATAGCGGCTCGACCACGATCTGGGGAGACCTTGGTGTTTATCCAGGCACTTCGATCACCGGCCTGGGGAGCATCTCGCATACAGGAACGATACACCAAACTGATGCGGTCGCGCAGCAAGCTGAGGTTGATGCCCTCGCTACGTATAATATTCTTGCGGCTCAGGCGGTTACCGCCGACCTAACTGGTCAGGATCTGGGAGGACTCACGCTCACTCCCGGCGTCTATTTCTTTTTGTCGTCCGCTCAATTGACGGGAACGCTTACTCTCAACGCCCAAAACGATCCTAATGCACTCTTCGTTTTCCAGATAGGGAGCACGCTCACCACCGCAAGCAACTCCGTTGTCGACGTGCTCAATGGCGATACAAATAGTGGCGTGTTTTGGCAGGTCGGCAGCTCCGCGACGCTAGGTACTAGCACCCTGTTCGCAGGAAATATTCTGGCGGATCAGAGCATCACCTTGAACACCACGGCAAACATTCTGTGCGGCAGGGCCATTGCGCTAAATGGGGCGGTGACAATGGATACAAACACCATCTCCAACAATTGCATGGGCGCCGGCGACATTGGCAGCGGTCGCAGCGATTACGGCAGCGTCGGCTTCAGCGGTTTCAGAGGCAGCGACGGCGGTAGTCAGGCAGTTCCCGAGCCAGCCACACTGGCATTGCTGGGACTGGGATTCTTGGGACTTGGAGTTGTTCGCCGCCGACGCGGTTGAGAAACAGCCACACTGATAAAACTATAAGACCGCGTCCTACCCTTTTCGGTCCGACGTGAGTGGCCGTGCCGCATGTTTGAATGCTCGCGCAGCAGTGAAACCATTTATGGGGCAACAGCGCCTTACTGGGTATCAGCAACTTGACCAAAGCGGGGAAAACTGCATGAGTTCCAAGTTACATTCGTGATAGCTTTTATATCCATGGCCGCTTTTGCCACTCGCTGTCAGCAATTGCCTAGTGCCCTTCCGAATCCCACTGGCTGGCATATCGTATTAAGTCCGCCGCATCTTTCAAATTTAGTTTGGTGCGGATGTTGTAGCGATGCGTTTCGATAGTTTTAATGCTGCGGCTAAGCAAGCGGGCAATTTGCTGACTGCTATGTCCGGCTGCAATCAGATGCAGCACTTCAAACTCGGCGGGGGTCAGGCTGTTCTCGAAGTACAGAACGACAATACGAGCATGGCGGCACAAAATGCCAAAACTTTTGCCGACCACTACAGTATTGCAACGCGGTATGAAAATACGGCCAAGGAACTGCAGGTAAAGGTAGATGAATACAAAAAACTGCTCCAGCACTACGACGACAAAAGCTATCTGTATGGGAGACATGGGCAGGATTTCCGGTCGCATACCGAGGCTTTACTGCGAAAATACAAGCTGGCAGCAGAAAAAACCACCACCTACGCTGCTTTTCATCAGAAGATGGCGTCGGAACTCGCTAAGCGTGATTATGCCGCTGACGCGGAGCCCCAGCGGCAGGTAAGCAATAGGTAAAACATGAGCGTCTAGCACGGCCTAGCCCGCCTCTTTCATAAAGAAGCGATTCAGTGAAGAACAGATCATTGGTTTTCTGAAGGAAGCAGAGGCGGGCATGCCTGTAGTGGAGCTGTGGGGCTGGAAGAGGACAACAGAAGCTCAAGTGTTTATTGCCGAGGCTTTGCTCGATAATGCGGCATTAAAAAATGTCGCCTCACGAAAGTGGCTGATGAAATTTCAACTTCGGTATAGCTGTCGTACAAAAGTTTACGACAGCGACGCTAGCGAGAATACAGTAGGCGCAATGAGGCGAATTCTCACCTGTCATTTTCATTTCATCCATCAATCAGGTTTCTAACCTACTTGAGACCGAAGTTTAAGTGCTGCCCCCTCTATCGAATGTACTGATAAAGCGTTTCCCGGCTTATGCCGAACTCTTTTGCCAGCTTTGTTTTGTTAGTTCCCGCTGCTGCTTGTTCTCGCAGCTGAGCTATTCTTTCCGCGTTTAGCGCTGGCTTCCTGCCCTTGTAGACCGTTCCCTTGGCTTTTGCCAGGGCGATCCCTTCCCGCTGTCGTTCCTTGTTGAGCGAACGCTCAAACTGCGCGAAGGCACTGAGCATGGTAAACATCAGAATGGAACGCGGGTCATCACTGCAAGCGGTAAAGCTCATATTCTCTTTAATGAATTCAATTGATACACCCCGGTTGTTCATTTCCCTGACTAGCCTGAGTATATCCTCGACGTTGCGCGCCAACCTGTCCATGGAATGGACGACGAGCGTATCCCCAGTACGGATGTGATTTAGGGCGGCCTGGAGCTGCGGCCTGTTTGTATTCTTGCCGGATGCCTTGTCGGTGAATACTTTGGCCAGGCGAATGCCAGTCCCCGCCATAGGGTGTACTTCAGTCCAATAGTCATTACTATCGATGCGAGTAAAGTGTGCAGAAGGCACTCGAGACTAAGGTTGCTGCCTGGAGACGGTTCGCAGCCATGATAAGCGAAAGCAGGCCATGGCTGCCAGGATCGCAATTCCCACTAAAACTCTCGGTTGCGTTTGCCGAGTCAGGGGTAACGAAGTACCTTCAAGGAAAATACCATGTCGCACGAATCGCTTAACCCATGGATGCTCGCAACAATCGGAATAGTGTTGGTGGGCACAACAGTCGGGGTCACAATGCTAGCAGGACGAGAATCAAAGATTGAGGCTCCTGAATCCAAAACGGTGCGAATGAGTGAAACGAAAGCCCAGGTGACTCAGAATGTAGGGAGCGCGAACGTCGTCCGGGTAAAGAACCAGCGGATGACGGCGCAGCCTTCACAGTCCATCATTGCAACATGCAACGAGTATGCAGATGATCAGGTAAACAGCAAAACCGAGGAAGTGCTCACAAGTGCCGTGCTGGGTGCTGCTATTGGAGCAGCAGTAGGTGCCGCCGGAGGTGCCATCGCGGGGGGAGGGAATGCGGGAAAAGGAGCCGCCATAGGAGGCTTAACCGGTGCAGCAGGCGGTAGCCTCTACGGCCTCAATGAAAGTAAGTCGCATGATGCACGATATCAGGCCGCTTATTCTTCTTGCATGCGCTCAAAGGGTTACCGGGGTTAACATTCCGTGCGTCTTCATTTTGACGGTCTGGTAAATATCTCCCAGAAGAGGCTCGTTTCATGAAAGCCCCGATATATTCGGTAGCTCTGTGCGCGATGATTCTGCTGGTTGGGTGCGGTTCCCGCTCAATCCCAGATAAAACCGCACACGCTAACCGTTCCGTGCACGTCAATGGCGCACAGGGGATACTCTCTATCCAGGAAAGCAAGGCAGTCCTCGCGCATCTCCAAAAAGGCAGTCCTGAAACAGATATCTTTAACAAGCATCTTGCCCAGGAAGAGGAACTCTCGGGAAGCTCGCTTACGATGGGCAACAAGGTAACGCTGTTGATCGATGGTCCCACCACCTACAAATCGATGTATGCGGCGATACAGGGCGCCAAACATCATATCAACATGGAAACCTATAGTATTGAAGACGACGAAGTCGGTCGTCGCTTTGCCGCTGCGTTGATTGAAAAGCAAAAGCAGGGCATACAGGTACATTTGATTTACGACAGCGTGGGATCAGCCGATACACCTGAAGACTTTTTCCAGCCATTAATCGACAGCGGAATTGCGATACTCGAATTCAATCCCCTCAACCCGCTGAGCCTTCGCAAGAAATGGGAAGTAGGCCGGGATCACCGTAAGTTGCTCGTGATTGACGGCCAGATCGCCTTTGTAGGGGGCGTCAATATTAGCAGCGTATATTCCAGCGGATCATTCAGATCAAAACCTCCTACTAGGGATTCCCCACCATGGCGCGATACCCATCTGCGTATCGAAGGCCCCGTCGTCAGTGATTTCCAGAAATTGTTTGTGGCGACGTGGGAAAAACAGCAGGGTGAGCCCATCGCAGCGAAATCTTTTTTCCCGCAGATAGGCAGTAGGGGTAACGAAGTAGTGCGTGCCGTTGGCAGTTCACCCGCTGATCCTTACAGCCGCCTTTACGCTACGCTTATATCCGCGATAAACAACGCTCAAACCTATGCATACGTGACTACTGCGTATTTTGTACCGGATTCACGGTTACTGACTGCGTTGAAGGGCGCCGCCCAACGCGGCGTTGACGTGCGATTAATGTTACCGAACAAAACCGATTCGAACCTGGTATTTTATGCGGCACACTCTTACTATGACCAATTGCTGAGTGCTGGAGTGAAGATCTATGAACGGGAGGATGTTTTATTACATGCCAAGACCGCATTAGTCGACGGCGTGTGGTCCACCATAGGCTCGACCAATCTTGACTGGTTAAGTTTGGAGCAAAACCAGGAAATCAACGCGGTCGTTCTTGGGCAAGAATTCGGTGCGCAAATGAAGGCACTGTTCGACAAAGATATTGAATCTTCCCAGCTTGTCATATTGGAAAAATGGCGGCAACGTCCATTTGTTGTTCGGCTAAAAGAACTTGGCGCCAGCTTGTTGGCTCGCGGCCTTTAGTTTCTATCGCAACCCAAAAAACCTAACAAAAGCGATAAGACCCCTTACCGGTGCCGTACTCACCTTATGCAGACTGACGGTCAGCGGGACGACAAAGAACAGGGCGACACGGTTGGTCAGCAGAGTCGACGGGAGCGCTGCAGTCAGCACAAGAAAAAGGGCTATGGCTCAGTCGTGGGCGATCAATCAGGATGTATTTTTAGCGGTGTAAATAAAATTAAAAAGGAACCAAAATGAAAGTAAAAGAGAATCTCACATTAATCGGTATCTCGATGCTATTCGTCTGCGGGCTTACCGCATGCGACAAAATGTGGAGAAATCCCGGTTTGTAATAAGGTAGCGAATGTTTCTGCTGTCATTGGATTTCCGTAATAGAACCCTTGACCCTCGTCGCAATGTTGATCTCGAAGAAATTGAGACTGCTCCCGTGTCTCCACGCCTTCAGCAACGACACGAAGGTTGAGACTTTTACCCATGCTGATTATGGCACTGACAAGGGCGGCATCGCCACGATTGGGGGTTATCTGGCTGATGAACGACTTGTCGATCTTCAGTGTATGGATGGGGAATTGTCTCAAATAACTCAGGCTGGAATAACCGGTGCCGAAGTCGTCAATTGCAAGCATTATACCCAGGTCCGCAAGCGCACGCAGCAGACCACCGGTGAATTCGACATCCCGCATCAGCACGCTTTCTGTCAGCTCGAGTTCCAGGCAGTGCGCCTCCAGACTTTCTTCCTGAAGCGTCCTGCGTATGTTTTCCAAAAAATCCGGGGCACTGAATTCAAGTACAGAGGTGTTGACTGCAACAGTGACCTGTGCCAAACCAGCGCTTCGCCAAGCCTGGGCTTGACGACATGCCTCCCCCAATACCCAGCGCCCAATAGGCAGGATCAGGCCGCAGTCCTCCGCAATGGGTACGAACTGCAATGGCGGCACCAGCCCCCATTCCGGGTGCTGCCAGCGAATAAGCGCCTCTGCACCGGTAATCCTTTGGGTGTGAAGATCTATTTTCGGTTGGTAGTAGAGCACAAACTCCTCTCGCTCCAAAGCTCGGCGAAGGCTGGCCTCAATAGATTGACGCCGGACAGCGCGCGTATTCATTGGATGTTCGAAGAACTTGTAATTGCTTCTTCCGCTTTTCTTGGAATGATACATCGCACTGTCCGCACTCTGGAGCAGGGTTTCCGCATCCTCGCCATGGTCGGGGTAAATGCCGATGCCAATACTTGCGGAGATATGCAGCTCATGATGATCGATGAGGTGGGGAGCAGCTAACTCCGCCAGCATGTTTTTTGCAATGAGCGCCGCGTCTTCCGGGTGCGCGATATTGGACAGGAGCACAACGAATTCATCCCCCCCCAGGCGGCTGAGGGTGTCAGAATGACGCACGCAACTCGACAGGCGTTGTGCAACCGACTGCAGGAGATGGTCGCCAATCGCGTGCCCCAGGGAATCGTTGATGTGCTTGAACCGATCGAGATCCATGAACAGCACTGCAAATCGCCTGCCTTGGCGGCGCGCCAGTTCAATGGCCTGGATGAGCCTGTCGTGCAAGAGCATTCGATTCGGCAGGCTGGTAAGAACATCATGATGGGCCAAATGTTGCAAACTGGTTTTTGCTATTTCGACTTGCTCGGCCAGTTTTTGCGCTTCAATTACGGAGACAACCAATTGTGCGTTCGCCTGCCGCATCATAGTCAGGTGATCTCCGGATATTGCCTCTCCCGTATCTAACTCCCGTCTCTCCCGTTCACGCAAGGTTGCAGTCTCTTCGCGGTGATGAAGAGTTTCTTCGCGGATATCAGCTGCCTCTTCACGAAGTGTTAGAGCATGTTCTGGTGGCGTCTGACCCTCATCCGCCCTGTGAATTACGTGTTCGCGGAAGGTGGCAGTCTTTTCGCGAACATGAACAGTCTCTTCCCGCGAGTCGGCAATACTTTCACGATGATTCAGCGCGTCCTTTTGCCGCTTAATCGACTCTGCTGTGGTCTGAACGGTTTCCTTATTAATGATGGCGGCACTTTTTCGACGTGAGATCCTTTTTTGCACGGACGCGCCCTTGCCTGGGTCTGAAGGACCCGAATCACCGGCTTTATGGATGTCGTCTGGAGTCATTTCTTTTCATTATTGCTTTCCATCAATAACCCTTGCGGTCAGGCTTTGCCCATAGGCTGACCTGACATAATTCCGTTATACCCTGCCAAGCATTCAAGTTATAAGTTCAGCATTTGGAACCTTTAACTCTCCACGGTCACAAACAATAAGCGCGTCTCGCACGCCGCGTCGTAATGGGTCATGGCTGCTCGACATCACCTCATTCATGTACCGGGCCGCCGGGATGTCTGATGTAGGTGACTTGGCCGCGAGACACGTCATTGTGCCGGCTGCATCAGCCCTCTATTTTAGCCACGTCCCGAGTAGACAAGATCGGCCATGCCTCCATCTGCTCTGGATCGTATTGCTTTAGAATCGCAAGCAATGCTTTACCATCCTGATGCTTGGGATTTAACCAGGCACCCCACTCCTGAGAGGGCAAAATTGCCGGCATTCGTGGCTGGATTGTTTGCTTCAAGGAATTATTCGGGATGGTGATAATAGAACAGCTATTGATTTGCTCGCCCTTCGAGTTAATGACGGATGCCCATATGCCTGCGAAAGAAAAGGGACGGCCATTTTTAGCGCGAATATAAAAGAACTGTTTGGTTCCATCCGCTTTTAATTGGGATCCATAAAAACCCGATGCCGGAATCAGACACCGTTGCTGCCGAACCGCTTTCCGGGCCAAAGGAGTTGCCGGAATTGCCTCGCAGCGGATAGTGTGCAGTGGTGGCAGGTTCTTCATATCTTTGGACCAGTATAAAATCAGGCCCCAGCGCATCAGCGACCCCATGCGGCCCAGTACGCCATCCCGTATCACCACGATATCCGTGGTGGGAGCGATGGAATAGCTTGGCTCTTTATCCGGCATGATGCGGGCTCCGTACCAGTGCTTCAAGGGCGAATATGCCAGGCAAAAACGCTCGCACATGTGAATTCCTTCCCCAATACATCGAAGATGTAGTGGGCCACAATCAAAGAAATTCCGATACTGTAAAATCCTACAGGGCGCCAACGCCTGCCGACTTACCTATACACCTAAACACTCACCTGCCATTTCGCTATTAAATTTTCGCGTCCACGAAAATCTCCACGTATTCCGCTCCATGCTTCGTCGCAGTACAATTCACCTAGCATCCGAGGGAGTCGACCGAACATGGTCCATGCGCCGCAGCTTCAAGAGTCCGAACTACACGGGAGAATGGAGCGATTTGCCAGTGGTGAGCTGACGCGAGGAATAGACCGTTCTAGATGGAAGGCAGGTAGCGGCTACCAAAACTCAAAGGCCGCGGTTAGGTAGATAGAGATCGCTTGAAGTTAGTTGCTGCTGTCTACACGCTAGTGGCGTAATTACTTTGTCGTGTCAGTCTTTACGTCGCCAGCAATCAATGCACGATTTTTTTCCGTAAGTGTTTGGAGTAATTTCTCCACTCCACCCTCGCGAACCTGGCTATTGAAAGTACTACGGTAATTGGTCACCAAACTGACACCTGCTACCGTTACATCATAAGCCTTCCAGCCATCGGCGGTTTTTGCCATGCTGTAGTCAATTGGTACAGGCTGCTGGCCCTGACCTCGCAGTACTTGGGTCCTTACTGTGGCATCACTATCATCCGTCTTGTTTTTTAGCGGTTCAACCGTAATAGTATGGTCACGATAGGTAGTGTACGCGTTGCAGTAGGTGCGGACCAGGAGGGTTCGAAACTCTTTAACCAATTGTTGCTGCTGCTCAGGCGCAGCTTTAGACCAGTTCTTACCCATTGCGAGCCGGGTCATCCGGGTGAAATCGAAATGAGGCAGTATCTTGGCTTCTACCACCTCGAGAAGTTTGGTTTTACTGCCAGCCCTAATATCCTTGTCCTGCCTTACGATGGCAAGCACTTCCTGTGCGGTGTTGTCTACTAAAACATCAGGCTCCACAATTTCCATTGCCCAAGCAGGAAGTGCAGGCAACGACGCGACAAGCATTACAAAAATACCCAAATATTTTTTCATGAGCTTCTCGTGATGATTATGATGGCGCCAAAAGCAGCAATGTTATTGGTGGGTCCACATTGATGAGGCAGTACAGCTAGCATCTGAGTAGCTCGTCAAGTGTCCTGTCTGCCCAGTTCAGTGGCGATGGCATAAGTGTAGTGACCGCATCAGCCGACAACACGGCACGGCTATGGGATGTCAAAACCGGCAATCCCTTGGGGGAATTCATGAGGCATGGAGATACAGTCATGTCTGCGCAGTTTAATGCAGATGGACGCGTGTAGAATGCATCAGAGGATCAGACTGCACGATTGTGGGATGTATTACCCGTCACCTCGGACAATAAACATTTGCTAGCAGGGCTGGCAGAGGCGATAAGCGGCCATTGTATATAGCACGGACGACCTTCGCAATTCGCCCGGTGTTCAGCCATAATCTTTCGGATAGAACAGCTGTCGATGGCAAAATGCATCTCACGACTGCGAGTACCGGCGCGAGGATACACCCGACTGACGAGGGTATAAAAACTACTGGAGGTGGTTCAATGGATTTCGACGAGAAGGCCTGGAAGGAGCAGTTGAGCAAGGCAAAAACGAACGAGGAGTTTCACGCGGCGATAATGGCGCTGCCGGTTCGTGGACCCGCGATAACCGAGGAAGAGCAAAGGTTTTTTACCATGGAACGGCGGCAGACATCCAATTCTTCGATCCGAACCATCCCCGACGAAAAGATTCTGGGTGGCTAGGTCGCGGGGTCTAGGGTCTATGTAACCAGCAGCACCCATCTTGCTGAAAAGTATGCTAGCCAAAGGGGTGGGTATCAGAATCAGACTGTCACGCCGCTTTCCCGTACTTCCGACTCGAACTCGGCCTCTGGTACAGCGGCGAGTGTTTGCGAACGGCTGGGCAGGTCGTGACCGATGCCAGCCTCCCCTAAAGTGGGGTTTTCCCGGCCCTCGTCACGCACGAGGGCCGGTGAACCGCCTTTTTCGCCCCCATTCAGCCTCACTCCGCGATTCATCAACCCGGCTTCTTTTTGCGCCGTTATCAACTCCCCAAGACGGGGCTTGGCCCGTATTCGTATCTCTGGGCTACGCACTCAAACCGAACCGCGGTTCTTCCGAAAGGCATTTAGCAACTCGAAATCATGGACCATGCCGTCGTAACGCACCGTGGTAACTTTGGACTCCGCCTCGTCCAGCTTGCGCCTGTACTCTTTGCCTTCGTCGCACAGGATATCGCTCTCCATGACCATTTTCAGTGGCGGGGCAGGCCCTTCAATAGCAAGCTTCTACGAAAGCTTCGTGCGCCTTGCCATGACCTATCAGGCTTAGACCCGCGAGCATTCAAGCATGGTTGCAGGTTCGGCTACAGGCCCTAGGATTTGGGGTGCTGCCGCACCGGTATCCTCGTCGGTTGTTGGTTCCGCAGGATGTCCATGGCTTCGTTGAACGATTTTCCGGCAAGTGACGGTAGCACGCCAAGAGCCGCTTTCGAGTCGACACGAAGCCGCCGAGAACCGTGGGTGGCAAACAATGTGAGCAGCTCGGTGACGTGCGTGACAAAAGCTTCCGAGATCTTGCCTTTGCCGCCCAACGTCAAAGCCAACTCGACCAATACAGCAGGAGCGGCCTTTCGGACGACTCTAGGATGTGCTCGCATCACCCCAGCAATCGAAGCGGTATTGCGTTCGGCAAGGGCCCACCACGCACCTAGGCCCCGGTCCCCCGCAAACACTCGACGTCGGAACTGGTTTGCCGCGTCAGTGAAATCCTGCGCGTTCTTGTCATTCATGAACCCCTGCGACTTCAGCAGCGAAGTTGTTGCGGTGACGGGGCAGGATTGAATGCCTTGCATCTTTCCGAAAAGTTCAAAATCGGCGACCAGAACGGGGACCCCATTGGGAAACCCTGGCTGCGTTACTACTATATATTTCTGGAATCGATGTACCATGTCCTGAAAGGCGTCGGCAGTGAGTGCATCATGGGTGAACGTGAATACCCTGGTCCCGAGCAGATCATCGCCGTTTAGCCAGCTAACGATGTTGTCCCAGACTCCTTGCGCACCCGATATCGCATCGGAAACCGCATCCGCCGCGCCTTCGGTCAGCGCTGAAATCTGTTCTGGAGTCACCTCGGGGTTACCAATGCCGAACGTGGGAATGAGGTTGTCGATGGCCTGACGAACAAAGTTGTTCAATGCGACGTGTCCGGCTTCCGCGCCAGTATCCGAAACCCAGTTTTCTTCCATCAGCACGCACGCCACCCCTACGACACCGCCGACATCTTCGACACCGAAGACATCACGCACCCATGCGGGCACCGGAATCGGATTCAGCATCGTATGAAATTCTCCAATTGCCGAGGGCACCGGGACGTCGTCTCCCGCGTCAATATCGCTGTCGCCAAGGTTGCCGTGGCTGCCCGGCGTAGGAAAGAGCGAGCAGTTGCCATGCAGGAAGAGGTCGTCACCGAGAAATACAGAGTCGCCGTCGATTTTGAAATAGATCGTCCACAGATACGCCTCGGAGCTTCCAAAGCCGTCGCCTTCTTCGTGGCAATGCAAGTGATCGAATTTCATCTCGACTTGCAGTGGTGGTCGCGCCATGGTCCATCTCCTTGTATGTTCAATTAACGTATTTGCCAAACCGCGTTCTCTTGCCCAGAATTTAGTCCCTGAGTACGAGCCACCGCAGTCTCGGGTCTAGAAAAATAACCCCTTTTTTCTTTATAGCTCAATTTTTTGAATTCATTCCTCAGCTTTTTTCTTCAAGGCTTGCACTCCTCGCATGGGGTATATGGCGGTACAACGTGGAGGCAGCCACGTTCAATCGCCGGGCGACAGCAGCCACAGTGATATCAGAATCCTTCAGCATCGCCTTGGCCGCCTGTAGGTCCTTGGCGGAAAGGGCGGGCGGCCTCCCACCCACACGACCTCGTTCCCGAGCGGCTCTTAAGCCCGCCGTTGTCCGTTCGCGGATGACGCCTCGTTCGAACTCCGCCAATGCAGCAAAGATATGGAAGACAAGCTTGCCACTCGGTGAACTGGTATCAATAGGATCATGTATCGATTTAAGTCCTATTCCGCAGTTCTGAAACGACTCAACCGTCTCTATAAGCTGTTTCATCGAACGGGCAAGCCGGTCCAGTTTCCAAACCACCAACGTGTCGCCCCTGCGCATGTAGGCAAGGGCAGCTTTCAGCTCTGGCCGCTCCCGTTGTGCACCAGATGCTTTTTCCTGAAATATTCTCTCGCACCCTTCTTTGGTCAAGGCATCCAGTTGTAGGGCTAGGTCCTGCTCCTGAGTGCTGACCCGCGCGTAACCAATCTTCATCCCCCTCCCTCTAGAAAACGTTATTCTCCTGAAACTCATCTGAACTATAACTTATGGGAGAGATGCTTTCAAGAGATAGTTTTGGGAGGTTAAAAAGAGGGTGGAAACGCGAATTTTTTGGCTCGTCCGCTATATCCGAAAAACGACCGTTTTCGAGAAAAGAGTTATTGTGCAAGTAAAACTAGCCTATGAAAATTCCCGTACTCCACGCTGAACTCATCGCCACCCAAGCGAGCCAGCGTATCGTTTTTGCGGAGCTTGGCTTGCAGTATGCTGGTTAGTTGTCTCAATAATTCATCGCCAGCCACGTGGCCGGAGGTATCGTTCACGATCTTGAACTGATCAAGATCGAGATACAGCAACGTATGCTGCTTAGAGTCCTGTTTGCCCGTCAGCAATGCGTGCTCCACGCGTCGTTCGAACTCGCGCCCGTTAAGAACGCCGGTCAGCGCATCATGCGATGCCTGATAAGTTACCTGGCCCGCCATTTCTTTCGCTTCCGTTACGTCATGGAACACAAGAATTGTGCCTACGATTCTTCCATGTTGGTCCCGTATCGGCGCCGCCGAGTCTTCAATAGGATAAGTCGTGCCCCCGCGTTGTATCAGGACCGTATTAGTTGCCAGACACACAGCCTGCTCTTGCTGAAGAACCAACTCGACCGGGCTCGGAGCAAGTTCACGGGTGTATGCGTCTATGATATGAAATACCTCGCGCAGCGGCAGGCCATGAGCTTCTGCCGAAGTCCAGCCGGTCATACATTCCGCGACCGGGTTTAGATAAGTAACTGTGCCCGAAGTGTCCGTTGTTATAACGGCATCACCAATGCAGTTTAATGTAATGCGCAAGAGCTCCTTTTCTTCAAATAGCACTTTTTCTGCAAACTCTCCGGCAGTAATTTTCCGACGGAGCCCCGTCTGTATATCATCTCCCTCCGTAATATTGCGGCGAAGTCCTGTCTGTATTTCATCGCTTTCCGCAATGTTCCGGCGGAATCCCGCCTGTATTTCATCGCCCTCAGTAATATTACGACGAAGTCCAACTTGTATTTCGTGGCCTTCCTTAATGTTCAGACGGAGCGCTATTTCTATTGCATTGCACTCGGCAATATTACGACGGAGTTCTGTTTGTATCTCCCTAGTGATAAAGTGCTGGGCTTGGTCAATTGTGCTGATTTTTTTGCAAAAACCATTTGACTTTCTATAGGTGCCAATCAATTTTTGACTTGGCAGCACAACGTTCCTCTTATCTCGCCGGTCTTAGACTTTGCGCAAACCCATCAAATCGTTCCTAGTTATTCGATATCCCTGCATTCCCTGAATTATTAGGTAACAGAATTTATGCTCTGTATAGCTGAGAAACCGCAGATGACCTCAGTACGCACCAGGGCCCTTTCAAGTTCAACTCCGGGCAATCGCCGGCGACTGCTGCGTATTCCGTTCGCTTTTAGGTGGGGTGTCCACCAATTCCAACGCGGGAGGGCTACTTAAGGTTGAACAGCGATCCTTTATCCCCGTAGGTCTACGTGAAACTGGCACCCGACAGGTCAAGCGACCTTTGCTGAAGTATGCGCCTAGATAATTAGTTGCTTAAACTCTGGCTGCTCAGGTCCCCAATCTGGGAATGCTTTGAATGCTGCAGCGATACAAACGTTGAGTACTTCGCCCAGATCTCAGAATGCATACAGAAGCGGTTGCTTCGTCTTTTTAGGTGGATTTGTATCTGATGAACTCGTTAATGATCATGGAGGGCGCACACTTGATCGAGGGGTATTTCTGAATGCAAAGCGCGATGGTGAGAAAGTTCAAGGCGAGTAACCGGGTGCATTGGTAGGCCGTTTTTCTGGACACTGCTTAGTCAGGACGTCAGCCAATTATTTTATCGAGTAGTAGTGTTCAAGGTCGGCAGGGGGCCATAAGGCTTGCTCCTTAACTAGAGGCATTAATGAGGCAGAGCGACCGCTCCCACCGCGAGCACTACACGATTGCGCCCGCTGTTTTTTGCCTGATAAAGTGCTTTATCCGCATGTTCAATGAAGTTATCGAATTGAAGGGAAGTTTCTCCTTCAGCCCCTGCCACACCGAGACTCAGGGAACTGGGAATTGGGCCAAAATTAGTTAAAACCGGTTTTCCAGCAATAACCAAGCGCACTCTCTCGGCAACCGCAAATGCGGTGCAGGCGTCACATTCTGGCAGTACAATTAAAAATTCTTCTCCGCCATAGCGGCCAAAGGAGTCATAAGGCCTGAGAACGTTTGCCGCGCGCCGCGTCACTTCGCGCAACACCTCGTCCCCTGCCTGATGCCCGTAAGTGTCATTCGTGCGTTTAAAATGGTCCAGATCTGCCAAGATGATTGAAAGGGGATACGCTTTTCGTGCGCGTCGGCTCATTGCATTTTTAAGAATATCTACAATTGCCCCGCGGTTATAAAGGCCAGTCAACGAGTCATGAGTTGCTTTTAATCGCAACTCCTGTTCCAAAACGCTGATGCGAGAGCCAGTTCGTAATCTCGCCTGAAGTTCATCCATGCCATAAGGTTTGCTAATGAAGTCATCCGCGCCGCTATCCATTGCTTCGACCGTAAACCGTGTTTCACTTTTCGAGGTCAGCATGATTAGATAAATGTAGCGGTCCCTTACCGTTTGTCGAACCCGCCGGCAGACATCTACCCCATCCATTTGTGGCATCATCCAGTCTAAAATAGCGAGCTTGGGGGCATCCGTGCCCAGGAGGATGTCACAGGCGCTTTTTCCATCGGATGCAGTGACCACATCATAGCCCCCCTCTTCCAAGGCGCAGTGTAAATATAGAAGGGCTACAGGATCATCATCGGCGATCAATACTTTCACCCCGCTTCTCCCGCAATGAACAGCTCAAGCTCGCTCACCAATTCGGCCGCACGGGCCTGGAGCTCGCCAAAAGCTTCGTCAATGTTCGGAGATCCGCTAGTTGTAGCAAGTTGTTCAAGTCTGGCGGCGATGTCGGCAAGAGGCTGGGCACTGATGGTACTTGCGGCACCTTTAAGGCGGTGTACGGAACGTTCCATTTCCGCATTATCCCCGGTGATAACAGATGCACGAATGTTAGCCAGCGTAGGAGGTAGTTCCTGCAAAAAAATACGGACAAGGCGCTTTAGAAGCTCCTTCTTATCTCTTGTCCGACTTAAGGCACTCGCCAGATCAAATGCCCTCACAGCGAATCCCGCTTCTTCGACTCTATTCGTACCTACAGGATCTATGCACTCCTTTTCGACCTCTTCTAGCCGTTGCATTAAGATATCTGGATCTACGGGCTTCGAGACATAATCATCCATCCCAGCGGCTAGGCAGCGTTCACGATCATCTTTCATGGCATTAGCAGTCAGGGCGATGATGCGAATATGCTTCCCGGTATTTTTTTCGCGTTTTCGAATTTCGGCGGCTGCTTCATACCCGTCCATTTGCGGCATTTGACAATCCATCAGGATAGCGTCATACGACTGCTGATCCAACATCTGCAAGACTTCAATTCCATTATTGGCAGTGGAGAAGGCGTGACCGCGGTCCCGCAGGATTTCCACTACCACCATTTGATTTATCGGGTGGTCTTCAGCCACTAGCACATTCAGGACCCGTAACGTTTTCGACAGCCCAGGTTGCAGATTCGGCATGGGAATTGTCCCGTCGTCTGCTCCACTGATACCCGCAATAATTGCGTCAAACAGTTCTGACTGTTTGATTGGTTTTCTTAGGCAACGCACTACACCTAATGCCTCGCAATCTCTGACTTCTTTGGACACGTCGCTCGAAGAAAGCATCAGTATCGTAGTGCCCGCCAGACAGGGAGTATCTTTAATGAGTTGTGCCAGTTCAAAGCCACCGTATTCCGGCATGAGCGAGTCCAGCAGAACTAATGGGTATGGCTCACCGAGCGCTGCCATGTGACGTAGCTCCGCAAAGGCTTCTTTCCCATCCTTCGCCAGTGTCGGCTGCATTGACCAGCTACGCAGGATCTCTTCCAAGATCACGCGGTTACTACTGTTGTCGTCCGCCACTAGTACCCGCATATTATTTAAGTTCGGCAACCGCGCGGGTTCGGGTTGGTGCTCGGGTATAGCAAGCTTTGCGGTAAAGTGAACTGTCGTTCCTTTTCCTAGCTCACTTTCAACCCAGATGGAGCCGCCCATTAAAGTAACAAGTTGGGACACAATTGTCAGACCCAAACCGGTGCCACCGTACTGACGAGTTGTTGAATTATCACCCTGCGCAAACGCCGTGAAGATATGAGCCTGCTGCTCTGCGGACATGCCGATTCCGGTATCGGTGATACTAAAGTGCAGCATCGCGTGTTGAATCGAAGATCCTTGCTGCGACTCCTGCGCGACCCGTAACACCACCTCTCCACTGTCGGTAAATTTAAGCGCGTTGCCCGTCAAATTCACTATTATCTGTGCGATGCGACCAGGGTCGCCTTTTAATAGAAACGGCACCTCTGGATTCACCTGATAAGTCAGCTCTATCCCTTTCTCATTGGCACTGGCGGAAAATGCTTTCAGTGTATTTCCAGCCAGCCCGCGCAAATCAAATTCGATTTCGTCGAGTTCTAGCTTGCTTGCTTCCATCTTGGAAAAATCAAGAATGTCATTTAGAAGTCGCAGCAGTGAATTTGCCGAGGATTTTATCAAGGTCATGAATTCATGCTGTTGCGGGCTCAACGGTGTTTTAAGCGTCAGGTTGGTAAGACCGATAATTCCATTCATGGGGGTTCGGATTTCATGGCTCATGTTTGCCAGAAACGTGCTTTTTGCGAAGGTCGCTGCTTCGGCAGTTTCCTTGGCTTGATTCAGTTCCGTTTCCCATTGTTTTCGTTCCGCGATATCGCGCAGGAATGCGCTCAACATGAAGCTCTCGCCGCGGCGGATTAACGAAACGCTGATCTCGATCGGAAACTCACGGCTGCCACGGTGAAGCGCAATGAGTTCAAATCTACGGTTTGCTGTCAAGCTTCCACTCATGGGCTCGAGTTGCTTGAGCGTTTCAAGATACATGGTCCAGCCCGAAGGGGCGATAACCAATTCTTGAAATAGCCGCCCTCGCGCTTCTTCGCTAGACCAGCCGAAGATCGCCTCCGCCTGTTGGTTCCAGTCGATGATAATGCCCTTGGAGTCCATGCCGATGAACGCATCATTAGCGGCCCCTAAGATGAGCCGCGTACGTTCTTCGCTGGCCTGGAGCGCTTCGCTGACTCGATTAACCTCCGACACATCATGCGCGACGCAAAACATCTGCCTCTGGTCGCTTGACCACTGTACCGACCATCGGTTATGCACTATCGAGCCATCTTTGTGGATATAGCGATTATCGAAATTCAGGACGGGATTCCCGCTCATTATTCTGGCTGCAGCCTGGGCGGTCCGATCAACATCGGCAGGATGCAACAATGCAATATAAGAACGGCCCTTAAGCTCATCGGCGGTGTACCCCCAGGCTCGCTGGCATGCATTGCTGACTTGGATAAAACATCCCGACTCATCAATCGAACAGATGACATCGAGCGAATTATCCATCAGGTTTTTATTCTCTCGAGCCGTTCTTCCGGTATAAATCATGAAGCGGGTTAGCGCTATGCCGAGGAAAAAAACGATCCCGAGTCCCAGGAAGGCAGACAGAATAACCGTAATGCGGGCAACAAATTGTGCGTCAGCCGCTGCCTCGTCGGCTTGCATATGGAAGGCACCTAATTCGCTCGTGGAAAGACTGATGGCTTCATTTATGAACGCCATTTTTTCTACTTGTGCAGGAAGATATTTAAACCAGTATAAATTCTGGGCTGCATGAAGATCGCTTGCCGCTAGCCGCAAAACCTCATCTTTTAGCGGCAGGATAACGTGCCGATTATGATTTATCAATTTGAGCAGCAGCTCTTTTAATTCCGCATCTTGCGTAGCTGCAAAGGCTGTCTCGACGTTTATCGTTGCATTCTCACGAGCTTTTTGCTCTTGCCTTTTTCTCTCATTAAAACCATCCCCACGATCCGAACTAAGCAAAAGGTCAGTAATCTGCTGGGCCGCCACCAGGTAACCGACCTGAGCTTCCCGCAACCGAACCCGTGTTTCGTTCAAGAGCAAGGTTCCGGCTGCAGCGGCATCTACTCGTTCCTGTAATTTTTTATAAAGAAACAAATTTGTGCATAGACAGAGCGCAAGCAGGGAGCTAACACTAATAACGGAGAGTGTGTTAATACGTCTATAAATAATTGAAAGAATGGCTGGGTACCGGTAATAATTATATCAATTAGCGAATTGCGTCAGCGGGGGTTATGCTGGTTGTATGGTTGAGGGCGTGGCACTCTTAGGTGGAAGGGTCTATGGCCGGGGAAAGATGGAGCTCCGGTGTCCATTTCATTGCCGTCTCGCCCAGCGTCTATCTGTCCTGTCAGATTCTCAGGGGTAAAAATTTGCCCCCAGTCCGCTTAATCGCGGTTTTTCAATTCCATACCCTTGTGCATAATCAACCCCGATCTTACGCAGGGCCTGTAGGATTGCATCGCTTTCAACAAACTCTGCGATTGTCTTGAGTTGCATGACATGCCCTATATGATTAATTGCCTCGACCATTGCGCGGTCAATGGGATCATCAACCATGCCCTTGACGAATCCGCCATCAATTTTTAGATAGTCAACTGGCAGATGCTTGAGATAAGCAAATGAGCACATCCCGCTGCCAAAATCATCTAGAGCAAAACGGCAGCCCAAGTCCTTTAGCTTACGGATGAGCGCAGCTGCCTGAGTTAAGTTTGCAACTGCGGAAGTCTCCGTAATTTCAAAACAAATTCGGCTAGGAGGAACCTTATGTAGATCGAATTGCTCCACCACGAATTCATAGAAACCGTCGTCGCAAATTGATGCCCCGGATAAATTGATGGCGCAGGCGGCCACGTAAGGACTTGCCTTGTATTGCATAAAAGCGGTGGTGATGACCCACCGATCGAGCCGTGGCATCAGGCCGTAACGCTCGGCTGCCGGAATAAAGGCCATCGGAGGTACTAAGTTGCCATCCTCATCCTTCATGCGTAATAAGACCTCGTAATGATCGCCGTCCACGGAATTACTCACGATCGGCAATATTTTTTGTCGGAATAGCACAAAACACTCCTCTTCCAGCGCCTTTTGGATGCGCCCCACCCATCCCATCTCGCTATGGCGTTGCGCAAGTCCCGTATCATCCAGTGTATATATTTGTACTCGATCGCGTCCTTTGTCCTTGGCTAGAAAACAGGCTGAATCCGCCATGCGCAGGATGTCAGCTAGCGTTTCCCCCCCGTTGCTGAAGGTGACTAATCCTATACTTAAACCAAGCGTAAATATCCTGTCTCCCCAGACAAAACGAAACTCTCGAACTGTTTGCCGCAGCAGTTCCGCTATGCGAAGGGAAGGTCCGCTAGGGCAGCTCTCCAGCAACACCCCAAATTCATCTCCCCCCAAGCGGGCCAAGGTGTCGTTTTTTCTGAGCTTGGCCTGCAGTAAGGCGGACAGCTGTTTTAGTAACTCGTCCCCCGCCATGTGGCCGCAGGTATCGTTCACGATCTTGAACTGGTCAAGATCAAGATAAAGAAGGGTGTGCTCGATGGCATCCTCCTTGCCCGTCTGCAAGGAACGTTCAAGTCGTTGTTCGAACTCTCGCCGGTTAATGAGCCCCGTCAATGCATCATGGGAGGCTTGATGCTTCATCTCTGAAGCCATCTTTCGTGCATACGAAACATCATGAAATACCAGAACCGCGCCTATGATGTCGCCCTGTCGATCACGTATCGGCGCAGCCGAATCTTCGATCGGGTAAGCGACGCCACCGCGTTGTACTAGATTCGTATTCTGAGCCAGGCCCACGGCCTGGTTTTCCTTAAAAACTCGCTCCACTGGATTGGGTGAAGGTTCGCCGGTGTGTGTGTTGACGATGTGAAACACATCAAGCAAGGGGAGATCAACAGCGCTCTTCAACATCCAGCCCGTCATAGCCTCCGCAACGGGATTCATGTAGGTTATGTTACCCGCGGTGTCCGTTGTGATAACACCGTCCGCGATGCAGCTCAGGGTAACCCGTAACCGCTCTTTTTCATCGAAGGTCGCCTTCTCGGAAATATGCGCAGCATTGATATCTCGGCGTAGCTCCAAAATGTCCTTATTATCCCGTGCCGCTTTTTCCATTAGCGTGATCAAGCGCCTAACTGCTCGACCAAGGAAAACAGCAATAATGACGCCTATACAGACAAACAAAATAATAGTGATGCGAGAAATCAATTGAGCTCGCGCCGCTTCGACATTAGCTCTTTCATTGAAGCTGCTCACCTCCTCCGAGGAAAGGCGAATCGCTTCATTGATTAACGCTGTGTTTGTTGCTAAGGCTGGTAAGTATGTATATCGGTACCTATGTTGTGCTGAGCGAGGATCGGTAGCTGCGAGCTGGATGATTTCATCTTCTAATGGACGTATGACCAGCCGGTCATGATCAAGCAGTTTCCGTAGTGTCTTTTGTAATTCTATATTTTCTGTAGCGGCAAGCGCCATGACAATGCTCATCGTCGCATGCTCGTGCGCCTTTTGCACCCGTTCCAATTTCCACTCAAGTTTATTGCGAGGAGCGGGATCAAGCAAAAGATCGGCGATCCCTTGCGCCATGATCATGTAAACGACTTGCGCTTCCCGTACTCTAACGCGTGTTTGGTTCAAGAGCAGCGTCTCGGCCGTCGCATCATCAACCCTTTGCTGGAGTTTTTGATCAAGAAATAAATTGGTGCTCAGACCAAGCGCGAGGAGTATGGTAAAGCCGCCCAAGACAAGTACAGCGATACGTCTATAGATGTTCACGTCATCAGGCGGCGACAATGAATCAAACATCCCTAACAAACCTCCGATTAATGTCTTCGCATCGTGGCAGTTACCTGATCAGGGAAACCCCAAATGAGAAGGACTTAGCTTTTTGCCTCTGTGAGGTGTCGCAAAAGACGAGGGAGGCTAGGTAATAGCATTGAGGAGTTCATGCAATTCCATGGCTGTTTTCCAAAACCCGTCACTGCTTGACTAAGAACGCCTTTGTAAAGCCGGCACAACGGTACTGGCTAGTACGGTAAGAGTTGACGCTGGTTGAAATACAAAGAGATTGCGAGCCTTAAACGGATGCCACTCCCAGAGAAGCTGCATTTTGCGGCTCGACAGCCTATGTTGTCATCCATTAGTTTACGGCCCTTCCTGCCCAGTATTTAAGATGACACGAACAAAGCGAGACTATGGGCTGACTTTCACCCACTCCACCTTGGCAATGGCGTAAAACTAGCAATGTGCGGCAGATTTGAACAATCCGAAACGAAGTCTATTACGCTAGCGCTTTCGGGGCTGATACAAGCGACGACCTAAAGTGGTTGGGCGAAGGAATTCCCTCCTACAATACCGGCCCCGATTTATGCCCCTGGGCGATGATGCTGCACAAGAGCGATGCGAAACCTCCGCATACGGCCTCAAGCGGCAAACTTGGCGTAAGACTTAATGCAGTCCAGCAAAAGAAATGATACCCGACTGATACCGGCTTTGATGACCTGACGGACTTGATAGCCAACCCCAGGTATGGTTTAGTAAGAAATTCCAGAGGTCAATTAACTGGTATGGCTCGGCCAACGTTCGCGCAGGGGGGTATGGTAGCAAGTGGCAGAAGTACCGGGATCGCCTTGTGAATGCCTATGTTAAGATCGGCAACACTACGAGTTGCTGTATGAGAAGAGGGACGAGAAGCATGAGTAATGAAGGAACGAATACTAGACTGAGTCAGATGATCGCTGCGTATTGGGTAGCTGTAGGGGAAATTGCCCTCAAGGATCGGATTGATAGCGACGATAAGACTCGATTGTCCAAAATTCTTCTTGAGTACAGCGCTGCTCCGGACGCATCGGAAGATGTAAAGGTTAAAATGGTGCAAGAGTTTAATAGAATCCATGAACTACAATCCAAGCAAAATAAAATCTGATTGAACGGGAGGGAGCGTGAGCGAGGATAAAGCATACGCCATAACGATCACAATCAACGAGCACAGGGATAAGCTTGCTCGTTGGCAGAGAATTCATGTGACGCCGGAAATAGTCGAAGATGAAGCGGTTTTGGGATCCCTTTTAGCTCTTACCGCGAAGAAGATGATAAGGGATATAGAGGAAAGTGGTGATGAGGTCAGGAAGAACCGTTTATGATCCTCTGCGATATCGCAGGACGTAGAATCATTTGATTAGCCCTCAATTTTGCATATGCTTGTGTTATAGCGTCATTATTCCGCTAAGAAGCCATCCGCTGAGGTGGCTTTTTATTGCCTGTCGTATGCCTAATCGCCCATCGGCCGCGCAATGTGGATACGGTTCAGCATGGCAACATTGCGGCGCAGGACAATGCGCGGTTTTATTTGTGCCTGTTTCCCGAAGCACAGTTCAGAGAGGGATTGTTTGGACTTGGTTCCGAATGGCTGCGAGCTCGGATGCGTCGATCTCGGTGAGTCTGATTTACACCTGCTGCGTGCTCTCGTTCAGGACTGTTAGAGTATCCCCACCAGAGATACCGATAACCGTGGCGAGGAAGGCGGCAAAAAGCATCGATATATACGAGCGGAGTATTGAACTTGTAAGCTGGTTAAGAAATGTCCGTGTAATTCCTGTGTAATTGCGCAGCGAAAATTACACAATTTGCGAGAATCAAAGAGAACTAACGCAGGTACTTCTGGACATTAATACCAATAAGAATCAAACTCTTGGGAATAATATAGAAGTCATCAGATAAGCTGAATAGAATACTGAAAATCCTTGTGTCGGTGGTTCGATTCCGCCCTTGGCCACCAAATGATTGTTTGACCCCATCCAAGGAAGTCCACGAAAACCCGCTTCAATCTTAACGATCAGCGGGTTTTTTGTTTTACGCCATTCATTCCCATCCGTTGCAATCAACTTGATATTGTTGGTGTATTTCAGCTTCTGATACCAACGTTAGAAAGTTGATACCAACAGCGGGATTGCGATGAAGCTCACTGATACAGCAAAGTGGGGATTCGTGTTTTGTCGCAAGGTGAGCAAGGTAGCAATTTAAGAATCGGTTCGATTAGTTGTTTTTCGTGTAGGTCGAAAGGCAATACCCATAAACGAAGCGAATCGGAAAAATGAAATGGGGGTAAGGGCGCAAAAAATTCGGATGTTTTGGGATATATTAGAATAACGTCGCCTTTACCGCCCAGATGCTTCTGGCCGTAGGCGAATAACTGGTAGAAATCAGACTGACTTAAGCCGTAATGATTGGCTCGATCAAGGGTATGCAAAAGTTTCCATTTTGTATCCAATACCCATCGCTGCCCCTGTCTTGAGAGCAATATATCCGGCCGTAGTTGGAAAAACCCCTGCTCCTCGTGAGCGCAAAGGTATTTGCTTGTCGACTGTGAAACAAACCGTACATCCCCCGGTAACGCTTCTCTCAAATTGGTTTCCACATAACGTTCGAATAGTTTCTCCATGGGAAACAGTAGACTGATACCGCGCCACGCTCCACTTCCAGCCAAAGGCAGTTGCTGTCTCAAGATCAGTTCGCACCAGGGACGTACCGGTTCGTAATGGGCCATTAACCGGTCCCGCCGCCACGACTTGAAATCCTCCCTGATTTGCTGAGATGAAGGTATTTCCGCAATTAGCCCACGCAGTTCGTGTGCAAGCCGCCAGTTTCTTGCATCTTGCGTACTAGTGCCTGCTATCACCAATGCAGATTTGATCAGCCGATTCTCGGCCCCGTCCGGCAAGAATACATCATGTCGGATCCGGAAGAGGTGCTGCCGTCCTACTGGTTGACGCAATTGCCGGGCGATGTCGAGCTGCCCACGCAAGAACCGCTGCTCCTCCTCCATCTGAGCATAGTCGAATCTTAACCCCCGCTTTACCAGTCGATCCACAGCCAGCAAGAACTGGCGAATAACCCATTCGCTTACAGGTGCATCAAATAAAGCCAGATTCGCAACGCCTACGTCGCGGAAGGGAAGGTCCATTGCCGCCTGGATTATACGGCACAGCAACTTTCTGGGCTCCTTTACATTGGCTGTGTCGTGGACATATTTAGGAAGGATTTCAAGGCATCTGCCACTTGGCATCTCGATGACCCCGACAAAATTATCCAGCCGCAACCATCGGCGGTTATCAATTTGAAGTAGGGGCGCACCGCGACTTCGAAAAGAAGCGCTTAGCGAACACAACCAATCAAAGTCAGCTTGAGATACAGTTGCTTCATCAAGGGAGGATCGCGTGGGGCCGGTAGTTAGCCGGGCATACTCTCGAACTGTGACCGTCCCCTTCACACTTAAACTCCGATAATGCCCCGATAGCTTTCGATGGCATCAAATGACTCGATACCGAGCTCCCATTGCGACTTAACGCTACCAAGACCCTCGACGTCATTACCGAACAATTCACGTGACGAGGATATATTGAGCCTAATAAACTGGTGCTCGGCCTCCTTACGATGATCATTCAAAACCCAACGAATGCGTTCCCAATCTTCGAAAAAATACTCTTGTAGTAACGGAAGTATCTTTTGCCGAAAGATCGATGCCATGTGTAAGACGGTGCTCTCCTCCCTCAACGGAAGAAAATAGGCATGCCCTATACAGTGATCACGATCCAAGAGCGCTTCGATCCGCTGATTCATCCTTTGTAGCAGTTCGCCAATCAAGACACCCTCAACATGCACTCCATCGAACAGGGTGTAATCGGGCAGTATTTCCTTAAAGTTGAAGCGGCGACGAAGTGCAATATCAAGGCCGGCTAACGATCTGTCCGCCGTATTCATAGTGCCAATTAAATAAACATTATTCGGAACGCTAAAGCGCTTTTTCGAATAGGGTAGGATGACTTCCAGCGCCTCATCGTTACCCTGACGCTTGGACGGCTCGATCAGTGTAATCAGCTCACCAAAGATACGGGACACATTGCCTCGATTGATCTCATCGATGATAAGCACCTTCGCGTTCGTGACCTCGGTACCTATGGTCGCCTCCCCACCTATCAGGCTCTGCGCGGCGCCTATTTTCGCCCTGCCACAAAGCCGCTCAACCAGAGGGGGTAGCACACTGTAATATCCGTTTACAAGGTAGGGCTCAAGCTGGGTATCTGGTACCTTGTCAAAAACGCGCTTCTCGCGAATGTCTTTGATATTTAGCTTGCCCTGACGTACATAGCTCGCTAAGGTCTCTAAAAAGTCAATTGTAAAGGGCAAATACTTGCCATTAGGCTTCTCTAGCTCAACGACTTCCGAAGTTGCTCTGCGGACGAGATAGCCGCCAAGACGCTCCCCAACTTGAAAGAGCGTATCAGTAGCGGAATTGATTGGGGTGGACGCGGTCGCGGCCAGCAATTTCTCCAACTTAACCATATCAATGGCCGTGGCTCTAAGTTCATAGAGGGTCATTTGACTAAATTGGCTAATCATCAACTGATCTAGGGGCGATGCAGGGTTGTAGACGCGTAACCAAGATACACGGCGGCATTGACCATACTCGTCTCCTTGCTCGTCTCTCTTCACGCAAACGTAATCACCCGTCACCTCCCCAATGGCGCGAAACTTCGAATTACCCTCGCTGACGACGAGTATGTCGCCTCGTTTGATTTTCAGGAGGAAGGTTGCCACTGCAGTGATTGCGTACGAATCGGTGGGTAGAACCTCCCCCGCAGCCTTAAACCGCTCGCGCACCTCGTCTCGGCTTTTGCAGCCGGAAAAATCAATTGTTCCACCATAGCCCAGGAGGGCGTAACCCTGTTTAATGCATTCATCGTAGATATAAGCATCGACGCCCTGGGTATTGCCAAGCGACATCTTCCAGATCCGCCGCCCTCGGAGATCTATGGGAGCTTCAGCCTGCTGAGTCACTCGTGCTACGGCAGCAGTGCAAATAGTCTTGAATACGCCATCCACGAGTTCAAACTGCACTTTGCCGTTCTCGTCATTTTTTGCTGTAAGGCCTTCGACAAAATCCTCGTAACTAAAGCTCTGGTGAAATGTTACAAACCGCACATCGCCGCTGCTAACCAGATCGTCGAAGCGTTTCTTCAGTGCCGCCCTTTCCCCCCCTTGCTTTTTATGAGCCGCTAAAAATTCGGGGGCGAGAATCTCCAAAGCCGACTCTATCGTTGTGTAGGTTTTGCCGGTTCCAGGAGGGCCGTATAAAATGGTGTTCAAATGAGGTTTAGGCATAATCTCGTTGCTTCTGGACGTTCGATCAATGTTCTTTTCAGTTACTTCGCGCCAGCAAACCGGAATTTAAGGCGGTACTCTTCTGCCATCTTTATTGTTTGGCTGGCAACGCACGCGCTGGGGCCTACATAGCTCGGGATTGTAGCTAACTCAGCAGTAATTTCTACTGTCCTGAGGTACACCTGAGAATCAGTGTGGGTATTGGCGCAGGATTATGAGCAGAAGACGCTCGTCCTCAATGACCGCTCATTGCCAATTCATGGGCCACGTTCTTCTTCACCGTCAAAGGCGATTCCATGGTCGAGGCAGGCATCTTTGATGGGACTTGATTGATCGTGGATCGCTCAATCAAGCCCAAGTCATCCAATATAGTCATTGCGGATGTGGATGGGGAATGGATGGGCGAGCGCCTAATGTATCAGCCAGGAGTCTCTTACCAGAAAGCGGGAGTCATGCTGTCTGAACTGGCGCAGAAGAAGGTCAGCAGACAGACCTGTTTGCATACTCATCAAGCAGGAACAAGTCAGGCAGGCTAATGGATACTGTGGACCGTATCAACCGCAAATACCAGCGCAGCACCATTCACCTCGCGTCAGAGGGAGTTGACCGCTCTTGGTCCATGCGGCGCAGCTTCAATGGTCCCAACTACACGGGAGACTGGAACGAGCTGCCAGTGGTGACCTGATATCGAAACATAGAAATGCTGAAGTTTGGAAGGCGGATGATGCTAATAACAAAAACGCAAAGGCCGCGATTGGTTCCTGGCAGGCGCGAATAATACCAGCCGTCTACAAGCCAAGGCCACCTTTGACCTTTCACTTGTATTCGATCCGGCTATAAAACAGAAATAACCCTACCTAGTGACAGGTGTACCAACGTCCAATTGTCTGCTCAACTTTAAAACCTAAAATAGAATCTGCACCGCTTTTTGCGCTTCCTCCCGGTCCGCCAGCCCTAGCAAGTAGACCACCTCATCCTCGGCCGACTTTGGCGTGGTTGGCACGAACAATACTGAAAACGACAGGGGCTCGGTAGTGTTCTTAAGTTAGCCTAGTCCTCATGCACGATGTCGAAACGCTCTGCGAGAAAATCAATTAACGCCCGCACAGATGGCAGAAGACCGCGGCGAGATGGAAATACCGCATGAACGATTTCGCGGCGCGGCGCCCAGTCGGGCACCAGCCTGACCAATAAACCAGCCGCCAACTGGTCTCGTGCCATGACCACCGGCAGCTGCACCACACCGACGCCGGCCACAGCGGCATTTCTTAACGCAATCATGTCGGTCGTCACGAAGCGTGGCGTGTGATGAAGGGTTGCTAGTGCGCTATCGGGCCCATACAGCACCCACCGATGGGTTTGCTGCGGGGTTCCCAGGCCCATGCTTGGCCAGTTGCTCAGGCAGAGGGGTCAGTAGGGAAGCCGAGCTGCGAGACAAGCGCAGGGCCGGCCACGAGGCATTGATCCGGCTCAGCCAGGACGCGCATGACCAGATCACTGTCCTGCAAAGGCGGCGGTCGCACACGAAGGGCGACGTCCACCGAATCGCTGACCAGATCGACACGCCGGTTGGTTGCCTCCATGTGCACCGTGACGTGCGGATAGCGCATCATGAAATCGGCCAGCATCACTCCCACATACGCATGCACTAGGGGTAGTGGGCATGTCATGCGGATTACGCCGCGGGGTTCGGCTTTTAGCGTGTCTACCGCTTCCTGGGCCGCCTCAGCTTCTACGAGCATCGCCTTGCAATGCATGTAATAGGTCTGCCCGGCTTCGGTAACTACAAAGTGGCGTGTCGAACGCTGGATCAGGCGGACGCCGAGCCGCTCTTCCAGCTTGGCGATGCGGCGGCTAAGCTTCGATTTCGGTATACCCAGCGCCCGGCCTGCCGGAGCAAAGCCGCCATGATCCACAGCTTGGACGTAGTAGTAGAGGTCATTCAAATCTTGCACCGGGACTACCTCATCGTTCCAAAAATAAAACTCTGCTAGCTAATTTAGCAGACTACCCGCCTTTCCGTCCCAAGCTTATGCTTGGACTGCCCGCTTGCAATTAGCAAGTGGGTAACAGATTAAATAATTTGGAGAAAAAACATGCCATTATGGAAAGTTTATCATCCGGCCGGTGCATACACCGCTCAAGACAAAAAGGATCTATCCGAAAGGATTACCGGTATGTATGCACGCGTTCCTATCCCGAAGTTCTATGTAGTCTTCATTTTTGAGGAAATAGCCAAGGACTCCTGCTTTGTAGGCGGTGAGCCGAATAACAAATTTGTCCGGTTCAGGGTCGATCACATTGCGAGGACGCTGCCCGGCCCAGTCATGCGGGAATGGTGGGTGAGAACGCTCGATGAGCTTATTGCTCCCTTTGTAAAGGACAGAGGTTACGATTGGGAGATTTCCATTGACGAGACGCCTTTCGATCTTTGGTCTCTCCAGGGAGAGATTCCGCCTCCTTTTGAATCTGCAGCTGAGAAGAGATGGGTAAAGGAAAACAAGGCGAGTCCTTACACTGTGGTGGAAAAGCTTCCTGTTAACCTGGCGTTTACTCCAGGAATAGCGGATCGCTAGATCTGGGGGCCGTCCCCGGTTGGACGGCCCCAATTTCTTTTGAGCTCGACGTCGCACATACCGCAAAAGAACACCGCTTATCTTTTTGATCTTTCTGAGAGGAAAACGGGGCGTTCACTCATTTTAAGACCATGGAGGCAATATGGCTTATCAAACGATCGATCCTGCAACAGGCAAACTGATAAAGACTTATGCAAATATCTCCGACGAAGACTTGGAGGCTGCAGTTGCGAACGCACACAAGGCTTTCGCAACGATTGGCAGCAGCGCCGGGTAGGTGAGCGTGCCAGGATAATTTCGACTGCAGCCGCCATCCTGCGAAAAAAAAGCGAGGAGTATAGCCACTATCTGACGTTAGAAGTGGGCAAGCTTATCGCTGAGGCGCGGGCAGAGGTCTCCCTTTCTGCCGATATCCTGGATTACTACGCAAAGAAAGCTGAGAATTACCTGAAGCCGCGCATGCTTTTCGAATCTCCCGGCGCTGAACTGCATATCGAGCCGATCGGCGTTCTGATCGGCATCGAGCCGTGGAACTTCCCCTACTACCAGATTGCGAGGGTAGCAGGACCGCAGTTGATGGTAGGGAACGTGCTGCTTCTCAAGCACGCGGAGAGCGTTCCCCAGTCAGCACTGGCTTTTGCTCGCCTCTTTGAGGAAGCTGGCGCACCGCCCGGTGTGTACACGAATATTTTTGCCAGTATTGAACAGATCGGAAGATTGATCGAGGATTCACGCATCCGTGGCGTTACCTTGACTGGCAGCGAACGCGCAGGTGCGGCGGTGGCCGGGCGCGCTGGCCGCAGCCTCAAGAAATCAGTAATGGAACTGGGGGGAAGTGATCCGCTGATCGTGCTTGAAGACGCGCCCATGGAATCCACGCTGGATAATGCTTTGTTCGGTCGGATGTTCAACATGGGGCAGTGTTGCGTCGGTTCAAAACGTATCATTGTCATTGGCAAGGAGCGAGGAGAGGTTTTCCTGGATGGCTTCGTTCAGCGCCTGGCTTTATTGAAGGCAGGGAACCCCAATGATCCCGCTACGACGTTGGGGCCGCTCGCTTCAAAGAAGGCATTAAATCTTCTCTTGGACCAAATCAAGCTGGCTCGGAAGGAAGGCGGAAAGGTTGTGTACGGTGGTGCAAGGCTCGCTCGTCCTGGCTTCTACTTGTAGCCGACGGTACTGGTCGGCATCAGCGAGGAAAACCCAATCTATGCCCAGGAGTTATTTGGTCCAGTTGCTTCCTTCCACGTCGTCGAAAATGAAAATGAAGCTGTTTGCCTGGCAAACGCGACTCCATTCGGTCTTGGTGCCTCGGTGTTTACGGCTGACATCGAACGTGGCCGCAAGGTTGCAGCAAAGATCGACAGCGGTATGGTCTTCATAAATCAGCCAGTATGGACGTCCGCTCAGCTTCCCTTCGGCGGTGTCAAGAATTCAGGCTTCGGCCGTGAGCTGTCGGAACTCGGCTTCGGTGAATTCGTCAATGAGAAGTTGATCAATGTAGCACCCTCCGGCTCGCCGCCATGGGGGCTTGTTTGCCATAGGCCTCTCCCAGACGCTGCAGCGCGGGCCCCACGGCTCACGTGCGGATTATGATCACCGAGCAAGCAATCGCCTATGAATGGAAGGAAATTTTGAGCGTGCTTGAATACTGCACAGAATAGGCATTTTCGCATATCGCATATGCGAAAATGCCCTATCAGATGGCTTAACGGCCTTTCACTTTCCACTAGCGTTGACAGCAGCCTTTACCATGGCCCCGGATTGAATTTCCCCAGCTCGTAAGCATGGGCTTGGCCCAAGTCGCTACTTGCGGTCGATCACCAGAATGTCATGTCGATCGGTATTTGTAATAAGCCCGGAAGCGTTCGTGCCGGACTGGACAGAACCGCTTACCAAGTGGAAATGATTGCCGATGAAATCTCCCGCCAACCCGTGCCTGGGCATGGGCATAGGGGAGTGTCTTATCCAGCTGTTACTCTTCGGATCAAATGCTTCAACTGCCGTGTACGTGCCCCAGATATCCCGATGTCGGATCTCGCCACCCGCCACGTAAATTTGCCCTCCGTATACTCCCCAGGCCGATGCACTGCGCGGGGTCGGCATCGGGGTCCGCAATTGCCACTGATCCTTTGCCGGGTTGTACTCCTCGACCAAATCAATATTGAATGCGTTGGGGATGAAGACCGATCCTATTCGTCCACCGATGATATAGATACGGTTGTCTACTGCAGCGCCTGTGGCATGATTTCGAGGGGTCGGCATATCTGCGGCCTTTGTCCAACTATTGGATGCCAGATCGTAGACCTCGTGCGTTCCGACGGCGATGTTCCGCGAGGGGTGGACCCATTCCTCCTTCAGTCCTGCGGGCAGCGTGGCGCCCCCAATGACATGGATACGACCGTTTATATGTATTGCATTGGCTGAGCCGCGTGCGACAGGGAGTGGCGCAAGCGCACGCCATGCGTCGGCCTGCGGGTCATACTCCCACGCATCATTGACCGGAACCCACATAGGCTTGCCTTTCTCCGGCAGAGTGAAGCCTCCAAACATGTAAATGCGTCCTTTCACTTCAGCGAGCGCTACGTGATGGAGACCGCGGGGCATGTCGCGCTTGCGGGTCCATATGTCGGTGCCCGGATCGTATTCCATGACCATCCCCATTGCGTTCCAGTCCAACCCGAGTCCGCCAAAAACGTATAGCTTGCCGCCTGCAGCGATTCCGTATACCTCCTCTGCGCCTTTGGGTATCGCTGCGGCCGATCTCCATTCATCCGCAAACGCTAAACTGGCGGTTAGACACCACGCGAGTAACGCTCCGGTCATGTTCCATCTGATTTGAACCGTTCTTGTTTTGCTGACACTCATTTGTTTTCCTCCGTAGCAAAATAATGCCCCACTCCAGCTTTGACGCGGGTCTCAACCGCCTAGAAACTATTGGCAACTCCAGCACGCGAAGGGGAGCGGTAGTGCAGCAATCAATCCCTCAGAGTGGCGATGAATCCTGGTCGAATCATCCCTTGAATTAACGGACGTAACCAGCCTTTACCTTATGATAGTCTCTTTGAATTTAGAACAAAGATCGTCAATATCGGGCAGAATTTTTCTGCGAACGATTTATGTTTCTTAGATGAATGCTTCGGGTTGATTCAGCGCCGGCCATTGGGGCGAGGACGCTAAAAGCTGCACAACAGTAAACTGAGGTTTTGCCACCCCTAGCTCCTGGTGTTCGCTGAGCTGAATACGCTGAAACTAATCGATTGCGGACGGGCGGCTGGAAATCCTTGTGTCGGTGGCACCCTTCCACTCCGGGCCACCAAGTATTAAAGGATTAGCTGATTGCTGATCCTTTTTTTGTTTTGCGGAGTCGACACCGGGTTAATTTTAGTCATCGCAGGATATTGCCCGAAGTTCGTCAGCCAATATGATTTGATGGACAGCGTCCGGGGTATATTTACGCGATGCAATTCTCGCTGACGTAGGTAGATAGACAAGCCGTCTCTGATCCAACGGAGCCTTTTGCATGCCCAAAAAAAGTGCTGGCATTCTCCCCTTCCGCAGACGAGCCAATTGTCTCGAGGTGCTGCTTCTCCACCCGGGCGGTCCATTCTGGGCAAAGAAAGACCTTGGGGCATGGTCAATCGCGAAAGGCGAATACGAGGAAAGCGAAGAGCCTTTTCAGGCCGCGTTACGCGAGTTCTTCGAAGAAACCGGGAATCGGCCAGCCGGGCCGTTTTTGCCGCTTTCAGAGCGCCAACAGCCTGGAGGCAAGCTTGTCATTGCCTGGGCAGCTGAGTCGGATTGGGATCCCGCAAGTCTGGTTTCGAATACTTTCCGCATGGAGTGGCCAACAGGGTCGGGGCGAATCAAGGAGTTTCCCGAGGTGGATCGCGCCGAATGGTTCGAAATATCGGAAGCCGTGCGCCGGATTCATCCGGGGCAGAAAGGCTTTCTTGTTGAACTACGCGAAAAGCTGGGCGAAGAGCGCCTTTAGGACTGAGGCGGTAAATCTTTTACCGGACGTTTTTGTTTACTCAACCTGACGCCATTTATATTCCAAGTTTCGGGCCCACAGAAGCAACCACATCTTTGGTTCTCGTCCAGACACGAGCGCGGTTATTCCAGTTGCTTTCGACCCATCTAAAAAACAGCGCACCGCCCAGGATACTCACGCCGAAAGCCAATATTAGCCCGAATGCATTCGCGACAGGGTGAACCGGGAAAAAGTGAAAAAATGTTGCATTGACGACCAGGCACAGGGGGAAGTGGACCAGAAAAATAGAGTAGGAAATTCGTCCCAGAGAAGTTAAAAAGACCGGCACCCGCAAGTTTTCCAGCAAGGAGCAATGTTGTTTCGCCAGGCCCAGCATCAGCATCACCGCTCCGGCAACCGCTATCCTGAAACGAAAGTCGACTAATAAAGCCCCTATCACCACGAGAGCCAGCAGCACGAGCCAAAGGTTACGGCGCGGCATGTCGGAGATCCAATAAATCAGAATCCGAGACCGAATGACCCAAAAAAATAGAAAGCGGTTTCATCTAGCGATTTATCCCGGTTAAACACGAATAGCGAGGCTAGCGTCAAACCCGTAATCAGAATTAGGCCGCCTGCTTTAAGGTTCGGGTGCCGGTGCTGGATCTGTCGTGATAGCCACAACAGCATCACCGCACTGACGAACAGCTGGAAATCAATGGCCACGTACCAGATACCGGCGGATAACACCTCCTGATCAAGTAAGTCCTGAAGCAGCAGCGCGTGTGCCAGAAGCTGGAAAGGACTAACCGCGGCGGGTATTGACTCGTGCACCATCCATATTCTTGCAACCGCTGCGCATCCGATTGCCAGGATCAGTGCCGCCAGATATGGCACTACCAACCTAAGGTAACGTCGCTTGATGGCCTGAACGGGGTGAGATACGAGCAGTACGCCACCGGGCGCGTGTTTTCCCGCAAATAAAAAGCCCGCAACAACAAAAAAAACGGGGACAGCCATTCTTCCATATTCGTAAACCCCATCGATAAAGCCGGAGAACAGGGGGTATGCTATCTGCGACATGGGGCCGTAGGCGGCCAAGTGGTGCGCCACTATCGATAGGCAGGCGATAGCCTTGAGGGCATCCACGAAAGGCATCCTCAAAAGGCTAACGTGCATGGCGTTTATGTTTGTCCGAAGAGATTGACGCAGGGCGCTGGGGATGCCGCTTGCGGAATAAATGCCCAAGTTCCCATGAGCTATAACGAGGCGTGGTCAACGAAGAGAAACAGGAACGGAACTGCGGCACAGTTATGACTCAGGGTTTTGCGGGATTAATCTTCCGTCATAACGGAGAATTGATTGTGGAAAGCGATAATTCTATTTGAATTTACCTCGCGAAGTGTGCTCCTTCGCCAAAAAAATTGGAAGGAACGCTACTGACCGTCCGATCAAGGGTGCAAGCTAATGATTCCGCAAACAATCTCTGCGCCTTATCTGTCTGTTGCTCATAGTTCTTCGCGGCATATAGCTCCATGGTGCTATAAGCAATAGGTCTATTACAAATTTCTGTCTTCTGGCGGAAGATGACAATCGGTATAAAAGTGCGCTGCGAGATACAAGAGGCAGAGTGGCTCAGCATACCGATTTGTTTTTATCGCAATTTTCCGAAGGAGAAGAATAATGAACGTAAAATTTAAAGCATTGGTGGCCGCTTTAGCTTTCGGGGGGTCGATTTCCACTGCGTCCGCCGCAGGCGTTATTACCGATGTTACGGTTAACAATGGGGCGGGGGGCACATTTGAGCTTACTAATCTTGGTACTGATCCCAACGTGCTCGATCTTTCCAAAGCCTTTACCAGCCTGGACCAGATCTCGCTGACTTTTACAGTTGGCCACACTAATGGAGGACCGGGGAATCCCTACGTGGTCACAGAGACAATTGCCAACAATACGGGTCAGACCTGGCTCGACTACCACTTCATCATCACTGAACCGACGACGGGAGGTCAAGGAGTCGTTTTTACCAATTTCAACAACTCGACACTGACTGGCTTCGCCCTCGATTCTGCCCCTTCCAGCGGCCCGCGTAACCTCAACTTTACTGGTGAACTGGCGCATCAGGGCGTCGCTACTGCAACGTTTTCACTGAGCCCGTTTGATCCCGGCGCCGGGAACACTGCCACCTTCACACTGACGCAGGTGCCGACGATCCCAGAGCCGGAAACCTACGCGATGCTGCTTGCTGGGCTTGGATTAATGGGGTACATGGCTAAACGCACGAGTAGGAACGAAAAGGCTTAGCTCATCAATGCAGCGTCAGGCCCCGCCGCAATGCGGGGTTGACGATTATGAGGGTTGAGAATGACGCACGAGTCGGTTTTAACTCCGACAGAGCTGATTTGAATCTCAGCTATCCTGCTCAGTCATCCGGTTTGGCGCTTTTGGCGATTTTTGCGGCGGCCTGCATTCGATTAGTAACATCGAGGACCTTGAAGATATGCCTCAGGTGATTTTTAACCGTGAATACGCTGATATCCAGAATGCTGGCAATCTCAAGATTTGTTTTGCCCATTTTCACCCACTTCATGATTTCTACTTCACGCTTGCTCAAACTTGGGTTTTCGCTTCCGCTCGGTTGCTCTGCAAGCAGGGGTTGATCGGGTTGGGGCTGAGGGCTCGTAAGCGGTGTAACTCGGCAAAACGCCATATCGAGGTAAGGCAGCAGGATTTGCACGGCGCCAAGCGATTCATGCAGCTTTCTTTCTGAGCTGAAAATCACATAAATGCAGTCGTGGCGCGACCGTTCATTGATAAGGCCGTGTACCAGCAAAGAACGCATGGCTTGCAATGCCTTACCCAGGGAACACTGAAGACCATCCCCTTCCAACAGGAAACCGGATTCGCCGACACCGAGCGTGTAGGGGGACTTCCCAAGTTCTACCCAGCGGTTAAACAACCCCTGCAGCAGGGGCAACAGCGCTTGCGGAGTTGAGTGCTCGGTTCTGACCCCGGGCAATGCTGAGACAATGTCGTAGGAAATCCGGTTAGCCGCGAAATCACCCCATGCGGCGATCAGGATTTCGTGCGGCAAATAGTATTGGATTTCTCCCTGAAGCCACGCGAGCAATTCGTTGTGTCGGCGAATGCTGTTCGCTTCGGTAATGATGTGATAGTAACGGTCAAGATTTTCGGGGGATAAGGTAGAGAGATCCATGTTTATAGGTCACGCTTTATATGGCTAGCGTTCTGGCAATATAAAGCGCGGAACTTCAATTGCCGGTGAACGTAAGTGCACGAATTATTCTTATAAAAGACCTGTGGTCATCGGGGTTCGTGCCTAAGATCTGCTAGTCAGGGCCCTACCAGCCTACCCTAACAAGCAACTTTTGTTCCATGTTTTAATATGGTTAAAATTCAACAAACTACGTGGTTTTTTGCTTTGTTTTTCGGGATTGTGTCAACAAACGCGACACGGATGACGTTGAGGTTGGAAATTTCCAGGTTTAAAATGGGCTGGCGCTCGGCGTGAGCATGGTTTGGCTGGGCAGGCGAAAGATACAAAAAGCTTGTAAATTTTTCTTCAAAGCAGAAACTCTTCCAACCGATGGTATTCAAAAGCTTGTAATACTATAATCAGCGAATTTTGAAATTCTTGACCGGTTGACCAAATTGTCGTCCATGCAGTTATTCGCCTTCGGCATTAACCATCAGACCGCGCCACTGGATGTGCGCGAGCAGGTTTCGTTTCCGGCGGATAAAACCGAGCATGCTTTGCGTGATCTTGTCGGGCATCATCCGGTGAGAGAAGCTGCGATTGTTTCCACCTGTAATCGTACCGAGGTGTATTGCAGTACGGAGAAGCCGGAGGAGGCCACGCACTGGCTGGCCGATTTTCATCAGATGAAGGCTCGCGACCTGGAGCCGTATCTTTACAAGTTGCCGCGCGAAAAAGCGGTAAAGCACGCCTTTCGCGTGGCGAGCGGGCTTGATTCGATGGTGCTGGGTGAGCCGCAGATACTGGGGCAATTGAAGAGCGCCGTTAAATCGGCTGAACACGCCGGCACCCTCGGCATGATGCTGCACAAGTTATTTCAGCGCACTTTCTTCGTCGCCAAGGAGGTTCGCAGCTCCACCGAGATTGGCGCTAATTCGGTTTCGATGGCCGCGGCTGCCGCCCGGTTGGCGGAACGGATTTTTGGAGATATCGCAGAGCAGCGGGTGTTATTTATCGGTGCAGGCGAGATGATCGAGCTATGTGCCAGTCATTTCGCCGCGCGTCATCCCAAGCGCGTCACCGTCGCAAACCGCACCGCAGAGCGTGCGCAGTCCCTGGCCAGTCGTTTTAACGCGAACGTAATTACACTCAACGAGTTGCCTGAACAGCTCGCGCTGCATGATATCGTCGTGACATGCACCGCCAGCACGCTTCCCATACTCGGTAAGGGCATGCTTGAGCGCGCAATCAAGACACGAAAGCATCGTCCGATCTTCGTGGTGGACTTGGCTGTTCCGCGGGATGTCGAGCCCGAGGTCGCCGAACTGGATGATGTGTTTCTCTATTCAGTGGATGATCTTGGCGAGATCGTCAAGGAAGGGCTGGATTCCCGTCAGGGAGCGGTGGCGCAGGCCGAGGCGATAATTGACACCAATGTGGTCAATTTCATGCACTGGCTGGAGTCGCGCGAAGTTGTTCCCACCATACGAGCGCTACGCGACCAGGCTGAGCGGTATCGACGCCATGAGTTGGACCGGGCCAAGAAACTTTTGGCAAAAGGCGAAGACCCGCAAAAAATCCTCGAATCGCTGAGTAACGGCTTGACGAACAAGTTCCTGCATATCCCTTCCTACGCGCTCAACCACGCAGTGGCAGACGAGCGTGACGATCTGGTCGAGCTGATCAACCGACTGTACCATCTCCACCGCCCAGAATGAACAAAAGCATTGCCGCCAAGCTCACGCAGCTCAGCGTGCGCTTGGAAGAATTGAATCGTCTGCTTAGTAGCGAAAGCATTACGGCGAATCTTGATAACTACCGCAAGTTGACGCGTGAACGCGCGGAGATAGCGCCGGTAGTTGAGCTTTACAATGCGTATCTGCAAAGCGAACGTGATATCCATACCGCGCAGGAAATGAGCTCGGATGCGGAAATGCGTGATTTCGCGGATGCCGAGATTCGCGACTCCAGGGAGAAATTGGTGCGATTCAGTGCTGAATTGCAGAAGCAATTGCTTCCGAAGGACCCTAATGACGAGCGCAACATTTTCCTCGAAATTCGCGCCGGTACTGGCGGTGACGAGTCCGCGCTATTTGCGGGCGACCTGTTCCGCATGTATGCGCGTTTTGCCGAACGTCAGCGCTGGCAGATCGAAATAATATCCCAAAGCGCTTCCGAGGCAGGCGGCTACAAGGAAATCATTGCGAAAATCATCGGGCAAGGGGCGTATTCAAAGCTCAAGTTCGAATCGGGTGGTCACAGGGTTCAGCGGGTACCTGCCACTGAGACGCAGGGACGCATTCATACCTCCGCCTGTACCGTTGCGGTGATGCCTGAGGCGGACGAGATAATGGATGTGGTTCTGAACCCGGCCGAGCTGAGGATTGATACGTACCGCGCCTCCGGCGCCGGCGGGCAGCACATCAACAAGACTGATTCCGCCGTTCGCATCACGCATTTGCCCACCGGGATCGTGGTCGAGTGCCAGGATGGACGCTCGCAGCATAAAAACAAGGCACAGGCAATGAGCGTCCTCGCGGCTCGCATCCGTGACAAGCAGACGCAGGAGCAGCAAAGCAAACAGGCTGCCACGCGCAAATCTCTAGTGGGCAGTGGCGATCGGTCCGGGCGTATTCGCACCTACAATTTTCCGCAGGGCCGTATAACAGATCACCGTATCAATCTTACGCTCTACAAGATCGAGCAAGTCATGGATGGGGACTTGAATGAGCTTTGCTCTGCGTTGATGTCCGAGCATCAAGCGGAGCAATTAGCGGCAATGGCGGAGTGAAGTAACACCTTCTTGCAGATCACTATTCGCGAAGCGCTAGATCAGGCGCGCAGGGACATCGACGACATCGATGCGCGGATGCTGTTGCAGCACGTGCTGGACGTTGGCCATGCGCATCTCATTGCCCACCCCGCCCGGCGGCTCACAGCGAGGCAAGCACAAAGCTTTCGCCTGTTGGTCGCGCGGCGCGTGCTTGGGGAACCGGTAGCCTATCTGATCGGCAAACGCGAATTTTATAGCCTGAGTTTTACCGTAACCCCGGCAGTGCTCATCCCCCGCCCTGAAACAGAATTACTGGTTGACCTGTCCCTGGAGCGGATTCCCATCGACTTTTCCTGCCGGGTTCTTGATCTGGGAACCGGCAGCGGCGCTGTTGCCTTGGCGATAGCCAAACATCGGCCCCTTGCGTGTATCACCGCGGTGGACATTTCCGCCGATGCCGTTGCTATTGCGAAAATCAACGCCGCTCAGCTCAACGCCAGGAATGTGCGCATTTTTGAGGGAGACTGGTTCCGCGAGCTTGGCGAAGAACGGTTCGATCTCATCGTTTCCAATCCGCCCTACGTCGCACAAGGCGATCCTCATCTCGGCCAGGGTGATTTGCGGTATGAGCCGGACAGCGCGCTGGCGGCAGGTCGCGGTGGCCTTGAGTGCATTGAATCCATTGTCGCCTGCGCTCCCGCTCACCTGGCCTGGAAAGGCGTGCTGTTGCTCGAACATGGCTACGATCAGGCGCAAGCTTGCAGGGAGCTGTTGAGCAAGGCTGGATTGGGTGGAGTGTTCTCTCTTCCCGATTTCGCCGGCATACCGCGTGTCAGCGGTGGCTGTTTGGAAGTTTAACGAAATAAGCTGTTAAAATTACAATTTAAAAGGTATCTTCAGCATGGTGGCAGTTTTCCTTAAGGCCGTTTGATTTCCTCCTATAAGCCGATTTGCCATTTATTCAACTTTAAAGAAGAAGGAGCCAGAAATGAATACCCAGGAAAAGATCAAAGAGCAGGTAACTACGCATCCGGTAGTGCTCTACATGAAAGGCACGCCGACCGCCCCCCAGTGCGGCTTCTCCGCCCATGCGGTCAAGGTTCTTAACGCCTGCGGGGTGAACAATCTTTTTGCGGTGGATGTGCTTGCCGAACCGGAGATACGGCAAGGCATCAAAGACTATTCAAATTGGCCGACTATCCCGCAGCTGTACATCAATGGCGAGTTTGTCGGCGGATCGGATATCGTTAGTGAGATGTACCAGAGCGGTGAACTGCAGAAGATACTTCAGGGTAAGACCAGTTAGGCTTTAGGCGGTGTCGAGGTTGAACTGCGAGGGTTAACTGATAAGCGGCCGATGAGCCTTGTATCGGCCGGCTGATTTCTGCAACCTGTGCTGGATAGATCGTTGCTACGGACTCATCGCTGCCGCGATCGCCCAGTAACGTAAGAATTTACCTGCGGCCATGAACGCCATCGCGGAGATCCAGTTAACGCGGATCCACCCCGCCGCGACACATAGCAGATCGCCGATGAGCGGCACCCACGACAGCAGCAATATCGGGCTGCCGTATTTGCGCACCCAGAACAGGCCGCGCATATTCCCCTTGGCCTTTTGCATAAGCGCTTTTTCGTCGGGTAAAAAGCGCCCGATAGCATACGAACTCATTCCACCCAAAGTGTTGCCGACGGAGGCGACGGCCAAAGCCGGCCAGTAAAGCTGCGGATAAGCTGTCAATACGCCGAATAGTACCGCCTCCGAACCGCCGGGCAGCAACGTGGCCGCGAGAAAGCTGCTGGTAAATAGCGCCAGCAGACTCGATTGCTCATCCATAACAATTTTTGAAAAAAAACCGCAGTGTAGCCGCTAATGCGTTTTAAGTGGATGGAGCAATCATCTTGAAATGGCCGCTCGATCACGCCTCGCGACTTGATTTCAAAATTTGACTTCACGACATTATTTGGCGATGATACGCCGACCGACCACCCCATCTCTGTTCAAGAGGAAAAACCATGACAAACAACGTATCTCTTAAGCATAAGATCGATTCCATCATCACCGCCAAACACCTGCTCAAGCATCCTTTTTACGTGGCTTGGACAGAAGGAAAGCTCACTAAAGAGCAGTTGCGCGGGTATGCCGAACAATATTTCCATAATGTGCTCGCCGAGCCGACTTACTTGAGCGCAGTACATTTTAATACACCGCATTTTCACAGCGAGACCAATAGCGGCGACATCAGCGTAAGGCAGGAAGTGCTCAAGAACCTGATCAGCGAAGAGCACGGCGAGAAAAACCACCCCGCGCTATGGAAGAATTTTGCCTTGGCCCTAGGTTCCACGGATAAGGCCTTGGCAAAGGCAGCAGCTCTGCCGGGGACAGCCAGGCTCGTGGATACATTTCGCGACATCTGCTTGAACGAACCCTTTTACGCAGGTCTGGCCGCCCTGCATGCGTTTGAATCCCAGGTTCCGTCCATTGCCGCGGTCAAGATCGACGGGTTGGCAAGGTTTTATGGCATGAGCGATCCGGCTAGCTATGAGTTCTTTTCCGTACACCAGGAAGCGGACGTATATCATTCGCAAGCTGAGTGGGAGTTGATTGACCGCTTTGTCGATACTCCGGAGAAAGAGGCTGAGGTGATGGCCGCGACCGCCCGGGCATGTGACGCGCTATGGGGTTTTCTGGATGGCGTGTACGAAAATTACTGTGCAGACCTCGCCTGCGAGGATAAGGCCGCGGTTACACTACACTGAGCCTCCACTGAGTCTTGCGCTGAGAAGCTTCTGACCAGGTTCCGCTGTCGCCCTGCAATAACTTGGCGAAATAGTTGCGGGGGTTGTGGTTACAAGCCTTCTCTCCTGATTCCTGTCTCTGGTGAGCAGACGCGACCGCGTTGCTCACCAGAAGATTTCTCCTTTTACTCATTCACTTGTCGTCTGATTTAGTCCAACGGGAAGATTCCTTCCAGCGTGGCGAAACACGTGTTCCTTGCAGTAGCCAGAAAATCTCGGAGATAAGGGCGGGAAGCAGTTTCGGTAAGGGTCGATGCGTATAGGTCGCTCCACAGTCCGTGCGCGCCGATGCGGCGGGCAATCACGTAGTCATGATCGACGTAATTCTGTATTCCCCAACTGGGCAGTGCTGCAATCCCGCGGCGGCTGGCTACAAGCTGGAGGATGGCGACGGTCAGTTCTGCAGTGCGTCGCTGAGGATGGATGCCGGCGGGTTTCAGTACGTTGAGGATCAGATCGATACGGTCTTCCGGAACCGGGTAGGTAATGAGTGTCAGGTCGGCAAAATCAGGAGCCTGTAATATTCGTTTCCCGCGTAGGGGATGGTCCGGCGCAAGCACTGCAAGAATCTCGAAACGGAACAAGGGGTGGTGTACCACGCCCCGTTTCCGCTTGTGTTCCGATCCTATTACGACGTCCGCCCCTCCTTCCTCCAGGAGTTTGACGGGGTCGCTGTGGAAGCCGGAGACGAGATCGAGTTCCACATCCGGCCAGTTCTGGCGGAACACATCCATCAGCGGCATCAGCCAATCGAAACAAGTGTGGCATTCCAGCGCTATGCGCAGGCTTCCCGATGCCTGCTGGGACAGTTTGGCAAGACTGCGTTCGGTCGCCCGGATTTCTTCCAGTACTTTACCAGCCAACGCAACCAGCTGTTTTCCGGCATCGGTGAGCTCGACGGATTGTCCCTGGCGCCGCACGATCGGTAGCCCATAGTGGTCCTGCAATGCTTTGATCTGATGCGATAACGCTGACTGGGTCAGGTGTACGCGTTTTGCCGCGCTCGACACGCTCCCGGTTTCATGAAGTGCCGAGAGTGTACGAAGATGCCGTAGTTCAAGCGTGGAGACTGACATGGGTATAAATTATTTACGGGTTACGTATGAATTGTATTCATCAATATTATATAGCGTTTCATTTGATTCATAGGTTAGTCTGTCACACAATCTGTTCTCATTGCAACCGAGTCTGCACCAGAGCAATCAAGGAGAGCATTGATGGCACTGACACATAACCTGGGTTTTCCGCGAATCGGCGCCCGGCGTGAGTTGAAACAAGCGCTTGAAGCCTATTGGCGCGCGGATATTAGCGACGAAAAGCTTAATGCCACAGCGGCCGAGTTACGGCAGAGGCATTGGACTCTGCAGCGAGACCTCGGCATCGACCTGATTCCGGCTGGAGATTTCGCACTGTACGACCAGATGTTGAACATGACAGCACTGCTCGGCGCGGTCCCCGCAAGGTTTAACGCGCAGCAGGACGAAATCGGGCTGGAATTGTATTTTGCCATGGCGCGCGGAACCGCGACTCAGCCAGCCATGGAGATGACCAAGTGGTTCGATACCAATTATCACTACATCGTGCCGGAATTCGATGCGGACACTCGATTCCGTGTTGCGTCGCCGCAGCTCTTCAAAGAAGTGGCTGAGGCACAGGCGCTCGGCATTTCTCCGAAAGCAGTGCTGATCGGCCCGTTGACATATTTGTACCTAGGCAAGGAGAGCACGCCGGGTTTCAGTCGCCTGGATTTGTTACCGCAACTGTTGCCGGTCTATCGCGACATTCTCGGCCAGCTTGCATCACTTGGCGTGGAATGGGTGCAGATTGACGAGCCGCTGCTAGCGCTCGATTTGGGAGAGGAATGGCTGCGCGGTCTGGACCAGGCCTATACCGCCCTGGCCGAGCCCAGGCTGACCAAGCTGCTGTTAACCACTTATTTCGAAGCAGTGGACAAGCATGCCAACCGCCTCAAGGAATTGCCGGTGGACGGCTTGCATATCGATTTGTGCCGTGCGCCCGACCAGCTTGAAACTTTTCTCGACCACTACCCTGTCGGGAAAGTGCTCTCACTGGGCATCGTAGATGGACGCAACATATGGCGTTCTGATCTCGCCCGGTCATTCTCGATGTTGTCACGTGTTCAAGCTATCCTTGGCGAAAGGTTATGGATTGCGCCGAGTTGCTCTCTCCAGCATTGCCCGGTTGATCTCGAGCTGGAGACGAGGCTGGATGGGGAGATCAAGAACTGGCTGGCATTCGCGGTGCAGAAGCTGCATGAGGTATCGGCCCTCGGACGCGGCGTGACCCATGGAGAAAGCGCAATATCAGAAATCCTGAGTGCTTCTACCGAGGCAAGTCGGGTACGTGCACAATCAGAACGCATTCACAATCCGGTGGTGCAGGAGCGTTTGCGAAGCTTGACGCGGAAAGAAAACGAACGCGCCAGCCCATTCCCGGTTCGGCAGTCGCGTCAACGGCAGCGCTTTAAACTCCCGCTGTTGCCCACCACAACCATAGGCTCGTTTCCGCAAACGGCCGAAATACGGCAGGCGCGCGCTGCCTTCAAAAAAGGCGAGCTTGGCAATTTGCAGTATCTCCAGGCGATGCGTGACGAGATAGCGCTGGCAATAAGAAAGCAGGAAGAAATCGGCCTGGATGTTCTCGTGCATGGAGAGGCCGAGCGCAACGACATGGTGGAATATTTCGGCGAGCAGTTGTGGGGTTATGTTTTTACCGAGAACGGATGGGTGCAGAGTTACGGTTCGCGCTGCGTGAAGCCGCCTATTCTCTACGGGGATATCTACCGTCCCGAGCCGATGACGGTTGACTGGATTCAATACGCGCAAAGCCTGACACCCCGACCGGTCAAAGGCATGTTGACCGGTCCTGTAACGATGCTGATGTGGTCCTTCGTGCGTGATGATCAGCCTCGTGCCGATACTGCGCTCCAGCTGGCGCTTGCCATCCGTGACGAGGTTGCGGATCTGGAGCGAGCCGGCATCGGAATAATCCAGATTGACGAGCCGGCATTTCGCGAGGGCCTGCCGCTAAAAAAACCGGACTGGGATGAGTACTTGCAGTGGGCAGTGCGAGCATTCCGCGTCGCCAGCTCGAGTGTAAGGGACGACACGCAGATACATACCCATATGTGCTACTCCGAGTTCCACGATATCCTGCCCGCCATTGCAGAGATGGATGCCGACGTCATTACAATCGAGACCTCGCGCTCACGCATGGAGTTGCTTAACGCATTCGGTCAGTTCAAGTATCCCAACGAGATCGGACCCGGTGTGTATGACATTCATTCGCCGCGGATTCCCCGGACGGAAGAAATCCTGGAACTGCTGGAAAAGGCGTGTAAAGTGATCGACCCGTCGCAGTTATGGGTTAACCCCGATTGCGGTTTGAAGACGAGAGGCTGGGTGGAAACAGAGGCTGCCCTGCAGCGAATGGTTGAAGCGGCGCGACTGTTGCGTACGCTTAATCTTCCGAAAATTTCAGTGAATTAATCCGCCGGCGCAACAGCCTGAGTCCGGGCAATGGGGTTAGCTTAGGTACTGGATTGCTGGCGAAGTAGATGGGCCAGTCGGGGATGGGCCGTCACCCGGCTGGCTGGAAATTCCGTAGGCGAATGCCCGTGTCAAGGCTTAACTATCAGATTTAGGTGGCTGCTTCGCATGAAGTTTGCAGGGCCTTGATAAGCTCCGTTTCCAAACGAAGCAGTGTTCTCGATTTTTGCAATGCATCTCCCGTCACCAGAAACGTATCTTCAGCGCGTTCTCCCAGGGTGTTGACCCGCGCGCTGTGCACGTTTACGCCAAAGCTGACCAGCACTTGCGCGATACGCGAAAGCAGCCCCGGCTGGTCGCCGGCAACGATCGATAAAATACTGTATTCGCCTTTTTCGTCCAGTTCTATGTCCACTTCGGGGGCAATGGGAAAATGCCTGAGATGCCGGCTCAAGCGCCCTTTGACCGGAGGCTGTAACGGAGCATGCTCGGCCAATTGCTGTGCAAGTTCATGCTCGATGAAATCGACTACGTCGCGGTGACGCTGGGCCATATCGAAAGGGTCGAGCACGAGGAAGCTATCGAGTGCGTAACCGTGGCGGGCGGTATGTATCCTTGCTTCAACGATATTGCAATCGATGCGGTCGAAGAAACTGCAGATACGCGCAAACAGATCCTTTTGATCGGCCGCATAGACCAATACCTCAATGCCTGTTCCAGCCGGTGCAATACGGGTCTTCACGAGCGGAGTTAGTGGTTCTGTTTGATGGATCAGGTGGCGCGCATGCCACGCGATTTGCTGGGGCTCGTGCGACAGCAGATAGGCCGGATCCAGTATCCTCCAGAGCTTCTCGTCCCCACTGACAGCAATATTATCGAGTTGCAGCAACTCCATGACCTTGTTCTTCCGGCTGGTCAGCGTCCTGTCGGCATAAGCGGGCTCGCCGCAGAGCTGACGCCGCGCGGCCCGGAACAAATCTTCCAGCAATTTCGCCTTCCAGGCGTTCCATACTTTTGGACTGGTACCCCGAATATCGGCCACGGTAAGCAGATAAAGCGCGACAAGGCGTCGCTCGTTACCCATGTGCCCGGCAAAATCAGCAATCACGTCCGGATCGGCTATGTCTTTTTTTTGCGCAGTCATTGACATGAAAAGATGGTTTTCGACCAGCCAAATGATCAGGTCAGTATCTTCCGGTGAAAGGGCGTGGTCGTGGCAGAAACGCGCTGCGTCCCTCTTACCGAGGATCGAATGGTTTCCCTGCCGTCCTTTTGCAATGTCATGGAAGATGCCCCCGATATAGAGCACTTCAGGCCGCTGGAATTCACCAATAAGCCGGCTGCAAAGCGGATATTCATGGGCAAACTCGGGGGAAAGAAACCGGCGCAGGTTTCTCACCACCATGAGAATGTGCTCATCTACCGTATAGACGTGAAACAGGTCGTGCTGCATCTGGCCCACGATACGCCCGAACGCCGGGAGGTAGCGTCCTAGAATGCCGTAGCGATTGAGCAGGCGCAACTCACTCGTCAGCCCGTGCGGTTGACGCAGGATCTCCATGAAATGCGCCCTATTGTGGGGGTTGCGTCGAAATGCCGCGTTGATGAGGGGTGCCGCCTGCCACATTGCTCTCAGCGTGGTCGCACTGCGGGCTTTCAGTTCGGGGTGCTGCTGCAGCAGTAGCACGCTTTCCAGGATCGCGGCTGGCTCCTTGTGGAAAAGATCCTCGTCTCTTGCTTCCAGCCACTCACTTCGCTTCTGGAAACGCTCGTTGATGATGACCGGAACCGCATTCGCGCCGGGAGAAATCCTTGCCTCCAGCGTAAGCAACAGAATCGTATTGATCTGTGTAACGCCCTGGGCGGCGCGATAATACCGCTGCATCAATATCTCGCTCGCGCGGCGAGGAGGCTTAGCGCCTATGCGAAGCTCATCGGCGAGCGCGGTCTGAAAATCGAACAACAGCCGGTCTTCGCGGCGCCCAGCGAGATAGTGGAGCCGAATACGGAGATCTTGCAGAAGAGCCTGATGACGTTGCGCAAGACGAGCTTCACGCGGAGTGATCAAGCTTCCTCTCGCCAAATCAGGCCAGGATTTTCCGAACCCTGCAGCCCGGCTGACCCACAGGACGTTTTGCAGATCGCGAAGCCCGCCAGGGCTCTCCTTGATGTTGGGCTCAAGATTATGCGTGGCGTCGTGATAGCGGCCGTGGCGCTGCTCCTGCTCAAGTTGCTTGGCTTGAAAGAAAGCTTCCGGCTCAAGCATGACCTGCATCGTTTTCGCAAATTCGTCAAACAACGGGCGATGCCCCGACAGCTGCCGGGCTTCGAGCAAGCTGGTTTGCACCGTGATATCCTTGGCTGCCTCCTCGACGCAGTGGGCGATGGTGCGGACACTGTGGCCGATTTCCAGTCCGAGATCCCACAATAGTCTAACCCACTGTTCCAGCCGGACCTCGACAGCGCCATCCGCAACGTTGGCGCCGCTACCTTCCTCCGGAAGCAGCACCAGCAGATCGATGTCTGAATATGGAAAAAGCTGCTGCCTGCCATAGCCGCCGACCGCCAGCAGGGCAATTGAGTCCGGGAGTGCCATCTCGCGCCAGACCTGGCGAAGGATATCATCGAGCAGCCGGTTGTGGCCGCGCAGCAGGGCTGCGCCGTTGCCATTGCTGTAATAGCGCTGGCGTAATGACTCGCGGCCTTGCAGCAGCGCCTGCCTGAATGTCTCAGTACTTGTCTCAGTATTGAAACTGCCGGGAGGCGACCCTGCCTCAAGCGGCCCCATGACAGTCAGGAGCGGAATACAGGTTTCTGCGGCGCGCCAGCCGATAAGGTCAGCACTTCATATCCGGTTTCGGTGACCAGCACGGTATGCTCCCATTGTGCCGACAAGCTATGATCCTTCGTAACAATGGTCCAGCCGTCGGCCATCTGGCGTATAGGAGCCTTGCCCGCGTTAATCATCGGCTCAACCGTGAAAATCATGCCGGCTTTAAGTTCCAGCCCGGTTCCGGGACGGCCATAATGGAGCACCTGGGGATCTTCATGAAATTTTGCGCCGATGCCGTGGCCGCAGAACTCTCTCACCACGCTATATCCCTGACTTTCAGCGAAGCGTTGAATAGCATGGCCGACGTCGCCCAGATGTTTCCCCGGTTTGATCTCCTCAATCCCGCGCCACATCGACTCGTAAGTAATTTCACACAAGCGCCTGGCTTGGATACCCGGTTCACCCACGAAAAACATGCGGCTGGTATCGCCATGGTACTGGTCCTTGATGACGGTCACATCGATGTTGACGATGTCGCCCGACTTGAGTTTTTTCTCCCCCGGCACCCCATGACAAACTTGATGATTGACCGAGGTGCAAATTGATTTCGGATACGGCGAGTACCCCGGCGGCGCATAATCGAGCGGAGCGGGGATAACGTGCTGGACGTCGACCATGTAGTCGTGGCACAGTTTATCAAGTTCATCAGTTGTGACTCCCGGCTTGACGAACGGGGTGATGTAATCCAGCACCTCCGAGGCAAGCTTCCCCGCCACCCGCATTTTTTCGACTTCCTGCGGGGTCTTTAGAGACACAGTCATAGTGATTTCCGTGGCAGATAACATAAAAACATATGATGGGGGCTGGAGTATCGCATTGCAATACCCGTTGCTGACCGCAAAGATCATCCGCCGGGCACGGGCCCGAACGGGCTTAAGATGATGCAGTCATGGATGCTTACAGGGCGGATATGGAAGCAGACGCAAGCCGCGGCACCAGGGCGTCGCCTTCTTTATGCGTCAGGTGGTCGCGGCTTTCACCTCATTTTCTGGTCCGGTCACACTGCACCGTCTCAAGCTTGCTGCCGGGAAACTCCCCTTTTATCGTCTTCATCTTTTCGACAACCTCCTGCGGAGGATCCCGCAGGACAAACTTTATCTGCTCCAGATACCGTTTCCCCATTACCGCCGACCTCACGCCTGTGCGTTTCAGTTCTTCGAGTAAATCGTCCGCCTCGTCCTCGTTAACAAAAAAGCCCATGGAGATGGCGTTGTTCCATTGGCCATTGTCCTGGACGTGGTAATAATTGTTAATCCTGAGTCTGCCAAGCTCTCCCATTTTTCGCACCGCGTGTTCCCTGTTTCTCAGGGGCGGTATGTAGACCCAGTAGCCGCTTCTCTTTCCCACTCCTATGCGCTGTGTCTCGTGGTTCAGTTGCACTCGGGCCATCGCGGCCTCCATCCGTGCATGCTCTACGCTGAGAAAATCCCCCCATTCCAGACAAGTCGCAGGACGTGCGGGCTCAGGAGCCGCGGACGCGGAAGCCATGGACTCGGAAGCGGTAGACTCGGGAGGAGCGGACGCAGCACGAGGCTCAGGCGCGACGGGCCCGGGAGCTACGGACTCAGGCCGTTCGGACTTGGGGCGAGTCAAAGCAGGAGGGGGGGCCACGGGTCGCTCGGGCTCGGGACGAGCGGAAGCGGAAAGGGTGGACCCCGCCGGTAGCGCAGACAATGGTTGTATTCTTTCCGGATGGAATTCTGCGGCCAGCTGCACGCGACCGCTGGCCGCGGGACCCCATTGGATATAGGCCGCAAAAATCAGGTTGGCAAACAACAGAAGAAAAAAGAGTATTCTCATTTACAGGCTTAACGATATTTGCGCCAGATTGACGGCCCGATTGTATCTGGAGGGACCGGCGCCGTCATTTATTGTTATTGCATTTCGGCTTGGCTCATCGCGCCAGTTTCCATGAACATGAGTTCCCAGATGTGGCCGTCCGGGTCCTGGAACCCATGCCCATACATAAACCCGTGGTCTTGTGGCTCGTTGTAGGTTGTTCCGCCCGCGGCTACCGCGCAGTTTACCATCTCATCCACTTTCCCCCGGCTTTCACAGGACAAGCAGATGAGCACTTCCGTACCTTGCGTTGCGTCGCAGATCTTTTTCGGGGTAAACAGCTTGAACTTTTCCTCGGTCAGCAGCATAACGAAAATGTCGTCGGCCACGATCATGCAGGTTGCAGTTTGATCGGTAAATTGAGGATCGAACTTAAAGCCGAGTTTGGTGAAGAATTCCACGGATTTGCCGAGATCTTTCACCGGCAGATTCACAAAAATTTTTGTACCCACTCTTTCCTCCTTTAATTTCCATTTAACGGCAGACTAGATGAGCCACCGCCCGGTTGTGCCATAAGTGCAAGCACGTCGGTACGTTCGTCTTTTCGCGAGCCAATTAAACGGCCTTCCACAAAACGATAGACATGATCAAAACGGTTGATAGTTCAGAAGCTTTCTTGTTGTGAACCCGCCATCGCCCTGATAAAATACAATGTTATTGACATGGTTTTATCACTTTTCTTCCGGAGCGTCAGGAATGCAAGGCACGAAACTGATTTCGAATATGATGGTATTGGCCGCACTGGCGCTTTCCAATCAGGTTTTTGCGGAAACTTCGCCGGAGGCTGGAAAGATCAAGGGCGACCCGTCTAAAGGTCAGCAAATTGCAACTCAGGTTTGCGCGGCATGCCACAACGCCGACGGTAATAGCCTTATACCCGCAAATCCAAGCTTGGCCGGACAGCATACCGAGTATATCACCAAGCAATTGAATGATTTCAAGTCCGAGGGCGGGAAGCCGGCGGCGCGGGAAAGCGCGGTAATGAGCGCGATGGTCGCGCCTCTCACCCCCGAGGACATGAAGAATCTTGCTGCTTACTATGCCCAGCAGAAGCCCAAGCCGGGAGCTGCAAAAGACAAAGCCCTGGCTGAACAGGGCGAGAAAGTATACCGGGGGGGCAACCTCGAGACGAGTGTTCCTGCTTGCGCAGGATGCCATTCGCCCAATGGTTCTGGTCTTCCGCCTAACTATCCTCGCCTTGCCGGTCAGCACCAGGACTACACCCTGACGCAACTGCGCGCATTTCGGAAGGAGTTGCGTTCAAACGATGACAACCAGGTGATGCATATGATCACCACGCGCATGAGCGAAAAGGAAATGCAGGCAGTTTCCGAGTTTATCTCGGGCCTGCGCTGAACAGAACCGGCCTCGGGGTAGACAACCGCAGCGGCCCGCTATCGCGGGCCGTTTTTATTTCCATGAATCGAATATTTTTCCTGCGGCCGTCAGCGTGTTGTTGATTTCCGAATCGCCGTGAGTTGCCGAGACAAACCCGGCTTCAAAGGCTGAGGGCGCGAAATAGTTACCTTCCTCCAGCATTGCATGAAAAAAGCGGTTAAAAGCTTCCCGGTCGCAACTCATTACTTCCGCGTAACTAGTCGGCAGGCTATTCCGGAAATAGAGGCCGAACATTCCCCCCACGGCTTGTGCGCAAAAAACGACGCCGCGCTCCTTCGCGGCAGCGGTAAGGCCGTCAGTTAACTGCCGGGTTGTAGCCGAAAGTTGTTCGTAGAATCCGGGCTTTTGCACCAGTCGCAACGTCGCGAGTCCAGCGGCCACCGCAACCGGATTGCCCGAAAGCGTGCCGGCCTGGTATACCGCTCCTACCGGCGCCAGGCACTGCATGATGTCCCGCCTGCCGCCGAACGCCGCCATCGGCATTCCGCCACCGATTACTTTACCGAGCGTGGTGAGATCGGGTTTTATGCCATAAAGCCCTTGGGCGCATTCCAATCCGACACGAAAGCCCGTCATTACCTCATCAAAGATCAGTACGCTGCCATGACGCGTGCACAATTCGCGCAGGCCCGGCAGAAAACCCGGATTCGGCGCCACCAGATTCATGTTGCCCGCCACGGGCTCGACAATGACCGCGGCAATCTCATCGCCGAACTCACTGAACGCTTGCTCGATACCAGTGATATCGTTGTAATCCAGCACCACCGTGCTGGCAGCGGTTTCTGCCGGAACCCCGGCAGAACTCGGATTGCCAAACGTCAGGGCCCCCGACCCTGCTTTCACCAGCAAGGCATCGTCGTGGCCATGGTAGCAACCCTCAAATTTGATGATGCGGTTACGGCCCGTATACCCTCGCGCAAGACGAATCGCGCTCATCGTGGCCTCGGTACCCGAACTGACCAGTCTCACTTGCTCGATCGAAGGAACAAGATTGCACAGCAGTTCGGCGATTTCCAGCTCCGCCGCTGTAGGCGCTCCAAAGGTCAGCCCCTTTTGTGCCGCAGCCTGCACTGCCGCCACCACTTCCGGGTGGGCATGACCAAGAATCAGAGGGCCCCAGGAACCGACGTAATCGATATAAGCTTTACCATCCGCATCCCACGCCCGAGGGCCCAGCCCCCGCTCGAAAAATACGGGCGTGCCACCCACTGACTTGAAGGCGCGGACCGGTGAATTTACCCCGCCGGGAATATATTTTTGAGAGCGTTCGAATAATTGCTGGTTACGTGACATTATTGGCTAGCCCATGATGGTGAGGAATGGAATGCTTGCTTCGCTTATTTTGCTTAATCAAGCGGGAAAAGTCTTCAGCGGCGGCTCGAATGTCCGAGGCATGAAACAACGCGTTGCTTACCGCCACCGCATCGGCGCCGCGCCGTATCAAGCCGGCCGCATTATCGGAGGTGATGCCGCCGATAGCGACCACCGGAATCTGCAGTTCCTGCTTTGCGCGGTTCAGCAGGTCTAGTGCCGCGGGGGTTGCTCCAGGCTTGGTCACAGAAGCGAAAAAAGCGCCGAATGCGACATAGTCTGCGCCGTGATGCTCGGCTTCCGCGGCACGCTCCAGCCGGTCATAGCAGGAAATGCCAATAATCTTACTGTGCCCCAGGAGTCGGCGCGCATCGGTAAGGGGAGTGTCCTCCCGCCCTAAATGCACGCCGTCGGCGCTCACGTCAATCGCCAGGTCAAGATGATCGTTGATGACGAATGGAACCTCGAAGGCTCGGCAAAGACGAGCGAGCGCGTGTGCCTGCTCCCGACGCAATTCGCTCCCGGCTGCCTTGTTGCGGTATTGGACCAGACTGGCTCCGCCTTCCAGGGCCTGCCGCGTCATCGCAACCAGCTCCGGTGTGTTCGCCACATCCGGGGTGAGAGCGTATAACCCGTTAATTATCGCCTGGGGCATCGTTGTCGTTCCCGTCCCCGGTATCGCTCTCGTCACGAGCCCAGAACATTCGATCAGGCAGATACTGTCCCATTCCCGGGCGAAATCCGGCTTTCAGCGATTGCCAGGTATATTCTTGCGCTTCATAGACTCCTTCGGCCATCGATAGTCCGTTCGCAAGGCCAGCAGCGATAGCCGAGGCGAGCGTGCAGCCAGACCCATGGTACGAGCCAGTCAGTCGACGCCATGTGTCCGACCGTACGATGCCGCCGCTTCCGTACAGGTTGTTGATGACTTGGGACGTATTTTCGTGTGTACCCGTAATCAGGACGTATTCGCAGCCCAGGCGCAAAAGCCGACCGGCGCACTCGTTCAGATTCGGCATGTCATAATCATCCTCGTCGTCCTGGGCGAGCCGCCTCGCTTCCATGCTGTTGGGGGTGATAATGGTCGCCTGAGGAAGCAACAGTTCCCGCATTGCCATGACCATCTCGTCGTTGGCGAGTTCATCACCTCGTCCCGACGCAAGGACCGGGTCCAGTACCAGCGGAATGTTGGGATAATCGGAAATGACCTCCGCAATGGAGGCTATAATTTCCACGCTGCCCAATAGCCCGATCTTGAACACATGTACCGGCATGTCTTCCAGGACCGCCCGTGCCTGATCGGCCACCCATTCAGGGTCCAGGGCCATTACGTCGTCCACTCCGGCTGTATCCTGGATGGTTATGGCTGTGATCACCGATAACGGGTGACATCCCATGCTGGCGAGGGTGAGAACATCGGCCTGAATACCGGCACCACCGGTTGAGTCGCTGGCAGCGAAAGAAAGTACCGTGGGGGGTGGCTGAGACATGGACTAATACCGTAAAATGATATTTTAACCTAATTACTCCCGCTCATCATGACCACCACAGAAACTCGCGTTTACCGTTGCTACATGTGTCTCATTTGCGGTTATGTATATGATGAAGCCGAAGGGTCGCCACAGGAAGGCATTCCTCCCGGCACTCGATGGGAAGACGTTCCGATGAATTGGACTTGCCCGGAATGCGCCGCGCGCAAGGAAGATTTTGAAATGATTGAAATCTGAAATGCGTATTCTTCATACCATGCTGCGTGTTGGCGATCTGGAAAAATCCATCGCCTTCTATACCGATGTGCTGGGGATGAAAGTACTGCGGCGGAAAGATTACCCCGAGGGAAAGTTTACGCTCGCCTTTGTCGGTTATCAGGATGAGGTGCTTGGCACAGTATTGGAGTTAACCCACAACTGGGATACGAAGCAATATGACCTGGGCAATGGCTATGGGCATATTGCGGTAGAAGTGGACGATGCCTACAAGGCCTGCGCGGAAGTGAAGAAGCGCGGCGGCAAGGTAACGCGGGAAGCGGGACCGATGAAACATGGCGCCACCGTCATCGCTTTTGTGGAAGACCCCGACGGCTACAAGATCGAATTCATCCAGAAGAAAACCGCCTAGACACGCCTGGACGTATTAGCGCCCGTCCTATGACTGATCGTTGTCGTCCTGCCCATCCTGCCGGTTGAAGAAGAATACGGCGATCGAGATGATGATGACAGGCAGAATAACGTATAAGCCGAGTGCGTAATTCGCCCCATCCCCGTGATCATGAGGCGGAGGAGTGGAAATTATCTTGTACGCGTGGGCTACGCTGACGGTGAGCACCAGAACGAGGCCCGCGATGCGGCGATTACTTACCAAAGCCCGGCCAGTCGCCTGGTTGAGCAGGTGCGCGGCGTAATAGCCCAGGAAATAGATCCCGGTATAGAAAATCAAGGCGCCCATAAAGAGTTCCTGGCGTTAGGAGCTCGTCTCTGCGAGTGAGTTAAACGCCAAGGTCCCTCGTTATTTGCTCTTCTTGTTTTCCGCGTCAGCTGCCTTCTCACGCTTTTTGGTTTCGGCTTCAAGCTGCGGGTCCGGTTTTTTCGGCTTTGACGCAGCGGCTTTTGCCTCGTCCGCCGCGATGATTTTTGCCGCCTTGGACCAGGGGAATTCCTGAGCCTCTTTTTGCGCGGAAACCTGCGCTGAAACCTGTATCGAGCAAAGCGCGAAAAACAGCGCCGGTAGTATTTTCTTCATATGTCTGGTGATCAGTTAGCAATCCGCCGCGGGGCCAGGACCGGAATTTCCACGGGCGCGGACAGGTGGACAGGTGTGTGATAGCAGGATCGTATCTCAAAACTTGGGTGGATTTCAAGGCTGGCACCTCTGGCAGGGCGGCAGGAGGTGCGTGTGATTTGGTCGGAATTATTCCGTTGTTCCCATCAGCCTTATTTCACGCCGATACCGTTCTTTTCAAATTCCGCCAGGATTTCACGGTTGAGGTTGGAGCGCAGCCGTAACACTCCACCTTCTGGATCTTGCACCCATATTATCAGGTCAACGATGGCGCCATTCTCGGCAAATTCCTTGAGGATAACGGTAGGTTCGGGTTCCGCCAATATCTGCTGCCGCTTCGCGGCTTCCAGCATGATGCGCATGGCCGTCTCTACCGGGCTGGAGTAGCTGACCTTTATGGTTATAATTAGACGCAGGCGGTGGTTGGCATAGGTTTGACGGACAACCGTCGAAGTAATAAACGTGTCGTTCGGAATAAGCGCTTCAGTTCCGTCTTCGGTCTTGAGCACCACATATCGCGTAGTAAGCGAAACAACCTCTCCCTTGCGGTTGTCCACCGCCACGGTATCACCGATGTGCAGGGATCGATCCAGCAGAATAATGTATCCACTGATGTAGTTACTTGCAATCTTCTGCAGGCCGAATCCGAGCCCTACTCCAAGCGCGCCCCCGAACACCGACAAAACGGTGATATCTACCCCCACCATGGGTAGCGCGATCAGGACCCCTGCCACAATCAGGATCGTGCGGCTGATTTTCGAGAGAATGACGCGCTGGTTGATGTCCAGCGCGCTGGCGTCCATTAGCCGGGTTTCGAACGCGGTGGCGAGCCAAAGCGCGACCAGTATGCTGGCGGTGAATGCAGCGATCCCCTGCGCGATGAGCAATATCGAAAGCCGCTGTTTGCCGACGTGAAACCCGACATTGTCGAGAAGATCGAGTATTCCAGGCAACAGGCCTGTTATATAAAGCGCAAGGCCGATCCAGACAATCCAGCCAATAAACAGCTCCCAAGGATGCAGCCACTTCTGGGTCGAAAACACTCTGCGCAACATATAGACAGTTACGCGAATCAGGGCGAGCGCAAACAGTAGCGGTACCACGATGTTAAGAAGATGGGGGGAGTACCAGTAGCTGAGCAGCCACCTCCCGGGAATGACGAGCGCAAGCGCGAACACCGGAAACATGAGTCGGCTCATGCTGCGCATGCTGATATTAAGGCGCCGGCTTTTGCTTTCTGATGGAACTCGAACGCGGCGCTCGAATTGCCGCAGTAACAGCCACGCAAGCCCGAGACTTGCTACCAGCACGGCAATTTGCCACAACACGCTCGCTTCCTGCACGTCCGTGATCAGATTACGCAGCAGACTCTGGAATTCGCTGTCGGCTGGCATTTGAGCTGGCGTCGGGGCTGAAATCTGGGCTGGCATTTCGGCTGACATGTGGAAACGTTGGAAAGTCCCCTGGGGAAAAACGTGGGTGTCGACAAAAGCCGGGACAACTGCAAGCGCTACCGGTAAGGCAGCGAGTGCTCATAGTGGCGTTGCCAGTTTTTCCTGTAAAGATCGATAAGCGCTGCATTACCCTTTATCAACAGCACATTCTCCGCATTTTTATACTGGGCGGCATGGGTGAAGTTGAAGCTACCCGTTATCAGCGTGGCTTCCGGGCTGCCGGCGTCGATCACCATCACTTTATTATGGGCGCTGTCGTGATCTGAATCGGTAAAAACGGGTACACCTTCCGCCGCAATTCTCGATATCAAACTCGTTGGAATCCGGTGGATTTGATTCTTGTCGGAGAGGACTTTGACATCCACACCGCGGCGTTTGGCTGCAACCAGTGCTTCAGCAATTTTGCGGTGGGTGAAACTGAACGCCTGCACCAAAACCTGGTGTTGGGCCGTATCGATGGCGTCCGTGATGAGCTTGCCGGCATCATCCCCCGGCGTAAAAGCAGTCTGTACCGTGCCTGTCGCAGGAAGCGCAACGGGGGCCTTCCTGTCGTGGCCGCTGTCGTGACCTTTATTGTGATCGCGTTCATAAGCTGGTACAGGCTGGAAAGCCCCTGCAGACGCTGTAACCAGGATTGCCATGCAGCCGGCGAGCCACCTGGAGAGGGGCACGTTACCAACCCGTAATATCATTTTTTGCTGTTCGCCAGTTCCAATGCAGCGGCAAAAAAACCATCGGTGTGATGCGAGCGCGGCGACAGTTGCATGAAAACGCCGGTGTCGAGCGGGATTTTCTGTTGCGCCAGCAGCTCGGCGCAATTCAGAAGCGTGAAAAGCGGATGGGCCGCGAGAAAATTCTCGACGATTTCCTGGTTTTCTTCCGGCAAAAAACTGCAAGTGGCATAGACAAGCCTGCCGCCGGGTTTGAGCAGATTTGACGCCGACGCCAGGATAGCGCCCTGTTTGCGCTTGAGTTCTTCGATGCTGTGCGGAGACTGCCGCCATTTCAGATCCGGGTTGCGGCGAAGCGTCCCCAGGCCGCTACACGGCGCATCCACCAGCACGCGGTCGATCTTGCCTGCAAGCCGTTTTACCTTCAGATCGTTCTCGTTGACGATAAGCTGCGGATACAGGTTGGACAAACCGGAGCGCTTGAGGCGCGGCTTGAGGTTATTAAGCCGTTTTTCCGAGGTATCGAACGCATAAATGCGTCCTTGTGACCGCATGAAAGCGCCTAGCATCAGGGACTTGCCGCCTGCCCCCGCACAAAAATCGACAACCATGTCGCGGCGGCGCGGAGCGAGCAGATAGCCCAGCAACTGGCTGCTTTCGTCCTGGACTTCCACTTTGCCAGTAGTGAACAATTCATTGCGGTTGATGCCGGGTTTACCGAAAAGGCGGATGCCGGCGGGAGAGTACGGCGTAGCATCGCCCTCGATACCATCACTTTTCAGTAGCGCAAGCACTTCTTCGCGGTTCGCAAGCAACGCATTGACGCGCAGATCGAGTGGTGCCGGCTCTTGCATCGAGCGTCCCAGATCGAGAATCTCACGCTCTTCCATGAAACCGTGCAGTTTTTCGGTCAACCAGTCCGGAAATTCCGCTTGGACAGCCAGCGGCTGCGATTCCAGCCTCACTGCCTTCAATTGTGCAATCCACTTCGCATCTGCTTCGCTGACGAGCGGCGTCAGTTCGCGCAGATTCATCCCGTGGAATTTCGCCAGATAGCCGAGCAACAGCGAACGCGGAGTCGCAATATCGATCACGCGCTCAAGAAAAAACCGGTGACGCAGAATGCCGAATACGGCTTCGGCAATAAACGCCCGGTCGTTTACGCCGAGCTTGGGGTTCTCCCGGAAAAAACGCCTGAGTATCGAATCAGCGGGATGCTCCAGCGGAAGCACGGCACGGAGCGCGGCGGTAGCCGTCTCCAGGTGGGCAGGGGTGAGGCGCATCTATTGTGGGTATTGCGGAAGGAAGTGGAGGCGAAATAGCGTAGCTCGAACACAACATACATCATAACAGGAGCGATGACTACTGTAGCCCGGGTTAACCCGGGTCAGCTCAGGTTAGCTTAGTTTAGTATAAGCGCCCCTGTTTCTGGTCGTTGACCGATTTTTCCGCATAGCTGATGTTTTTGACCATCTGATCCGTCACAATCCCCAATTTTTCAGCTGCCACCACGCGTACGGGCAGCATGTGATGGTCAACCGCAAGCCAGATCTTCTTGTCGCGGTCGCCCTCTTTCTCCAGCTGCTTTGTCAGTACGATGGTTTCGAGTTTGCCCATCGGCGTGTCCAGGGTTTCCTTGCCCACTGCATAGCGGGCCGGTTCGAGGCGGCGGCCATCGGTTTCATGCAGCGTTACCATTTTGCCCGCGACCGGCGAAAACATGAAGCTATAGTGCAGGCTGAGCCTGTCCAGCGTATCGGTGGGTAACGGCTTCTGTTCTTCCCCGCGTTTATGCTGAAGAGTCAGAAGCTTCTTATCCCAATCGAAAATGGCTACCTTGGGCGGTTTCTTGCCGTGCTGATCAGAGAAGCGGTTGGGGCGAAGCAATCCCTGTGCCGTTACCGTGCCCTCGCTATCGCGCACCACATTGTCCGGTTGTGTCAGCGCCAGCAAGCCTTTTGCGCGGCCCTCGCTGTTAATGGCATAGCTCCGCGTGCCGTTTGCCTGGCGGATTTCCACCGTTTCAGTCATTTCCGCTTCAAGGTTGCCGGATGTGACCGTATAGCTGATATCGATGCGCGGAGGAACACCCGCCGCGTAAGCGCCCGCGGAAAACGCAGAAAAGGTAAATGCGGTAACACTTAAAGCCCACAGCAAAGCAAGCGGTAATTTCATTTTAATAGTCCAGGTGAATACAGAACGGAGCCATCGAATATGGCGTTGCTTACGTCGACGGCGCTCTCGGAAATTCTAAGCCGGCCCTCCATGAGCCAGCGCACGGCTTCGGGGTAAATAAGGTGCTCCTGTTGCAGTACGCGTGCGGCGAGTGTTTGCTCGGTGTCATCCGGTAGTATCTGGAGCGCCGCCTGAACAATGATTGGGCCGCGATCCATCTGCGCGGTAACGAAATGTACTGTACAGCCATGTATCTTTGCCCCTTCCTGCAACGCGCGCCGGTGAGTATGGAGCCCCGGAAAGGCGGGAAGCAGCGAAGGATGGACATTTATCAGTTTCCTAGGATAACGGTTTACGAAACCATCCCCCAGGATGCGCATGAACCCGGCAAGCGCGATCAGATCGGGCCGGTACTTGTCGATTGCCTGCGCCAGCGCGGCATCAAATGCCTCACGACCGGAATAAGACAATTGATCCAGCACGATGGTTTCAAGGCCGTGCTTTCTTGCAATTTCCAGCCCAGGCGCGTTGGGCCTGTTGCTGATGACTGCTGCTATCCGCGCGGGGAGTTTCGCCTCAATCAGGGCCTCCATATTGCTTCCCCGGCCCGAGATGAGGATAACGAGCGATTTCATTTCCGCAGAGGCGCGACCTCGGACGCCCTGCTGCTCACTCAATTATCGTCTGCGCTTCTTTTGCAGCGCGTGTTCGAATCGTGCCAATCCGCCAGACGGTTTCGCCCGCCGATTGCAATAACCGCATTGCCCTATCAGCCAGGTCCGGTCCCACGATCAGCGCCATGCCGATACCGCAATTGAAGACGCGGTACATTTCCTTCTCGTCTACATTTCCCTGTTGCCGCAGCCACCTGAAAAGTGGAGGCATATCCCATGTTTCCTTTTTCAATACCGCGGTGACACCGTCAGGCAGGACACGCGGGATATTTTCCACCAGCCCGCCGCCCGTGATATGGGCCAACCCTTTCACCGGCAGCTGCCTCATCAGTTCGAGCACCGGCTTAACATAGATCCGGGTTGGCGCCATGATTACATCAACTAACGCTTTGCCGTTGAAATCGGTAGACAGGTCTATGCCATTTTTTTCGATGATCTTGCGTATCAGCGAGTAGCCGTTGGAATGGGCGCCGCTGGATGCCAACCCCAATACTGCGTCCCCTTCCCGGATATCCAGGCCTGTGATGATATTGTCTTTCTCCACCACCCCGACGGCGAAGCCGGCCAGATCGTATTCCCCCTCGGGGTACATGCCCGGCATTTCCGCGGTCTCGCCGCCGATCAAGGCGCACCCTGCCTGTTCGCAACCCGCCGCAATACCCTTGACTACGAGGGTCGCTGTATCCACATCGAGCCGTCCGCAGGCGAAGTAGTCCAGGAAGAACAAGGGTTCCGCTCCTTGGACCAGGATATCGTTCACACTCATTGCCACCAGGTCTATGCCCACGCTGTCGTGCCTTCCTGCCTGGAACGCAAGCTTCAACTTGGTGCCCACGCCATCCGTACCCGATACCAGCACGGGTTGACGATATTTTTTCGAAATTTCAAACAGCGCGCCGAACCCGCCGATGCCCGCGAGCACTTCCGGACGCATGGTACGCTTGGCGTAAGGCTTGATGTTTTCTACCAGCCGGTCTCCTGCATCGATGTCCACACCGGCCGCGCGGTAGGAAAGAGGCGTGGGGGGCGGGTTCTCCCGTTTAAATGAAGTCAAGTTGAGTTCTCGTCTTGTTGCAGATAAAGTGACGGCAATTTTACCGCAAATGGATGTGTGCGCCATGCGCTATCAATATATGGCCCATTTTTTGATCTTTCGTGAAACAACTCCTGCTGGATATCGCTCCCCCGCCCCTTCCGACGCTGGCTAATTTCGTGCCCGGCCGCAACGCCGAACTATTGCAGACCCTGGAGAACATTCTGATGGGTAGGGAGAAGGAGCGTTTCTTTTATTTATGGGGCAACCGCGGTTGCGGAAAGAGCCACTTGCTGCAGGGGCTGGCTGGAGCATATAAGCATACCCGGATGAAAGCCACCTATTACGCTTGCGATGAAAATACGCGGTTTGCCGCCGATGGCGAAGCTGACTGCGTACTGGTGGATGATTCGGATCGTCTTGGTGCCGAAGCCCAGATCCACTTGTTTAATCTTTATAATCGCATTCGTGACGAGGGTCACGCCTGCCTGCTGGTAACAGGGCCCGTTGCTCCAGCACAGCTGAAGTTGAGGGACGATCTTGTCACGCGGCTGGGATGGGGTCTGGTATACCAGGTTCATGAACTGACTGACGAGGAAAAAATTAAAGCCATGAAAAGCCATGCAGCCAGCCGCGGCCTGGACTTGCCGCAAGAGGTGGGCGATTACCTGCTCCGCCATGAGCGCCGCGACTTGCCCACGTTGATTGCCACTGTTGACGCGCTGGACAATTACGCTTTAGCCAACCGCCGCAAAATTACCGTTCCGCTGGTGCGTGAACTATTGCAGGCCGCATCATGAATCTGGCTCTGTTCGATCTCGACAATACCTTATTGGCAGGTGACAGCGACTTTCAGTGGGCGCAATTCCTCATCGAGCAGCGCGTGCTCGACCGCGAAGTCTACGAGGCTCGCAATGTGGAGTTCTACGAACAATACAAAGCCGGCACGCTGGATATACACGAGTTTCTCGACTTCCAGCTGAAACCGTTATCGCGCCACCCCAGAAGCCAGCTCGATGCCTGGCACAGTGAGTTCATGCAGAACAGGATTCTGCCGATCATCACCCCCGCTGCTCGCAAACTGATAGAAGAGCATATGCTCGGCGGAGACCTGTGCGTCATCATTACCGCTACGAACAGCTTCGTCACGGGACCTATCGCTCGGGCGCTGAAAGTTTCCCATCTCATCGCCACCGAGCCGGAACAGAAGGATGGCGAATTCACAGGACGGGTTTCAGGTTTGCCCTGTTTCAGGGAGGGCAAGATCGCGCGCCTGGAAAGCTGGCTGGATGAGCACAATCTGACCTGGTTATCGTTTCTGGAAAGCTGGTTTTATAGCGATTCCCTGAATGACCTTCCCTTGCTCAATAAGGTCACCCACCCGGTGGCCGTGGACCCGGACGCGACACTCAAAGCCCATGCGGAAAGAAACGGCTGGCCCATCATCAGCCTTCGATAATTTTCCGCGTATTTTCCGCCATGCCCATGCCGGCCTGCGACCCGAGCCGCATATTCCCCATATCCGCTTCGCCCCCGTCCGCTGCCGCCGCATCCCCGGCTCCAGGACGGGCAAAAAATTTGGGGTGGAGTCGAACGCTTCGCGATGATGATTGAGAGGAGCGCAGGCAGAGGACAGAAGCTTCTGGTCATTTTCCTGCTTGTCGGGGCGGCCAGTGCGTTTGGGGGACTGTTATTCGGCAGCGTGCACATACCTGCCGACGCTGTTGCCCAAGCTTTGCTCTCGTCCAGCGACGGGAAAGATAATGTTGCGCATCAGATCATCTGGCAACTCCGCCTGCCGCGCGTATTGGCTGCATTTGCGTGCGGCGGCCTATTGGCCCTGGCAGGCGTGTTGTTGCAGGTTCTGCTGCGCAATCCGCTTGCCGATCCTTATATTCTTGGCGTATCCGGCGGGGCGGCGGTAGGCGCCCTCCTTGGAATGTTGCTGGGTTGGGGCCTGGTGCTGATCAATCTCTCCTCGCTCGCGGGCGCTTTGGCAGCGATAGCGATCGTGTTCGGCTTGAGCTTTCGCGCGGGGGGCTGGAACCTGTACCGGCTCCTGCTGACAGGCGTGGTATTGTCCGCCGGCTGTGGCGCGCTGACGACTTTGATCCTTACCCTCGCGCCGGCAAGCGATGTGAAGGGCATGCTGTTCTGGCTGATGGGAGACGTCTCCCGGGCCGAGGAAGTGCTTCCCGCCTGGATTACGCTGTGCATTGTAACGGCCGTGAGCATGCTCTTTTCCGGCAGTCTGAACGTCCTGAGCCTCGGCCAGATGAAGGCGCAGACGCTGGGGGTGGCCGTGCTGCCGTTGCAGGTGGGAATCTATTTCTGTGCGTCGGTCGCGACGGTGGCAGCGCTGATGCTGGCGGGCGCCATCGGGTTTGTGGGGCTCATCGTGCCGCATGCCGTCCGCCTGCTGGGGGTGAACGATTTCCGCTGGCTGTTGCCTTTATCGATACTGTTGGGGGGCAGCTTCCTTACCCTGGCCGACACCCTTGCCCGCACATTGTGGGCGCCGCAGCAGCTGCCTGTCGGAGTATTGACCGCGCTGCTGGGCGTGCCCATGTTGTTGCTGCTGCTGTCGCGAAAGCCCTGATTGCCCGAAAAACTCCCTGAATCACGACATCATATGCGACAAATTTTGGGCACGAGCCAAACGCAAAACAACTCGTCATGTTTTAAGCCCGGTGCACCTCCTCAACGTGCAGCAGGGCCGGGCGGCCTGATCAGCTGCGTACTGATTTTGAAACGCTCCTGTATCCAGGGCTGCCAGCTCGCGTCGTTAGGCATCCTTCACTTTTTTTGCTACCGCCTGCAAGATCTGCTTGTCTATTTCAGGTCGCGTTCGTGTTCCTCGGTGCAGCGATCGTGCCGGCCGGGCCGCTTCTCAGCTTCTCATTAAGAGGCCTTGAAAAAATAGCCCTACGACCCATCTAACTAATCGTGGGAAGCAATATCCACTTTTCGCCGCCCAGGTTTATTGAAATTATGAAAATTTTTGTTTCGATGAAGCCTCTCCAACTTTTGGATGACACTTCCCCTAATCGTAATCCGTCCTGAGGGCTTGTACTGCCCCCAGGGCGAATTTTTCATCGATCCCTGGCGCCCGGTTGATCGTGCTGTAATCACGCATGCGCACAGTGACCATGCGCGGCCGGGAAATGCACATTATTTGGCGCATCGCGACAATGCGGAGTTGCTGCACATCCGTCTCGGTGCTGATATCAGCCTGCAAACGCTGGAGTATGGCGAAGCGCTGGAACACAGGGGCGTTCGCATCAGCCTGCATCCCGCCGGGCATGTGCTGGGTTCGGCACAGGTCAGGCTGGAATGCAAGGGAAGGGTATGGGTCGCTTCGGGCGATTACAAGCTGGCAGACGATGGAACTTGCCGGCCTTTCGAACCGGTGCGCTGCGATACCTTCATCACCGAATCGACATTCGGGCTTCCCGTCTACCGCTGGCCGCATCAAGCCGATCTCTTCGCCGATATCAACAACTGGTGGCAGCGGAATGCGGCGTCAGGCCGTGCTTCGATCCTTTTCTGCTACGCATTTGGCAAGGCGCAACGCATTTTGCGCGGGGTGGATAGCACTATCGGTCCTATCGTCTGCCATGGCGCGGTGGAACCGCTCAATGCCGTTTACCGTGCCATCGGCGTGCCGTTGCCCGCCACATTTCGCGTGACGGACGAGGCAATGAACAAATCGGCGCTTTCCCAGGCGCTGGTGCTGGCGCCGCCTTCGGCCGCGGGAACGCCCTGGCTCAGGCGCTTTGGCGACTATTCTGATGCGTTTGCCAGCGGCTGGATGCAGCTGCGGGGTGCGCGCCGCCGGCGCGGTGTGGATCGCGGCTTTGTCATGAGTGACCACGCCGACTGGCCAGCCCTGCATCGCGCCATCGGCTGCACCCAGGCCGGGCAAGTCTTCGTGACGCATGGCAGCATCGCCATCATGGTCCGCTACCTGCGCGAGCAGGGCCTCGACGCGCAAGCCTTTGCCACGGAATACGGCGGCGAAGAGGAGGCCGATTCCGCCGATGGGGAAGCCATTCCGATGCCCGGAATGCGGGATTCAAATCATACCGGCGATGCGGCGTTTTCCGTCGGCAGTGATAGGGATGGGGCTGGGGAATCGGATAATCCAGGCGCTTCCGGTTTTAGCCCGACCTTATCGGCAGCGCGGCGCCCGCGACCGTTGGAAAGCTGATGAAAGCTTTTTCCGCACTGTATCGCGAGCTTGACAGTTCGACTTCAAGCCTGGCGAAACAGGCAGCGCTGCAGAGCTATTTTCGGAGCGCCGCCCCGTCGGACGCGGCTTGGGCGGTATTCTTCCTTGCCGGGGGCAAGCCCCGCCAGATGGTGCCGAACAGGCTTCTCAAAGCACTGGCGCAAGAGGTTGCCGCGCTGCCGGAATGGCTGTTCGTGGAAAGCTACGAAGCCGTTGGCGACTTGGCCGAGACCATCGCCCTGTTGTTGCCCGACCCAGTGGACACGCAGGAGCTCAGCCTGGCCGAATGGCTGTCCGTACACCTGCTACCCCTGCGCGGATTGCCAGAAGAAGAACTGCGCGCGCGTCTGCTCGCGCAATGGCGAACCATTGCCGCGGCGGATCGCCTGGTGTATTTCAAGCTGATCACCGGCAGTTTGCGTGTCGGTGTCTCCAGGCTCCAGGTCACGCAGGCATTGGCGGCGGTCAGCAGCGTCGATGCCAAGCGTATGGCGCAGCGGCTGATGGGCTATACGCAGATCGGTTCGCAACCGGACGCTGCCGGTTTCCTGGCGCTGCTCCGCCCCGAAGATGCCCAGGAACAAGGCCCGCAACTCGCCGGCCACCCCTATCCCTTCTTTCTTGCGCATCCCTTCAACCATCCACCCGCACATTTTGACGAACTGCTCGGTTCCCCTGCCGACTGGCTGGTGGAGTGGAAGTGGGATGGCATCCGCGCGCAACTGGTCAAGCGCGGCGGGCAGTCCTGGATATGGTCGCGCGGGGAAGAACTTGTCAGCGAGCAATTTCCCGAACTGGTGCAGGCGGGCCTTTCCCTGCCCGACGGGACGGTGCTTGATGGAGAGATCGTCGTATGGCGCGATGGAAGAGTGCAACCTTTCAATGAACTGCAAAAGCGCCTCGGGCGCAAGATCCTGGGCAGCAGGATTCTGCGGGAGCAGCCGGTGGTCCTCCTGGCATACGACCTGTTGGAAGAGGAGGGGGAAGATCTGCGCAGGCAGCCGCAATACGTGCGCCGCGCGCGCCTTGAGGCGCTGCTGGAAAAGCATGCGCCCGAGGCATCGGGATTACCATTACGCTTGAGTCCCGTTGTTCAGGGCAGCACATGGGAGGAGTTGGCTATCCTACGGGAAGGCGCGCGTAGTCAGGGCACGGAAGGATTCATGCTCAAGCAGCGCAATGCCGGGTATGGCGTGGGACGCACCAAGGATGTCGGCAGATGGTGGAAATGGAAGATTGATGCGATGAGCGTGGATGCCGTGCTGGTTTATGCGCAGCGAGGCCATGGTCGGCGCGCCAGCCTGTACAGCGACTATACTTTCGCCGTATGGAGCGATCCGCCTGAAAATCCGATGCGCGTTCTGGTGCCGTTTGCCAAGGCCTATTCGGGTCTCACGGACGCGGAGATGGCGCAGGTTGATTCGATTATTCGCAAAACCACGCGCGAAAGCTTTGGTCCGGTACGCAGCGTGGAGCCGACACTGCTATTCGAGCTCGGCTTCGAGGGAATTTCCCGCAGCAACCGCCATAAAAGCGGCATCGCGGTGCGCTTTCCGCGAATGCTGCGCTGGCGCCAGGACAAGCCAGTCGCCGAGGCGGATACGCTACAGACGCTGGCGGCGCTGCTCCCGGAGGGGGCCTGAACATGCCGCGCCATAGACATGAAGCGATGGACACAGGCGATGCGCGTGCGGAGCGATGGCTGGGGCTGCGCAACTGGCAACCTTTTCCATTTCAGCGCAAGGTTTGGAAGGCGATGTCACAGGGCCGCTCAGGGCTCCTGCATGTCACCACGGGGGCGGGCAAGACGCTTGCTGTCTGGCTGGGCGCATTGGAGCGATTCGTGCCGCTCGATCGGGGAAAGGAGAAGCAAACCGGTTCGCGGGATGCCGCAGATTCCCATGACGCTTCTGGAAAAGGAAATATAGCCCCTTTATTGACCGTGCTCTGGCTGACTCCCATGCGAGCACTGGCAGCCGATACGCTGCGCGCCCTGCGTGAGCCGCTGCCAGATTTCGCTCCGCACTGGACATCCGGATTACGCACCGGCGATACGCCAAGCGGGGAGCGTGCCGCTCAAAACCGCCGCCTGCCCACCCTTCTGGTCACCACGCCCGAAAGCCTGTCCCTTCTGCTGGCTCGCGCCGATGCGCCTGACACCCTTGCAACGGTGCAGCTGGTGGTGGTGGACGAGTGGCACGAAATGCTGGGCAACAAGCGCGGCGTGCAGGTGCAGCTCGCCCTGGCCCGGCTATCGGGCTGGAATCCGCAGCTCATGGTATGGGGGATGTCGGCAACGCTGGCTAACCTGGAACGGGCGCTGAGCACGCTGCTGCCCCTGCCTGCGCCTGCCGCCCCCGTCAAGCAATCCGGCAGGCCGCCGCCCGCGCCATTACTGCCGCTGTTGATAAAAGGCCGTATCGCCAAGAAACTGGTGGTCGATACGCTCCTGCCCGAGCGCGTCGAGCGCTTTGCCTGGGCCGGGCACATGGGTCTGTCCATGCTTCCCCGCGTGGGAAAGGAGATCGCGCAAAGCGGTTCAACCCTGGTATTCACCAACACACGCTCGCAGGCGGAGCGCTGGTATCAGGCGCTGCTGGAGCATAACCCCGGCTGGGCGGGCGAGATCGCGCTGCACCATGGGTCGCTCGACTTATCCGTGCGGAACTGGGTGGAACTGGGACTGAAGAATGGCACCTTGCGCGCTGTCGTTTGCACTTCCAGCCTCGATCTAGGCGTCGACTTCCTACCCGTGGAGCGCGTGTTGCAAATCGGCTCGGCCAAGGGCGTGGCGAGGATGCTGCAGCGTGCCGGGCGGTCCGGACATGCGCCGGGAAGGCCTTCCCTCATTACGCTGGTGCCTACCCACAGTCTGGAAATAATCGAGGCGGCGGCAGTGCGCAAGGCCATTCAAACCGGCCAGATCGAAGATCGCCACAGTCCGCATCAACCGCTGGATGTGCTGGTGCAGCATCTGGTGACGGTGGCGCTGGGTGGCGGATTTCAGCCGGACGCGTTGTATGCCGAAGTCCGCCGCACCTTCGCCTATGCGGGGTTGTCGCCGGATAACTGGCAATGGGCGTTGGACTTCGTACGTCAGGGCGGTCCTTCGCTGGTTGCCTATCCGGATTTCCAGCGTGCCGCGCCCGATGTGGATGGGATCTGGCGTGTCGGTGATTCGCGGCTGGCGCGGCGCCACCGCAGCAATATCGGCACCATTGTGAGTGACGCGGCGCTGGTGGTGCAATTCGTGAGCGGCGGCCGCCTAGGCACTGTGGAAGAAAGCTTTGGGGCAAGACTGCGGCCAGGGGACGTATTCATGTTTGCCGGCCGGCTCCTTCAGTTGGTACGCATCTACCAGATGACAGCCTATGTCAGGTTGGCGAAGGCAGGCAGCGCAGCGCTGCCCCGCTGGAATCGCGGACGCATGCCATTGTCCAGCACCCTTGCCGACACCATGCTAAGCGAACTGGACGCTGCCGAGCGAGACCAGTATGGCAGCCCCGAGATGCGCTGCGTGCAACCCTTGCTGGCACTGCAAAAAAAGTGGTCGCGCCTTCCTACGCCGCAATTGCTGCTGGCCGAAACGCTTAAAAGCCGGGAAGGCTGGCACTTGTTTCTTTATCCGTTCGCGGGGCGGCAGGTGCATTTAGGATTGGCTGGACTTATGGCATGGCGTGCCGCACAGGCCCAGGCCAACACGTTTTCGATTGCGCTCAACGACTATGGATTCGAGCTGTTGTCCACCAAGCCGATGGACTGGCCGGCACTGTTACCGCGTATGCTGGCCCTGCCGGATGAGATGGCTCCCGCTTCCTTCCAGCCGCAACACCGGCCGCAACTCCTCGCGGAAGTGCTGGCCAGCCTCAATGCGACCGAGCTGGCCCGGCGGCGCTTTCGCGAAATCGCGCGCATTTCCGGGCTGATCTTTCAAAGCCACCCCGGCGAGCGGCGGAGCAACCGGCAATTGCAGGCATCCGCGTCGCTATACTACGACGTGTTCCAAAACTACGATCCCGGCAACCGCCTTCTCCAGCAGGCGAAATCGGAGCTGCTGCAACAGGAGCTGGATATCGACCGCTTGGCCAGATCGCTTGAGCGCATGAATGGGCAAACGCTGCACGTAGTGGCCGTCAAAAAGCCGACCCCGCTGGGTTTTCCGCTCATGGCGGAACGGTTCCGTGAAAAACTCAGCAATGAGCCACTTGCTGCGCGCATTGCGCGCATGGTGGAGGAACTCGAAGCAAGCGCCGGACCGGAGGCTCCAGATACCCACGGCCGCAAGCAAGGCAATGGAACTGTCCCTGCAAGTACCCGCGAAACCGTTTTGCAGACGTTGGAATTGAATAGCCATGCCAATCCCCGCTTGAAACAGGAAAAGGACGACTCTTCCGGCGCGGGCTACCCATCCGGTAGCGCGTCTGCTGCACGAAGATCACTTGCCCGGCACCGGCGGCACATCTGAGTAGTGTGATCCCCGATCCTGAGTTGATTGCCAATCCCTCGATCCGCTGTGCTGGCTATACGTTCCAGTTGCTGCCGCAGCGGGCACTCTGGTGGGCCTCGGAAAAAACGTTGCTGGTGGCCGACGTTCATCTGGGCAAAGGCGCAACTTTTCGAGCACTGGGTCAACCCTTGCCACGCGGTGGCAGCTCCCGGGATCTGCAGCGTCTTGCCGCGCTGGTGGCGCAGCTGCAAGCAAAACGACTGATAGTGTTGGGCGATTTCTGGCATAGCCGGCGAGGCCTTAACCCCATGCTTTCCAGCACCCTTCACCAATGGCGCAGCCAACACGGGCAGCTGCAGGTGATGCTGGTGCGTGGCAATCACGATCGTGCAATAAGCAGGAGCGATCTCCCGGCAAGTCTTGGAATCGAGATAGTCGAAGAACCTTTTCCGCTGGCCCCCGGCCTGTATGCCTGCCACGAGCCTCCGTTGCAGGTGCCGGGCTTGCCTCCGCCAGCCAACAATGGCACTAAGGATATGCTGTCCGCCCAGGTATCGACAGATGCGCTCGAAGCGTTTTTCTTGGCAGGACACTTGCATCCAGCGGTACGCCTCAGGGGAAAAAACCTCGACAGTGCGTGCCTGCCGTGCTTCGTCTGGCAGGTGGGTCAGCTTGTGCTCCCGGCGTTCGGCAGCCTGGCGGGCCACCTCATGCTCGATCTGGATTTGTTGCGGCGGAATGGGGCCAAGGCGGGGATCGTTGCACCCGATGCAGTCTGGCTGGTATAAGTGTGATCGTCCCCGAAAGAGACAAGCAGGCAGTAGATCACTTCATGCCGCTTGGATTGCCAATAACATGGGCCTAAACTATGTCGATAACCGTTCATCTCAGCGCTTGCAGGGTAAGTGAACGGGATTACGGAACGTCTGCCCAGTAGGGATAAAAGGGATGAAGGGATAAAGCATTCAGCCGCGCTTGATTATGCGGCATAATGCACCCTTTTCAGTTGCTTGCGATGAGTCCTGTCCGGTCATCCGCGTGGTATCCCGCGCCGTCTGCGGTCTCTCCACGGGCGCGCGGCTGGTTGCAGAATCGCGGCTCGCTTACTCAGCTCATCCAGCAGCGATGCGGCGATTTTCGCGTGAAGCAGATGTTCCAGTCTCTCGACAAGGCGTGCGGGGATGAGCTTGCGGTGATGAAGCTGCGCCGCAACGAACTGGCATTGGTGCGGGAAGTATATTTATATTGCGGCAACACCCCCGTCGTATTCGCGCATTCCGTCGTGGCGCGGAAAGACCTCCGGGGCGCATGGCGCGGCTTGAGCGGGCTCGGCAACCGTTCGCTGGGAACGGTATTGTTCACTAACCCCATCATCAGGCGCACGCCGCTCAGATTTAAAAAGTTGAATCCCGCTCACCCCCTCTTCCAACGCGCCTGCCAGAAATTGAAGGTAAAGCCACGCGGCCTGTGGGCGCGTCGTTCGCTGTTCAGTTTGCGCGGTCAATCCATCCTGGTGACGGAAGTGTTTCTTCCTTCCATACTGGAGCTGGCATAGTGACGCTCGCGCAACGCCTCGGCCATTACGAAAAACTGATGCGGCTGGATAAGCCCATCGGCATACTCCTTTTGCTGTGGCCAACGCTGTGGGGTTTATGGCTTGCCGCAGGCGGGGTTCCCAGCATGATGGTGCTGGCCATATTCGTCATGGGCACGGTACTGATGCGCTCTGCCGGTTGCGTAGTGAACGATTACGCCGATCGCGATTTCGATGGCCATGTAGAACGCACCAAGAACCGGCCTCTCGCCACGCGCATGGTGAGTACCAAGGAAGCGCTGCTGCTGGCGGGGGGCTTAAGCCTGTGCGCATTCATACTGATCCTCCCGCTGAACCGGCTTACCATTGAGCTCTCGTTTGTCGCGTTATTTCTTGCTGCCAGCTATCCCTTCACCAAGCGCTTCTTTGCCATGCCCCAGGCATACCTCGGCATCGCGTTCAGCTTTGGCATTCCAATGGCCTTCGCTGCGCAAACGGGTGAAGTGCCGTTCATGGCGTGGTTCCTTATGGGAGCGAACATGCTTTGGGTGATCGCTTACGATACGGAATACGCCATGGTGGATAAGGTGGATGATCTCAAGATCGGCATCAAGACCTCGGCCATTACTTTCGGCCGCTTCGATGTGGCGGGCGTCATGGCCTGCCACGCCGCTTTTTTGGGTGCGATGGTCGTGGTAGGACTGGTTCAGAAACTCGGCATGGTTTATTACATCGGGTTGTCCGTAGCGCTGGGGCTGATACTGTATCAATATCGCCTGATCCACGACCGCGACCGGACGCGCTGTTTCAAGGCATTCCTGCACAACAACTGGGTGGGCGCAACGATGTTCGCCGGGATTGCGCTTGATTATCTTGCTTGAGTACCTCATAGCCGCAACCACACGGGCGTCCCTCTCATGAAATACAAGGACCTGCGCGATTTCATCGCCCAGCTGGAACATCAGGGCGAACTCAAGCGCGTCACGGCTGAGATCGATCCTCATCTGGAGATGACGGAAATCTGCGACCGGGTGTTGAAAGCCGGCGGTCCCGCAATTTTGTTCGAAAAACCCAAGGGGCACACCATTCCCGTGCTGGGAAACCTGTTCGGCACGCCGCGCCGCGTAGCGATGGGCATGGGGCAGGAATCCGTCGAAGCGCTGCGGGAAGTGGGGAAGCTTCTTGCTTATCTGAAAGAGCCTGAGCCGCCCAAGGGCTTGATGGATGCATGGGAAAAATTCCCGGTGCTGAAGCAGGTACTCAACATGGCGCCCAAGGAGCTTTCGAAAGCTCCGTGCCAGGACATCGTATGGGAAGGCAAGGACGTGGACCTCGGCAGGCTGCCCATCCAGACCTGCTGGCCAGGGGATGTTGGCCCCCTGATCACTTGGGGATTGACTGTCACCAAGGGGCCGCACAAAATCCGGCAGAACCTGGGCATTTACCGTCAGCAGGTGATCGGGCCGAACAAGCTGATCATGCGCTGGCTGGCCCACCGTGGCGGGGCGCTCGACTTTCGCGACTTTTGTCTCGCCAGTCCGGGCCAACCGTATCCCATCGCGGTGGCGCTGGGGGCGGACCCGGCCACCATACTTGGCGCGGTCACGCCGGTGCCGGATACCTTGAGCGAATACCAGTTCGCGGGACTGCTGCGGGGCGCGAAAACCGAAATCGTCAAATGTCTGAGCCACGGTTTGCAGGTTCCCGCCAGCGCTGAAATCGTGCTGGAAGGATATATCCAACCAGGCGAGACAGCGCTGGAAGGCCCATACGGTGACCACACCGGGTATTACAACGAGCAGGAGACTTTTCCCGTATTCACCGTCGAGCGCATCACCATGCGGCGTGACCCCATCTACCACTCCACTTATACCGGCAAGCCGCCGGATGAACCGGCAATACTGGGCGTGGCGCTCAACGAAGTGTTCGTGCCCCTGCTGCAAAAACAGTTCAGCGAAATCGTCGATTTCTACCTGCCGCCCGAAGGCTGCTCCTACCGCATGGCCGTGGTAAGCATGAAAAAGCAGTACGCAGGACATGCCAAGCGCGTCATGTTTGGCGTGTGGAGTTTCCTGCGGCAATTCATGTACACCAAATTCATTATTGTCACCGACGATGACGTAAATATACGGGACTGGAAGGAAGTCATCTGGGCCATTACCACCCGTGTCGATCCGGCAAGGGATACGCTGATTGTCGAGAATACCCCCATCGATTATCTCGATTTCGCAAGCCCGGTTTCCGGCCTCGGCGGGAAGATGGGGCTGGACGCCACCAACAAATGGCCGGGGGAAACGAATCGGGAATGGGGAAAGCCGATTACGATGGATAAGGCGGTGAAGGCTCGAGTGGATGAGGTTTGGAAGGAGTTGGGGTTGTGATAGACCGTGGGTTCGGCAGCAGAGTCGCGATCTCGCGCAACGATTTCCCGAAATTCGACTCGCACTTTTCCATTGTCTGAGTTATGAGCACGCCAATTGATTCAGAGAGTAGTTGCGGGGTTAGCACTAATGACCGGATCGTGCTGCTTGGCGCGGCGAATGGCGCCATCCTCGAAGATTTGGCCGCTATAACGGCCGGATCAACTTTTCTCTATGATAAGGAGCGTGAACTGCAGAATGTGTTGCTGGAAGCTTTTGTCGAGATGGTCTTTGTTGTACGGCAATTTCAGTCAGCACATGATTACATAGTAGCAAATGGAACACCTGAATTGCCGAGCTATCTTTCACAGATAAATAATTCCCCACGGGGCATACCGAATGGTGTGGTGGTCGAACTCCACGCAATTGACCTTTCCACCTTCTTTAAGTCCTTTTTACTCCTAAGCAAAGCAGTTCTCGATAAGTTAGCACCGCTATATTCATATAGGTTTTACGAACATATCCCACAGTTCTCGGATAAGGGGACTCGACTTATTAGATCCATTAAGAACAGTGGGCGTGTCACTCGGAAAGTAGAAATGATCGCGCTAATTCAAAACGCGAAGGCGCAATGGATCGACGATCTCATCTCGTTGCGGGATGAATACGCCCATTACTCGAGTCTAAAGGAATACAGAAACTTCTGGCTGACAACGGAACGGATTGGAATGGGTCCAATCAAAGGTATATCTGATTTCCATAGACCTTCAATCGAAATAGCTGGACAACCTAGGGATGCGCTTGGCTATATAATCCAAATCAAAAGTGAGTTAATTTCATTTCTCAACGAATTCCTTCGGCTGTGCGAATTTACTCCGGAAAGGAGGCCCAAGCACTACCTAAACTGTGAGTGTGGATACGCCTTCGCAAAACGACAGTCCAACGGTCCAAGAAAGGGACGTTTGGAGTTGACAGCTAATCATCTTGAACTTCGATTGAAGAATCGGACATTAGATTACGCAGTGATCATCTGTCCAAAGTGCGGCGCAACGACTGATACAGATTTGAAATTTTGGCGGGATGAAGGATTTAACTTTGAAGGGTCAATTGTTCCATTCGCTTCTATTACAATGTGACCCATCCGATTCTGCCGTCGGTTATTATCGCTGTGGCACGGCTTCACAGCCGGTCAGATACCAGAACAGCTCATTCAAGCTGGTAATTGACGTGCATGCAGACGGGAGGTTTCCCACCTTCCGCGCTAACCCGAGATGGGAGCTAAAAAGCGCACCCTCTCTTTGTATATGAAAGGCATGCCGATAGCCTGCATTGCAGGAACCTTGCACGTCCCTGAATACGTTATTGCCCACCATGACAAGCTGCTCAGGCGCCAAATCGAGCAAGCGGGCGCATTCCTCAAAAACCTTGGGATCGGGTTTCTTTGTTCCCAGCTCCGCAGTCAACACGCCGGAATCCGTCAGCGGCAGCAGGCCGCAAATATCCAGCTTCTGCCGTTGTGACGCGGGTGGATTGTCAGTCAAAATTCCAATGCGGTAGCCTAAACGGCGAAGTTGACGCAAGGTCGCCTGTACGTCACCGTAGAGCGGACAATCTTTCGGCTGCGTTTGATTGTAGGTTTCGATCATGCGGACGCGGATGGCATCACCCAATCCCAATTGCAAGCACAGCGCATCGAAGAGGCATGCGTGATTGCCTTCCTCGATGATCTGCAGAGCCGTGGAAAGAAATGCTGCGCGCGCGGGCAGGACAATTTTTTCCTCATGCCAGGTCAGCTCCAGTTTGCGGATCATCCAGGCTTTCTGATCAAGCAGTGTATCGTCCAGCTCAAACACGACTCCCCGCACCTCGTCCAGCTTTAAATCCGGGATGTTGCGTTCCTCCAGATAGCGCAGCGTCCTTGCATGCGAACCTGGAGCGGGAAAGCGGTTGATCACATCGGCCTCGGCCGGGGCCGCGGCCCCACCCCCCAGTAAAAAGGCAATAGGGTTAAAACCGATAGCAAGGCTCAAGGGCATGGATGTGCCGGCACGTGAATTGAGGTCGGATACCCAGCAGCGATCGCCAGTCCGTAATATCTGCAGGTTCATAGGCCCGCGCGCTCCTAAAGGGACGGTGCGCTCCAGAACGTGCTGGGCGGTTTCGCGAACATGGGCAGGGGCGCCAGGCTCACAGAGGATCGCGAATCCATTTTTTGAGCGAATTCGTCGCCGGAATGCAAGGGGAGAAAGGTTGCCGTCAACGCTGATAGAGAAATCAACGGAGTATTCATCAAATTCATGCAGACAAGGCTGCCATATGAATTCCTGGTTCTGGTCGATTGTAAGTTTCAAAAAAGCTTCGCGGTCAACAAGGACATGCAGGCCGCGGGCTCCCCAACCACGCCGCGGCTTGCCAATCAGGGGAAAAATCGCGTCATCATCCAACGGTGAGATGTAGCAAGGCAATGAGGGCAAGCCTTCCTCGACCAGCCAGCGATAAAAGAGAAGCTTGTCCCATGCGAGTTTCAGCAGTGAAGACCCGGAGACGTAAGCCACAACGCCGCTTGCGGCAAAATCATCGTAGTGAGGGGCCAGCAACTCCACTTCATGTTCGGTGGAGGCGAAGATGGCTTCCACACTCTCCCGTGCGCACAGAGGGAGAATAAAATCCAGGAATGCCTGCTTCTCCTTTGAAAAAGGCACCGGGAAGAAAGCGTCTGCAAAATATCGCGCGACGTTTTCCTCATTGGCGTCCGCTACCAGAATACGTATTCCCGCCACCTTGCGGAGGGCTTTTATCAAGCCAAGGCCCTGAAATCCTCCACCGAAGACAAGGACGTTACGGCACCTCATGCGGTTGCTTTGAAACGAATAGTCCGGGAAATTTTAGGATAACCCGTCGAGACCTTGAGTGCTGTGCCTGGATGGCGCTGAGAGTATGCAGCGTATTGAGTTGTCTGGGGGGTCAGAAGCCTTGACACGTCTTCTCCAAGGGGCGTTTAGGACTTGTATCTCTTGAAACACTTTCAGTTTGCGGGAAATATCTCTTTGCGCTTATATATTCGTTGGCGACTCCTGGAAAACAGTTCAATTTATCAAAACTGCCTACCGAAGTCATTAGATCCATATATAAATGGGTGAAGCCCTCTGCCAGCGCTTCCCCAAGCCTGATAGGCCCTAGCGCCAGCAGAGAATCAGCAACCGTTATCCAATTATGTCCTCATTAACGTTCAGCGGCGGATGCCCTGTCAGAATTATTTGAAGGTCATCACCGTCATATACGTTCACTGTCAACAGGCCATTTCCATTGACCTTCTCATAGATCAGCTGGCTTGGCTTGAAGTCCTGATTGCCAAGTGGCCAGCCTCTGTCCGCATCGATTGCTTTCAGGTCTATCCTGTCGCCTTGTCCCCGGTTGAAGCCGACAATCGTGTCGCGACCATTGGGAGGGCTCTCGCCCACTGAGTTGAAATCGAACGTATCCGCTCCGGTTCCGCCTGTGAGCGTGTCCCGGCCGCTTCCACCCGACAAAATGTCATTGCCGGGACCGCCATTAAGCCGATCATTTCCGCTTCCACCATTGAGGGTGTCGTGACCGGTTCCGCCGCTTAGCGAATCGTTCCCCGAATCTCCGTTGAGTATGTCGTTGCCCGCTTCACCAGACAGCGAGTCATTGCCGGTCCCTCCATTGAGCCGGTCGTTTCCGTTTCCACCGCGCAGGGTATCATTTCCAGCATTCCCGTTTAGCGTGTCGTTGCCCGATTCGCCAAATAGCCGGTCGTTACCGTTATCCCCATTAAGCCTGTCGTTTCCGCTTCCGCCGTTCAGCCGATCGTTACCGTTTTTACCGTTGAGAATGTCATTACCCGCCAACCCATTGATGGTGTCGTTCCCGTTGGTGCCATCCAGATCAGAGCGCCAATGCCACCACGGGTTGTTAAACGTGTTGTTATCGTTATATTTCGTTCCTGTAATATTAGCCAAGGTCATCTCCTTAATATCGAAAGTTGAACCCCAAGTTGGATAATTGCAAGCGTTTACAGGCACAGGATGACGCGGCCTAACGGGAATATCAGTGGGAAACCGAACAGAAATGCGATTGTGACGGCTGCCAGGAGATCAGCTTGTGCATACGATAGCCTGATACTTAGACGCTAAACAGCAAGAAGCCACAGAGGATATCTGTCTCTCTGTGGCTCAGCATCAGGCTAAAAAGGGTCTTACCTTATTTCACAAAATAAAGCTCCCGCGTCAAAAACAGCAGGGTAAAGTTCGGTTTACCCCTGGCTCAAGGTCGGCTGAGGGCTTGATTTGCCCGCCCCCGTTTTGATGTTGCGGCGGATACCTTTAGTTTCTCATGCCAAGCAAACTGTCAGCACGGTGACACCCCGCAGAGCTGCTGATCGCAGCCCGACCAGTGGCAGCAAGTCCGCTCGCAACTGCCCCAGCAGATGGAATCCAGCGGCCAGGGGAGGCAGGTACGGTTGTCCCGGACAGTGCATCCTTCTCCCGGCGGCGTGCAAGCTCGTTGGGAGCAATTCGTTCCGTTGGGACCGCAGCATCGCTGCGACCAGCCGGTTGCCGCGTTGCACTGACATGGTCCGCACGTCTGAGGCTGCGGTGTGCAGCCGCATTCCGATCTGCAGAGCCTAACGCAGTCCGCATGGTCCCTGCCCGTGAGGCCAGCACAGCCCTCCCGGCATTCGCCGAGACAGGCGAGGTCACATGCTTGTGGCTGCACAACACTTGTGCTGTGATCCGTAAAACCTGAGGCCGTTTGATAATGGCGATAGTGTCCTCTTGTCTTATAAGCCGAGGACTCGGCGGTAAAACCTGGCATATTCATTTCAGATCTCCTCACATCTGGCAAAAATTGCCATAGGCACGTATTTCCTTTATAGATGGCAGTGCAGGAAAAACAAGCCTTGTAAGTTTGTTTGCGCGCAAAAAGGCGTTAGCTGGTCTGCTCCCCACTTTCTTGTAGTCTGCGTCTGCTCTTCTGATCGCAGATTGTCAACTGGCCCAACCCATCCTCCATCACCAACACCCATCGCCCATATCCCTGCCGGACTTGGGCGCCGGACCGGCGTACGTAGTACCCAGAAATCGAGGTCACGCATTAACGGTTGATTCAAAGCCACCGCGCTTTACGTCTATGGTTGCTTGGGTGGGAATTCGTAAAGCCGAGCTTGACAAGGCGCTTTATGTCGCCCATGCATATATAGGCAAGTTCCCGGAGAGAAAATCGGACAGACCTCGGGTTCACATCGGTGTTGCCTTCCAGCGAGGAACAACTAATGACACAGCAAACGGAAACGATTGACCCTGTATCTGCCCATGTGGTCGTCGGCGTGACACTTGCGCTAACCATTCTCGTCAGTGCCTACCTGTTGTTCCAGGTCCAGCCACTGATCAGTAAATTCATCTTGCCCTGGTTTGGAGGAAGTCCGGCGGTCTGGACGACTGCGATGCTGTTTTTTCAGTGCCTTCTCTTTTGTGGCTACTCATATGCTCATCTGGTTTCGCGATTTTTATCGATCAGGCAACAGACCCTTGTACACATAGCGTTAGTAATGATTGCCGCTTATTTGGCCACTTTCATTATCCCTGGCGAATACTTTAAACCCACCGGCACCGAGAGCCCGATATGGCAAATCTTGTTACTGCTTGGCGCTTGTGTGGGCATTCCATACTTCTGTCTCGCGACCACCGGACCCCTTATTCAATACTGGTTCAGCCATGCTTACCCCGGCCGGTCACCTTACCGGCTGTATTCACTGTCGAACTTCGGATCATTCCTGGGGTTGCTCTCGTTTCCTTATCTTTTTGAACCCCTTTTTGAGTTACCGCAGCTTGGCAATTATTGGACAATCGGTTTCTGGATATTCGCGTCGTTCTGTATCGCAGCTGCGTTTCAAATGTTCCAACGGCATTCATCGTTTTCTTCCGCTGATCACGACGCTTTCTCTTCGGAAGAACGCATCCAGTCTGAATTTCCCAGCCAGTGGCAACGGGTTGGTTGGGTCGCTCTGCCCGCGCTTGCTTCTCTAGCCTTTATCGCGACAACGGATCGCGTGAGTCATGATATTGCTCCCGAACCGCGACTGTGGATCACTACGCTCAGCTTGTATCTGCTGACATTCATTATCTGTTTCGATCACGAGCGGTGGTATCGACGCCGTCTTACCGCCATCGTGTGTATATTGACCATCCTGATCCTGACTGGCGGTCAGGATATAACTGAGCGATTGGGATTCGAATGGGACCCTGGCGTAACCCAGGTGCGCTGGAGCCATTTTCTTGCGATGTTCCTGATCTGCTTCATGTGTCACGGCGAACTGGTAAGGCTGCGCCCAAAGTCCCGCGAGCACCTGACGGAGTTCTATCTGTGGATGTCTTTTGGAGGCGCTTGCGGCGGGTTATTTGTCGCGCTTGTCGCCACCAACCTGTTTGACGAATTTTATGAATGGACATTATGCCTGTTGTCGGCTATCGCCTTGGGCACCTACATATTGGCTTCGAGGCCAACATCCACGCTACAGGTAATTCAAAACAAAAAGGCAGATCAGGTTAGACGGTTTTTATTTGGTGCGGGCGCTTTACTGGCCGCTGGCGTCGTATGTTTTTGGCTGGATCCTTTCCAGTGGCGGCAACGTTCCTCACCTGAGTTTGAAGAAGCTTATCTTCATCGCAGCCGTAATTTCTATGGAACTGTTGCGGTCAAGGAACGGGTACACCGGACAGATCCATCCCAAAGCTACCGGGTGTTCTACAGCGGACAGGTCAACCATGGGGTTCAATTCACTCATCTCGACAAACGCGCGCTACCGGTTTCGTATCACTCCAGGGAGAGCGGTGCCGGCGAGACCCTGGAGTACGCTAAATCAAAGTATTCGGAAATACGAGTAGCTATCGTCGGCTTGGGTATTGGGACTTTGGCCACGTACGCCCGAGAGTCGGATCATTATGATTTTTATGAAATCAACCCCGAGGTGATCCAGATTGCCAACCAGTGGTTTGATAATGTCCCCCGGTGCAAGGCAAGGACGCAGGAAACAATACTCGGCGATGCGCGCCTGAAGCTGGAGCAGGCGCCAGAAGATGTGCAGTATAACGTTATCGTGCTTGACGCTTTTTCGGGTGGTTCGGCCCCTATTCATCTGCTCACCAGCGAAGCATTTGCAATTTACCGTAGGCATCTGAAGCCAGACGGATTCATCGTGATCAATATTACCAATGGATATTTGAATCTGTATCCGGCTGTCAAACGCCAAGCTGAGCACTTAGGCATGCGCTTCCGCAATAAATTCCAGTCTGGGGAGCCTGGCCGTTTGATTCGCAACAACCACTACTTCATTATTACGGAAGATCCCGAGTACTTATCTTTATTCCCCTCAGTAAATCGGCGTTACTTTGACGACAATGGCAATCTCATTCGCGAGGTGGATCCAAATATTTCCAATGTTCCATTATGGACAGATCATTTCAGCAGTATCAATCCGATTGAAATCCGTAATTAACGGTTTGTACTGTGTTCTTCTTCGGAGAGTGTCTGGCAGATTAGGGTGAAACTAATGAAAATCCCTGCTCGTCACCATTAAATCACCCAGCAAATGACTGTGGTCCACCAGCCGCTTGGCAATCACGTGTTTGACGTCGCTTTCGGATTGCCATACGCCGTACACTGTCAAAAGCCTTGCGCCCAATGCTTCGCGACGGTGCTTCTGGATCAGCTGGTTCCATAGGACAACATTGATTATCCCGGTCTCGTCTTCCAGCGTGACGAACATGACACCGCTGGCTGTGCCGGGACGCTGGCGGCAGGTGACGATACCCGTCGTCCGCACCAGCCGCCCCGGCGGGCAGCTATCCAGCTCCATGGCCGAGCGCAAATTCATCCGCGACAATTTCGGGCGCAACAGGGCCAGCGGGTGCCTGCGCAGGGTGAGTCCCGTGCTGGCGTAGTCCGACAGGATTTCCTCCCCCTCGGGCGCGGCGGTGATGACTGGCAATGCTTCCTTCACTGGCGCGCCTCGCATCATGTCCTGTTGCCTGATGTGGGATGCGACCGCCCATAGCGTCTGCCGTCGGTGGCCTGACAGGGCGAGTAACGCATCCGCGCTGGCGAGCGCGCGGATTTCAGCGGCGTTCAATAGTGCGCGGTTTGCGAGATCGCTGGGGCTTTCAAACGGCCAGATTTTCCTTGCCTCCATGATGCGAATGGCCGCTTCCCGGCCCATTCCTTTCACTCTATTCAGCCCCAGCCGCACAGCAGGCAACATGGATAGAGCAGGTGCGGTGGATGCAATGGATGGGGAAGAATAATTAGACTGCTCTTCAAGCGTGCATTCCCATTCGCTGACAGTCACGTCCACAGGCCTGATCTCAACACCATGCCGCCGGGCGTCCTGAATCAATTGCGAGGCGCTATAAAAACCCATCGGCAGGCTATTCAGCATGGCGCACAGGAAAGCGGCAGGTTCATGGCACTTGAGCCAGGCCGATACATAAACCAGTAGCGCGAAGCTGGCTGCATGGGATTCAGGAAATCCGTACTCGCCAAAGCCTTCGATCTGGCGGAAGATCTGTTCCGCAAATTCCAGCTTATAGCCGCGGCTGACCATGCCCCCGATCAAGCGAGCACGGAAAGAACCGAGAAGGCCTTTCTTTCTCCAGGCGGCCATGGAGCGCCGCAACTGATCTGCCTCGCCCGAGGTAAAACCAGCCGCTTTTATTGCCAACTGCATGACCTGTTCCTGAAAAATGGGCAGGCCGAGCGTACGCTCCAGTGCTTCTTTCACGCCTTCGCCCGGATAGCTCACTTCCTCCAGCTTCTGGCGGCGGCGCAAATAGGGGTGCACCATGTCTCCCTGAATCGGGCCGGGGCGGACGATGGCGACTTCTATCACCAGATCATAGAAGTTACGCGGTTTCAAACGCGGCAGCATGGACATTTGCGCGCGCGATTCGATCTGGAAGACGCCCACCGTATCGGCCTTGCAGATCCTGTCGTAGGTCTCTTTATCTTCCTTGGGAATATCCTGCATCCGGAACGGGATTCCCCGGCGGGCGGAAACCAGATCCAGTGCGCGGCGAATGGCCGAAAGCATGCCGAGCGCGAGCACGTCGATTTTCATCAGCCCTACCGCGTCCAGGTCGTCCTTGTCCCACTGGATGATGCGGCGGTCCGGCATGCCGGCATTTTCAATGGGGACCATACGGCACAGCTTGTCGCGGGTAATGACGAAGCCACCTACATGCTGGGATAGATGGCGCGGGTAGCCATACAGGAGGGTGGTCAGCGCAATCAGCTTCTGGATAACCGGGCTGTCGGGATCGAAGCCGTTTTCGGTCAGACGCTGGCGGATTTCCGAGCTGTTGTCCCACCAGGCAAACGAGCCGGACAGCCGCCTGACGCGTTCGAGATCCAGGCCGAGGGCCTTGCCGACATCCTGGACCGCCGAACGGGTGCGGTAGGTGATGACCGTGGCGGCGATGGCGGCGCGGTCCCGGCCATATTTCTCATAGATATACTGAATGACTTCTTCCCGGCGCTGATGCTCGAAATCGACGTCGATGTCCGGAACCTCGTTTCGCTCCCTGGACATGAATCGCTCGAACAGCAAATTGCTGCGCTCGGGGTCGATCTCGGTAATGCCCAGGCAATAGCAGACTGCCGAATTGGCCGCCGAGCCGCGGCCCTGGCACAGAATGCCTTGCGAACGGGCATGCCTTACAATATCGAATACCGTCAGGAAATAGGGCTCATAGTTGAGCTCGGCGATCAGATCCAGTTCATGCTCAACCTGCTTCCTGACCTTGGCTGAAATGCCATGCGGAAAACGGGTGGCGATGCCCTCTTCCACCATGCGCCGCAGGTAAGCGGCATAGGTTTCGTCAGTGCCGGTCAATTCATCGGGGTACTGGTAGCGCAGCTCATCCAGGGAAAAGGTGCAGCGGGCGGCAATGCTTACCGTTTCCGACAGGAGTTCCAGGGGATAAATTTGTTCCAGCTGCAATCTCGAGCGCAAGTACTGCTCAGCGTTGGGCTGCAGGGCATAACCGCATTCCGATAACGGCTTGCCCAGCCGGATTGCGGTCATCGTATCCTGCAGGGGTTTATGGGAAGCATCATGCATGCTGACATCGCCTGCGGCTACAAGCGGCATGGCCGTGGTATCCGCAGCCTGCCGTATTCTTCCGAACAGGACATCTTCCGCAGCATGAAGCAAAAGCTCGACAGCGGTCCAGCAGCGTCCGGGGAAGACCGACAGCACCCAGCGCATGTCATCAAGCAAAGAGCGCTCTGCCTGGGCAGGATGAGGTATCAGCAAGACCAGGCAGTCTGGTAATAGCGCGAGATGAGGTGCATCCGGGCAGCTTTCGAAATCAGCGCGGCTGATGCGGTAAGCACCTTTTTCAGCGCGTCGCCGCGCCAGTGTGATGAGCTCGCACAGATTGCCGTAACCATTCCGGTTCATGGCCAGGCAAACCAGCCTCAATCCATCCTCCAGGATGAATTCGCTGCCGATCAGCAAATGCAGTCCTGTTTTCTTCGCTTCCGAATGGGCTCTCACCACCCCTGCCATGGAACACTCATCGGTGATGGCCAGCGCGGCATAGCCCAGGCTTGCCGCGTGCTCGACCAGATCTTCCGGCATGGAGGCGCCTTTCAGGAAACTGAAGCTGGAACGGCAGTGAAGTTCAGCGTAGGAGGGAACGAAAGAATTCATGGAATTCATGGGTAAGCTCATGATGAGCAATGGCTAGCCAAACAGTCCCTGCAAATACCAGCTCCAGTTTTTGGCCCCTGCGTTATGTTCGCTGGGTTCGCCCCTATCACTATGTTCGCGGTAGATCCATAACAGCTGGCCAAGGGCGTTCTCCGCAATGAAATAATCGCGCGCCACCAGCGCATCATCCCACCAGCCTGCTTCGATCCGTTCCGGTCCTGCAATCAGTTTCAACGGGGAACCATAAACAGGCTGCCGGCGTTGCAGCTTCAGCTCCAGCGGGGTTTCCATCAGCCAGGCAGGACGGGTCAATTCAGAGGGCATGACTTCCCGGTGTTTTTCCTGGCCTGGAACACTCTTTCTCCCATTCATCGCGCTTATTCCCGGCGTCTCGAATCGCTGGCTGCGTTCCGGCCGGTGGTCAGGAATAACCTTCAAACCCATGACTGCCTGAGGACCAAGGCGGGCGGAAAGCTTCTCGATAAACCGGTTCAATGAAGTAGTTTCCGATTGCGCATGTGGGAACAGTTCCAGATTGGCATCCATCCCCGCTGCTATTTCATCCGCTGCCAGTGTCAGCTCGCAAACCGAAGCTGCCAGTTTTGTTCGCTCCAGGCGTTCACGCAGCAGGAGCATCAAATGTCCCGGCTCGCCGCTCTGTTCGGAAAGCTGTATATATACAGGCGTAGACCGGTGCGGCTGCCGGAGAGAATATTCGTGATGCAACACCAATGAGAAAGCGCAAACCGCTGCATGCCGTGAAGCCAGCCAGCCGCACATCTGATGGATCATTCTCTGTACGGGGATCAAGAGCAGTTCCACGCTTTCAATTTGAGCCATCAGCCTCATCTTTTGCTGAAATTGTTCCGGCGCCTTAAACCATTTCTGTGGATCGGGGGCCTCTCCGTAGGCGCGATCCATTTCCGCCGGCAGATCGGGGCCGAACCGCCGCGCTATTCCGCCGCGAGGCAATCGTCTCAGATCAGCCAGTGTCTTGCAGCCTATGCCGCGAATGACTTCAAGGTGAGGCTCGGCCGATTCCAGCAAAGCGACGGGGAGGGAATCGAGCAATAAGCGGAGTTTGGCACCCGCTCCATTGATTATGGTTCCGGAGGGTGTCGATTGAGCCAGCAGCCACGCCCCCTTCGGGGTAGGAGCAACCCCCGCGCAGAGTTGCAGGCCTTGCGCGGACACTGCCTTTATCAGCAACTGGCACAACTTTTTCAGGCCGCCAAACAACTTCAGACTTGTGGAAACTTCCGCAACAAGGCCGCTGTGTTGCAAAACAATATTGGGCGTGAAACGTAACGCGGCATATGCGGCTTCGTGCAGCGCTTTCATCTCCTCATTCGGATCCTGTTCCATTACCACCAACTCGGAAAAAAGAGCCAGGGCGGTGGCAAGAGGTTGATGAGCCATTATTCCCCGCTCTTGCGCCAGCTTATTGGCCTGCTGGATATATATCCGGTTACCTTTTCGCGCAGTTACCGCCATTGCCGGAATGAGCGCCACGGGAAACCGGCGCTCAATACAGTCAAGCGATAGTGCGGGACAATGAAGAGCGATCCACAGCATTGTGTTGGGCTGGAGCGGATAAGGTGGATAGAGGCGCCGGTGCAGTGGAACCGGGTAAGTGCCTGGTCCAGGGGAAGAAGGTGAGGGCAATGCGAATGGGTAAGGCAGCGGGGGCGCCCCGGCGCTTGAGCAGGTACAAGGAAAGAGCATGACCACGTGCCGAACCGAGCAATAATCTTAGCGGGGCTGCGGAAGCTTCGGATTGCGCGCCGGCCGGCCTGAGCAAAAAGACCAGCGCGGCGGCAGACCTTGCCAGGATTTGCAGTTTGCGCGTCGTTTGCTGGCTTACCTCGGGTAGCCAGCCGATAACTGCGCCAAAGGCAGCGCTCCTGATACCTTGTTCAAGCACCCATAACCGCTCGGCAGGTTTGTAAATCCTGGCCATTACGACCCGCCGGCTATCGATATTCAGATTCTCCCATGCATGCATATAAGGGAGATAAGGAGGGCCTACCAGCAGAATATTTCTTCCGTTATGAGTAGTCTCTGCAAGCGGCGGGCTCAATAAGCTTATTTCCCCCATCCCTGCCGCCGGTAGCAGCAACTCGGTCAGATTGCGGGTGGGCCATCCCCCTCCGGGCAGCTCACCATCCAGTTCATCAAAGCCACTGGAAAGAACCGGCTCTGCGGAAGATCCCAGCGCGTCGCCTCGCCATATCCTGCCCCTGAATCGAGCTTCGATTTGCAAAAGCGATAGCGGCGCCAAAGGTGGGGAAGCAGGCATCGGCATGGCAATAACTCATCATTACCGGTTGGGGCCGACGCGGTGCCCGGAAGTGGAAGCTTTTCGAAACAGGCCGACATAAAACCCGTAGATTTCCAGTTCATGTCCGGGCCGGATGGGAGGGTAATCCTGGCTTTGTTTCTCGTTGCGTGCTTCCAGATAATAACCCTCCTTATCCCTGGCAAGGACCTTGAGGGTGAATTCATTATCCACGATTGCCAGCACGACCTGCCCTGGCGAGGCTGAATTGCTGCGTTCGATAATCACCATGTCTCCCTCAAGAATGCCCAGGTCGATCATCGAGTCGCCTTTGACGGGAAAGAGAATGGTTTGAGAGGGTCTTTCGATCAGGTAATCGTCTATGCGCAGCAATTCCGGCTGAACGTCGGCAGCCTGTTGAGGCAGCCCCGCACGGACCGCGTGCCCGACCGTTCGCTCGAAAAAACGGGGTCCGGGGCGCAGCCGCCCGCCCGCCGCTGTTTCCAGAAAGCCTTCTTCCTTTAAGCGTTGCACGATCTGGTGTGTCCAGGAACGCGCCTTTACGTTCCACAGCATAGATAATTGTGTAGTTGAGGGAATGATTCTTTCCCGGGCATAGTAATCCTGAAGCTTGCCAAGGTAAGAGAAAATGTCGAGCTGTTGCATGAGAGAAAGGAATTGAGAACAGTTGATCTCATTATAGAGAACAATTGTTCTGAGTACAAATTAACAGGCACCGAAAATCCCGGCTGCTATCAGCAAAAAAAACGGCCATCATTGTCGATGGCCGCTGCCGAGGGTAAGTTTCAGGAACTACATCAGTGATGGGACGGGTTTCGTTGCGCGGGGGTGAGTTGGCTCTTCCATTCATCAGGCAGGTTCTTAACCCAGCTATTGTATACGTTGGGAATGGCAAGAACTCCTTGCCCGCCATAGCCCGCCAGACCACTGATGCGGTCATCAGTGTGGGTATTGCTGTTGCTTACGAGCGAAACCCGGCCTGCCACTTCCGCATCGGACACATTGCCGTCATTGTTGGGATCGACGTCAACGACAATAAGCTCATTGGAGAATTTGCTGGTGACATAGGCATAGTATCCCCCACCCTTTTTCGCACCAAAATTTGCTCCGTGGCAACCCGGATCGCAGGGAAGCATCTTCACCACGCGGTCGGTGCGCGTATCGATGACTATAATCGATTGACCCATATTAGCCACCACTACTGCGCGACCATCCGGGGAAACGGGCAACTGAATCGGAAGGATGCCGACCGTTGCCAGTCCGTCCCCATCCCGGTCCTGGATTGTTCCGTCAATGGGGTTATAGTCGGCAATGAGGTTGATGGTTTTTAGTAACGACCCATTCCTGTCGAGCACGCTCACGCTATGATGCAACAGGTTCGCCGCGTAGGCTTTGCTCGAATCAGGCATCATGCCGATAGCGATGGGGTGAGCGCCCGGGGCAGATCCTCCCGTAGGTGTTCTTTCCAGGATGACTCCGCTGTCGATGTCATAGAAGCCGACATCATTGGTAAAGATGTTTGGCGTCACGACCTGGTTTCCGTCCGCGCTGATCCAGTGCCCGTGGGGGTTCGCGGCTAGCTGGCCGGATTTCTGCGTGGGCATTATCTCCTTGACCTTGGTTGTGCCCGCCGGGATGATCGACACTCCGTCTTCTCCATTATTGGTGACTGTGATGTCGTCATTGTCCGGGCGGGTCATGACATGAGCAGGGGCCTCGCCCACGCGGATGTTTTTGATCAGCTTGCCCGTCTTTTTATCGATCATCGTCAGTTTGTTGTCAAACCATTGCGTCTGAAAAACAATCGATTGATCCCTGTTGGTCCACATGTTATGGGGATTATTCATATTGATCTCCGGCAGGGCGATCTTGCGGGTTACTTTCCAGGTCGTGGTGTCAACGACGGAAATGGTGCCCGGTTTGCTCTTGCCCGCCGTTTTTTCAAACTGGGTATCGACCCATACCTCGCCCACCCCATGGATACGGGGGGGAACCGGTGGTGTCAAGACGGTGTTGTTGCCGTACCGGGCGATCAGCACTTCCGACAAATTCACGGAAGCTCCGCCGGTGATGCGGACCGAAACGTTGGGATACGTTATGTTCCATGGCTTGCCGGAAGTGTAATCCTGCCAGTTGTTGGGAGCGGTGGCGACAAAGAAGGTTCTCAGCAGGAAAGTGGCCAAATCGCTGCTAGTGGGCAGGTTCTTTATGCCCGGGGCCAGATCGATGGTTTCGCCGAGATCAAGACCATCGGTGGCGGGATCGTCCACGATCACCGCGCCAAACATGTATGGATGCACCTTGCAGGTAAATACGTATAGACCGGGTTTGGACAAATGTAGCAGCCCCCCGCCTTTATAGGCCCTGGCCTGGTCAAATGGCAGGTGCGGCGCTCCACTGGGCCATATCAGGCTGGTGATCGAATGTACCGTGTTGGTGTCCGACATGATGAAATTGACGCTTCCGCCGGGAGGCAGGACTTCCAGCGACCGGGTGCCGCCGGTAATGCCAAATATAGTGTCGGCGCGGGCGCTCCTGAACCAGCTGCTTGGTTGATCCGAAATTATGAAAGTGACGAGGCCGGGGTCGTTGCTGGTATGGCCAAAAATAGCTCCATGGGGAGATGCGCCGGCGATGCTGGTTCCCATTTGCGGGGAGCCTACGGGATCAACCCTGAAGCTGCCGTGCATCCCTGCTTCCATGTGGGAAAATAAATGGCAGTGGTACTGCCAGTTGCCTGGCCCCACGCCAGTGCCTGCTTTAACCGTGAACGCATGGCTATCAAAACGGTCGGCTAACAGTTTCGTATCGATAATGCCAGGGGTGCCGCTGTGTTCGACGGTCCCTTTCGATAAATCGTGGTGGCGGTGATCATCGTCGTCATCTCCGTGCCGGTCGCCATCCCCATCTCTTCTGAAATGGGAGTAGTCATCCCTGTCCTTGTCATGCCGGGAAGCGCTATCCTTACCCTTTCTCGTTTCTGTAACTGGTTTGAGCCATCGGTGGGCATGCAAGTGAAAGGTGTGCCCCGGTCCCACCGACAGGATATGGAATCTCACAATGTCGTTATGAACGGCGCCCAGAGTGGGATTGGTCCACAGCGGTGTCTGTGTGCCGTCCTGGGAAATTTCCGTTCCCCAGAAGGTTGAGCCGACCATGAACAGGACTTGCTGCTTTTTGACGTCCTGTCGCTTCACCGGAACAATGCGCCCGTCAGCGTCAAGGTAGCTCTCCACCTTCCCGTCGGGCCTGTCAACGACGATTGCGCCGAACAGGCCGGTAAGCCCCAGTTTCTCGTCGTGGTAGAGGTGGGTGCCCCGTGCGCTGGTATCTACGCTATAGTTTCCTGTTTGGCCCGGCGCGACCGTTCCGCCATGTGAAAGGCCGGGTACCTTGAAACCTACTTTTTCCTTGGTATTGTTGACGAGCTGCACGCTCACCGAGTCGCCCTGCTTTACGAAAAGGGTCGGACCTGGGATGACGGCGGTACTGGGGTAGTGCGAGCCCTGGTTTCCACTATGGCTGACCATCTTGTAGCCAGGTTGCCCGTTAGGCAGTATTTCGGCTGACAATACAATGTTGTGGGAAGCAGCCAGGGCCATGGTTGAACCGAGTGGCATGGCTGCGATCAGCCCGAGTGCCATCGCAGTCAATAATTTCATTCTAAGTGTAAATTTGTTCATCCTTTGTCCTCTGATGTCCTGTTGGGGCGTTTTATTATTGGGTGACATTAAAGTCGCCCCTCATGCCCATCAAACGATTTGAGAAATTTTTGTCGAGATAATCTGTTGAATGTGAGGACTTGATGGTGAAAACGTGGTTTTCGAGCGGACCGATGTCGGCTCTGTCGATGAGGTTATTGGTTCCGGGATCAACCCATCTGTAACCTTTGAGCCTGAACTGATGCAGGTCGGTTCCCATCGCAATCAGATGAAACCTCACATTGTCCCCATGTTTTGCGGTCAAGGCAGGGTTGGTCCAGCGGGGCGTTTGCTGCTTGCTGACGCCATCTATCTCCGTTCCCCAAAAGGCATCATCGCCCAGGAAAAGCACATAATCCTTCTTGATGCTATCGACGGATACGTTCCGGATTCTGCCTTCGGCGCTTGCAGTAACTGTCCCTGATTCCGGGTTGACAATGAGGGCGCCGAACAGCCCCCGGTGTTCAGAGCCATTGTGGGTCGCGAAGTTGTGGTCGTGATACGGCCAGGTGCCCGCTGTGCCCGGCGCCACATCCCAAAGATAAGTATAAAAACCGACAGGGTAGGCGCCTTCATCTTCAACCTTGTTGATAACCTTCAGCGTGCCGTCGCTGAGGATCATGTAATGGACGCCGTGGGGATGGACGCTAACCTGCTGATCGGGCCGCATGGTTAAGCCATTGCGAATAGTGAGGACCACCTTGTCCCCTTCATTGAGAACAATCGTCGGACCTGGAACCGTAGCTTCGGTGCTGTAGCGGGATGTGATATCAGCGCCGTTGACGGTGTGCTGAACCATCCGGTAGGCAAGCAATCCATCAGTGATTTCTTCCGCGGTCATTTGAATCCGGTGATCGGCGCTGACGCTTTCCCCAACGGGTAGAAAAAAAGCCGCGAGAAAGAGGGCTGACGGTATTATCAGGCCAGTGCGAAAGCGTCCGAATTGCGTCGAGATTGAGGTGTACCCGGCGTTATCAGAAGCACAAAACTCCCCGATAGCATGGCTTCGTCGAAACTTCATTTTTGGAAGGCTCCCTTGGTTGATGAGTTAGTTGACACGAAACAGAGTCGGACGCGAATTGCCCGGCTTGAGCTGGTTCGCGTTGATTCTTCAGCTGTTCAATCGGACAGTGCAGCGGCGCAACCCATTGCAGTGATCGTGACTGACCATTCCTGACAGGAGAGTTGAAGTGCCGAGTGCCGTATTGAGGAGCCATAAGTCAGGCTCCCCCCGATGGCGCTATTTTTTGTTGGTGATTATGAGTTACGAAGGGAGGAAGACCACGGGAGGGTTGTACTTATTTGCTTAAGAAGATGTACTTGTTTTTGGAGTTGTATCAGTACATTTGCACCGAGACATGGAGGAGCGTAAAGAGGCGGAGAGGGTAGGTGCGGCACCCTCCGCACTTGAGCGGAGCTATAAGCCGGGGCTGCGGTGCGCCGAGCGCGGCTCGGTAATTCCTACGTCGCGGTGATGAAGTTTGGCAAACATGAAAAGATCAAAGCGGTTCGTGATCTCCAGCTTGCTGAAAATGGATGTCAGATGGTTTCTTAACGTTTGTTCGCTGATGCACAGCTTTTGCGCGATTTTCTTATTGGAAGCGCCCGCTTCGTTTGCAAACGCGGTGACGATGGCACGCTCTTTTCGGGTAAGCGCACCGATTTTTTTTGTGATAGCGGTGGGCTTTTGGCCAGCACGAATAAAGTTGATAAAGATACGTCCTGTCGTGCTTCTGTCGAGCCAAAGTTCGCCAGCATGAACTTTCTCGATTGCCTTGAGTATGTTGTGCGTGGGCTCTTCTTTGAAGACTACGCCTCGCGCTCCATTCAGCACAGCTTCGTCGATGGCGGCCTGGTCGTGACACTCTGTGAAGATGATTATGTGAAATTGTCCTTCCCTGAGCAAATCCGGGATGAGGTTTCCGCCTTTTTCTACTCCAAGACAAAGGTCGAGTAAGAGAATATCCGGTTTTTTTTCCCTTGCCACGTGCGCGGCCTCAGGCCCGTTGGTCGCTTTGCCCACGACCTCCATGCTCGGCGACTCGGCGTTGATAAGTTTTTCCAGTCCCCACAGAACGATCTGATGACTGTTAATGAGCAGGACACGGATGGACATGATGAACGTGGAGATGTAAGTTGATTTTTTTTTTGCCACGATTGGAAGTTAAAAAAAGCATAGTTTAAATTTTTACATTACGCAAATAGGGTTATTCGTTTGCGCATGGTTAAAAAGTTGGCTTTTTTTCAAAGCGTTACTATGCGAATGTAACGGCGACGAAGATGGCAGTCCGATTGGGATTGATTTCAAGATTTATAAGGATCGGTATAGTTGCGTCGCGCCCGAGCGGCAGATATTTACCGGAAAACGGCAGTCAATGTTTTTTCGACATGAATAATTCATCAGTCCCCAGCCGGGCTTGACATTTGCTTCGGTCCGCGATATTGCTTGCGACATTGCTGGGAAGCTAATATGATTCCCACGGATTCTCGGGGTCAATCTCACCCGTTCCGTCATTTTTTGGTAACACCCAAGCTCTACACTCTACGTTTCAGGACGCTTGCGCTCCGTGCTGTGAAAGTCTATGAATAGATTGAAAAATAGTGAAGTGAAGTATCGTTGGCCGCTGCCACGCCGCCACTCGGCGCAAGGATTTACGTTGCTCGAACTGCTGGTCGTGATGGTCATTATTGGATTGCTGGCAGGCTATGTCGCTCCCAAGTATTTTTCTCAGGTGGGCAAGTCTGAGGTAAAAGTTGCGCAAGCGCAGATTGATGCCCTCGAAAAGGCTCTGGACCAGTACCGCCTGGACACCGGCCACTACCCGACTACGGAACTAGGGTTGACCGCATTAATGACACGTCCGGCGAACGAGCCGAAATGGCAGGGACCATACCTGAAAAAGGCGGCGCCACCGGATCCATGGGGACGGCCGTATATTTACAAGTATCCGGGTGAACGCGGGGAGTACGATTTACATTCGTTGGGAAAGGATGGTCAGCCCGGCGGTGCGGGAGAAGCGGCGGATATCACCAACTGGTAAGTTGCAATGCGCTATCAAGTAAAAGCTGTGCTTGCCGGGCGAGGCACGGTATTTCTTGAACTCGACGCCGATAGCGCGGAAGACGCGCGTCTCCAGGTGCTGGCGCAAGGCGGGATGGTGCTGAATGTCAGGCGCCGGTTTTCAGGCTGGATGCCGAAGCCGAGGTTGCGTTTTCCGCTGGCGCACTTCAGCCAGGAACTGCTTTCGCTGCTGGTAGCTGGACTCAGTCTGGTGGAGAGTATTGAAACACTGGCGGATAAAGAGCAGGACGCCGGCGTACGTAAAATTATCGAGGAGCTGCTTGCGCGGCTTTACGAGGGTGTTACGTTCTCCCGCGCATTGGAGTTTTTTCCGCAAGCATTCCCCCCGCTTTACGTCGCGACCGCAAGGGCAAGCGAGCGTACCGGCGACCTGCCTGAGGCGTTAACGCGTTTCATAAATTATCATACACAGATGGATCTGGTCCGCAAGAAGCTGATCGGCGCTTCCATTTACCCTGTGCTCTTGTTGTTGATCGGGTTGCTCGTGGGGCTGTTTCTCCTGGTTTTTGTTGTGCCGAAGTTCAGCGCCATCTACGAGGATGTAGGCTCGGATTTGCCTTGGCTCTCAATGCTGCTTATTGAATGGGGGCATCTTGTGCAGGAACAGGGATGGCAGATGGCGGGTGTTGCGGCAGCTGTGCTGGCGCTAATCGCTTATGGCATCACCCGTCCGGCATTCAGGGTGCGGCTGATCCAGCAGTTATGGCGTATTCCAGCCATTGGGGAACGCATGCGGGTTTATCAGCTCGCCCGATTTTATAGGACATTAGGCATGCTGTTGCGCGGCGGCATCCCGGTGGTGAAAGCCTTGGAGATGGTGGACGGCCTGCTGCAACCGCACTTCCGACCAAGAGTGCGCGCCGCTGCCCTTCTGATCCGCGAAGGAAAGACCATCTCAAACGCAATGGAAGCTGAAGGGCTGACTACGGCGGTCGGCGACCGCATGTTGCGGGTGGGTGAAAGAACCGGTCTCATGGGTGAGATGATGGAGCGCATCGGCAATTTTCACGATGAAGAAATCGCGCGCTGGGTAGAGTGGCTCACCAAGCTGATCGAACCGGTGCTGATGGCGGTGATCGGGGGCGTGATCGGGGGGATAATCATTCTTATGTATATGCCTATATTTCAGTTGGCGGGAAGTGTCGGTTGAACCAGTTGATCGAAGCGGAGGTCCTTCAGGCCGCAACAGGGACAGGGCGTATTGATGCGCATCAGCTTGCTGAGGCGCGCAGGGAGGCCTCGACGCGAGGCGTTCCGATAGTCGGTTTTCTGGAGGAAACATATGGCCTCGAGCCCGATCAACTGATAGCGGAACTGGGTCGGTTGCTGCGCATGCCTGTGCTGACAATGGAACGCCTGCGCGCATTCACCCCCGCCTTCGAAGTGTTGCCTTTTAACGAAGCCGTTGCCGAGGAATGCGCGTTGTTTCGCAACGGCGAGGAATACATCCTTGCGGTCGCCAATCCGTTTTCGCCGAACTTGAGAGCCTGGGCGGAAGACCGTATCGACGTTCCCGCGGCATGGCATCTGGTTCATCCGGCGGACTTGGTCGCCTTTTTTGCACAGCAGGAACAGACCATGCGCGCCATGGATACTTTGCTGCCCGCAGCGGCAAGCCGAGAAAAACAGGCGGGTGAGGAAGATCTTTCGCTCAAATCGATCAACGAAGGGACCAGCCCGGTGGTGCGTTTGGTGCATTCCACGTTATATGACGCGCATAAATCACAGGCAAGCGACATACATCTCGAAATGGTACCGGGCGCACTTTCGATCAAATACCGGATCGACGGTGTTCTGACCAGCATCGGGGTGGTGCAAGGCGCGGATTTGGCGGAACAGGTCATTTCACGCATCAAGGTGATGTCTGATCTGGATATCGCTGAACGGCGCGTGCCTCAAGACGGTCGTTTCAAAGTTTCCATCCAGGGAAGGGAAATTGACTTTCGCGTATCCATCATGCCCAGTATTTTTGGGGAAGACGCGGTGTTGCGTATTCTTGATCGGCAGGCGCTGGCCGATCATGTGGAGGGCCTCACACTGGATCATCTTGGCTTCGAACCGGCCACAATGGCGAGTCTGCGCCGGCTCAGCGCCGAACCCTACGGTATGCTGCTGGTGACCGGGCCCACAGGCAGCGGGAAAACGACGACGCTTTATGCCGCCATTTCCGAAGTAAACACCGGCCACGATAAAATCATTACCATCGAAGATCCAATCGAGTACCAGTTGCCCGGTGTCCTGCAGATACCCGTTAACGAGAAGAAGGGGCTGACCTTTGTGCGCGGTTTACGCTCGATTCTGCGTCACGACCCCGACAAAATAATGGTTGGAGAAATTCGCGATCCGGAGACGGCGCAAATCGCGATCCAGGCGGCATTGACCGGCCATCTTGTGTTTACCACCGTTCACGCGAATAACGTGTTCGATGTCATCGGCCGTTTCTCGCATATGGGGGTCGACCCCTACAGTTTCGTTTCGGCCCTGAACGGAATCGCCGCACAGAGATTGGTCCGCCTGCTCTGCGCGCATTGCGCAGCCGAAGAGCGTCCGGACGAGCAATTGATAGCGGCATCCGGAATTACTCCGGAACGGGCGGAAACCTTCCGGTTTCGCGCCGGAAAAGGCTGTGGCCAGTGCCGGGGCAGCGGTTATCGGGGACGAAGCGCGATTGCGGAGATGCTGATCTTGAATGATGAAATCCGCGAACTGATCGTGGCGCGTGAACCCATACGGCAAATCAAGGAGGCAGCGAAGCGTAATGGCACTCGTTTCCTTCGGGACGCAGCGCTCGAGATGGTGCAGTCTGGGCAGACGAGCTTGCAGGAGGCCAATCGTGTCACCATTGTGGCGTGACCGGATGCAGGTTTTTCTTGCGCCCGAACGGGTCGATATGGCGCGGCTGCGCAAGGGTATAAAGCCGAAGCAAGCGGCTCGGGTTGCCGCCACGTGCGAACAGAAGCCGGGGTTGCCCGCGTGGGAGGCTCCGCTTGAGCAATTCGAGCGGATAATCGAACACGCCGGCGGAGTGGACATAAGCATCACCATTTCCAACGCCTTTGTTCGCTACGTAGTCCTGCCCGCTCAGCCATCGATTGCGACCCCGGCCGAATTGCACGCCTATGCCGCGTTTCAGATGCGCGAGGTATATGGCGACCGGGCCGCGACATGGGTCATCAGCGTAAGTGGGTGGGATCCGTGCAGCGGGGGGGTATGCGCTGCGATTGAGCGTAGTTTTCTGGAACGGATGACGGAAATCAGCTCGCAGCGCAAGGCGAGGCTGAAATATGTCGAACCCTATCTCACGGGCGCTTTTGATCACTGGTACAAGCGATTCAATAGCAACCGCGCATGGTTCGCATTGTTGGAAACCGGACGGGTTTGTATCGCCTTGCTGGAGAATGGCGCGTGGCAACGCATAAGTAACCAGCGAATCCTGCACGATGTGGAAGATGAACTGATCTCGGTGCTTCATCAGGAGGCAACACTCTTCTCCGGAAGCAAGGAAGCGGACGAGACGGTCTACCTGTTTGCGCCAGAGCATCAAGAATTCGCCTTGCCGGAGGACTGCGGATGGCGCATTGCTCCGCTGCAGACTGAAAGCATGCCTGCTCCGCCGCATTATCCAACCATTGCCGAAGTGACGGCCGGGGCAACCTGATGCGCCGCCTTGGACTCAGATTTCCGGACACCGGCGGCGGGGCGGAGCGCGTGGGCTATATCATTATGTCGCTTGGCCTCATGATGTTGGGCGCTGTGTTGTATGAGTTCAATCTGGCCATGAACGAGGTGGCGTATTGGGATACCCGTATCGCCAGCGTTGAGCGGCGGGTTCAGCGCACCACGGCGCCCCAGGGCACTTCGTCTTCGTCATCGTCATCGTCGTCGTATGTCGGCCGCGACATGAAGCAGGAGGTAAAAAAAGCCAATGCGGTAATGAGCGAGCTTGATTTGCCGTGGCAAGCGCTTTTTGATTCGGTCGAATATGCCGCCAACCATGATGTGGCTCTGCTCTCCTTCCAACCGGACCCTGCCGGTCGCATGATGCGTATCGGCGCGGAGGCAAAGAACATTGCGGCGATGCTGGATTTCGTCGGCGCGCTGGAACGTGAGCCGGTGCTTAAGGATGCCCACCTGCTCAAATATGAAATCAAGCGGGACGATCCTCATCGGCCCGTCATTTTTCTGTTGACCGCAATATGGGCCTAAGTTTTTTACAAAACACTTGGCTGCGCATGCGCTGGCAAGCGGAACGGCTGGGTACCCCTGGAAAAATCGGTTTCGCGCTGTTTGTCTTTTCCGCAGTGTTTTTTTTCGCGGCAGTGTTACCGCGGCGCGCCGAGTCGAGCGCGCTTATGATCAAGGCGGAAACGATGCAGGCGCAATTGAAGGCCGAACCCGCGCGGACAAGCACAAGCGGCTCAGGCATCCGGAAGGCGGTACAAGGACATGAAGGGCTGCAGGTATTTTACGAGTTTTTTCCGAGTTTTGATTCCACTCCGTTCTGGATTAACGAGGTGGTACAGTCCGCGGCAGAGCACGCCGTAGAGATAAGCGGGACCGAGTACCGTCTGGTGCGGGAGAAGGAGGTGAAGCTCGCGCGCTATGAGATGCTGGTGCCGGTGCGGGGTAAATATTCCCAGGTGCGTGGTTTTATCGCCGGTGCGTTGCGTGCCGTTCCGCCAATGGCGCTGGTGGATGTTGCGATTAAACGTGAAGGGGTGGACTCGGAGTTGCTGGACGCGAATCTCAAATTCAATCTCTATCTGAGCGAAGGCCCGGAATGACAGGAGCGGGGGCACCAAGCGGGCGGCGCACATTATGGCTGGGGGTGGCATTGCTAGCCTCGCTTCTTGCCGCCCAATGGGTCAGTGGAGAGGATGGCACTGCGGATCTGGAGCAGGTTAAAGAAGAAGCAACTCCACGAAAACAGGCTCCTACGGCTGAAATTCGCTCGTCGAGCGAAAACGCGCGGGAAAATGAACTGCTTCGGCTCGATCGATTGGAGCGCAGGAAATTCAGCACCCAGGCCGGAGACATTTTTCGTGCTCAATCGTGGGCACCCCCTCCCCCTCCCCAATCTGAGGCCGAAAAAAATCAACCGCCTCCACCGCCGCCGCTTCAATTCAAATATCTCGGCAAGATTATTGAGGGTGAGGAAACCCAAGTATTCCTTGCGCTGGCTGAACGTAATTATATTGTCAAGCCAGGAGAGAAAATCAATAGCCAGTACCGCCTGGATGAGGTGAACGACCATGCAATCATCGTTACTTATCTTCCGCTCAATGCCAAGCAGATGCTTGCCACTGCACCGGTCGGAGAGATTCGATGAGGGCGGGAGCGGTTGTTCTGTTTGTCGCGTTCCTGGTCATGTTCGCGGGGTGCGCAACCAAGAAAGAGTTTACGGAAGGCAAACGCCTGATTGCCGAAGGCAAGATAGACATGGGGCTTGCCAGCCTCGAAGAGGCGGCAAGAAAGGAGCCGGATAATCTTGAAATCCGCACCATACTTGCGCGTCAGCGAGAGGCAGTAGCGGCGCGTCACCTGCTGGATGCAGATATTGCGCGCTCGAAAGGCGATGTCGCTTCTGCGGAGCAAGGCTATCGTCGCGCACTGGAGATAAATCCACACAACGATCGCTCCCAGGAAGGCTTGGCCGGGCTGGACATGGACCGCCGCCACGGTGTGATACTGAAACAGGCGGAAGAACTGATGGCGCGAAAAGATTATGTGGCCGCCGAACCGGAGCTCCGCACTGTTCTGCAGGAAAATCCGCAGCAGAAGGACGCCCGCCGTCTCCTACAACTCATCACGGACATGGAGTTCCAGGCTGAAAAGGTCGGGCCGGTTCTGAAAACCGCGTATAAAAAGCCGGTTACGCTTGAGTTCCGCGACGCCGGTCTGAAATCCATCTTTGAAATAATGGCGCGCGCCGCGGGGATAAACGTCGTTTTCGACAAGGATGTCAGGCAGGATACTAAAACCAGCATTTTTGTGCGCGATACCAACGTTGAGGATGTGTTCAAGCTCTTGCTCATGACGAATCAGCTCACCCATAAGGTGCTTAACGAAAACTCGGTGCTGATCTATCCGAATACGCCCGCCAAGCAGAAGGAGTATCAGGAGTTGAGCGTCCGCAGTTTTTTCGTTGTGAACACCGATGTGAAGCAAATCGTCGCCATGGTCCGAGGACTGGTCAAAACCAAGGATATGCACGTCGACGAAAGGTTGAATTCGTTTGTCATGAAGGATACGCCGGATGCGATCCGCCTAGTCGAGCGACTGGTTGCCGTGAATGACCTCGCTGATCCGGAGGTCATGCTGGAAGTCGAAGTGCTCGAAATCAGACGCGATCTTCTGCGCAATCTCGGTTTCTTATACCCGGATCAGGTTCGGGTGAATATGCTGAACGCAGCCACGGCTGCTGCTGGTATTCCACCGCCAGATTTTCGAATAAGTTCCGCCGGAATCAATGGTGGCACCGGGGGCCTGGATAACCTGACGGCTATCATCCTCAACCCGGCATTGGTAATCAATCTCAAGCAAACCGAGGCAATTATCAACGTTCTAGCCAATCCCCGCATCCGGGTGAAAAACCGGGAGAAGGCAAAAATTCTCATTGGCGATAAGGTTCCGGTAGTCACCACCACCGCGACCGCCAACGTCGGCGTGGCGTCCTCCGTGAGCTATCTTGAAGTGGGGCTCAAGCTGGACGTCGAGTCCACAATCACCTTGCAGGACGAGGTCTCGATGAAAGTCAGCCTCGAGGTGAGTAATATTGTCAAAGAGGTGCCGATAGCAAATGGGGGCCTCGCCTATCAGGTAGGGACCCGTACCGCCGCCACCACGCTTGCGCTTAAGGATGGAGAAACACAGGTTCTCGCGGGATTGATCAGCGACGACGAACGCGCAGCGCTTACGAGAGTCCCGGGATTGGGTGAACTGCCATGGGTTGGGAAACTGTTTACGAACCAGAATTTCACGCGCAATAAGACTGAAATTGCGCTTCTGATAACCCCCCGTATCGTCCGAAATATCTCCCGCCCGGCAAGAGCGGACAGTGATCTTCATTTTGGCACCGAGAACGCGGTAGGGGCGCGTCCCGTCACAATCAAAAAGAGCGCACCCAATTCGCTAGCAATGGCACCCACGGGGACCGGTGGTGGGGCTGGTTTGGCCGCCGAGTCTGCAGTTCCAACAGACGAGCCGAGGCCTTCCAGGGATGCTGCCCCTGCCGCCGATGGCGTTCCTGTCCTGATGCTGGTGGGACCCGAGCAAGTGCTTGCCGACAAGGAATTCGCGGTCAGCGTAAGCCTGGGCGGAGCCGACGCGCTGCCACCTGCAGAGCTGGAACTCAGCTACGACCCGAGCGTACTGGAATTGCTGGATGGAGGCGAGAAATCAGGATCACGGTCGTTGAAGCTGGGTAAGGGAGGAGGATTTGCGGAACTGCGATTCAAAGCGGTTGCACAAAAACCGGTCACAACCCAAGTCTCGATCAAGAGCCTCACCCTACAGGGCGAAAGCGCAGGTCTTCCGGAAGTTCCATTGCCGCCTGCCGTCAGTATTGATATCCGCTAATCGTTGGAATCCATGGCGACAAGAGAGTTCGTCGCAAGGCTAAAAGCCGAGAGCGGTTTTAGTCTCATCGAACTAACCATTGTGGTCGCCATTATGGCAGTGCTGGCCTCCTCGGCTGTTCCCTTGTATGAGCTGCATGTGAAGCGGGAAAAAGAACAGGAATTGCGGGTGGGACTGCGGCAGATCCGGGAAGCAATCGATGCGTACAAACGCGCGGTCAGTGACGGCCGGATCGCCAGGAAAGCAGATGAATCGGAATACCCGCGCAAACTGGAGGATCTGATCACCGGCGTGCCGGACATCAAGGACCCGGAAAAGCGCAAAATCTATTTTTTACGCCGGTTGCCGCGCGATCCAATGTCAGAGGACCCTTCGTTATCCGATGCGGAAACGTGGGGGAAACGCGCTTACGAAAGTCCCCCGGATAATCCGCAGGAAGGCGACGACGTTTTTGATGTGTACTCGCGATCTCAAAAGACCGGCTTAAACGGTATCGCTTACGACAAATGGTGAGCAGCGTTAGGAAAACTTCTTAGTAAGCCTGCCATACGCCTCCGGGGACTTAATCATGCAGAACAGGCAGGGGGAAAATCAAAGCGGCGCATTAATCCCTGACAAGGGCTATCGCGGCTTTACCCTGGTCGAACTACTGGTCGTGATGGCAATCATCGCGACCCTGCTCAGCATTGTTGCGCCTAAATATTTCAATTCGCTGGACCGGTCAAAGGAAACAGTGCTCCGCCAGGATCTGAATGTCATGCGCGACTCCATCGACAAGTTTTACAGCGATACCGGCAAATATCCGGCCGATCTCGCCGAGTTGGTGGAGAAGCGGTATTTACGCGCCGTTCCGGTTGACCCTCTTACTGAAAGCGCGGATACATGGATCGCAGTTCCTCCCGCGGACGGGTCGGGGGGCTTGTACGATGTCCAAAGCGGCGCGCCAGGACAGGCGAAGAACGGAACATATTACGGCGCCTGGTAGCTGAAAGATGGAAAGGTGTCGCATGTCTAGCATGTGCAATGAAAAAGGTTATACCTTCATCTGGATAATGTTCGTAGTTGCGTTCGCCGGCATTGCGCTGGCTGGCGCGGGGCAGGTGTGGAAAACCGAAGCGCGGCGTGAGAAGGAAAAAGAGCTTTTATTCGTCGGAGAACAGTTCAGGCTCGCGATTGGATCGTACTACGAGAATTCTCCCGGCGCCAAGCGCTATCCGGATTCGCTCGAAAAATTGCTTCTCGACAATCGCTTCCCCACCGCCACCCGGCATTTGCGCAAGATTTTTCATGACCCGATGACTGGGGTTGCCGAATGGGGATTGATCAGCCGGCCTGGCGTCGGGATTACCGGGGTACACAGTCTCTCGGCTCATAAACCCCTTAAAAAGGCAAATTTTCACGAGCGCTACAAGTCTTTCGCAGAAGCGGACAGCTATCGCGAATGGAAGTTTATTTATTTGCCGGGCGAGGCGGGAGGCGGAGCCTCCCAGCCGCAGGCCCAGCCTCAGAATCAGACCAACTCCCCTTTCGATCAAAAACAACCCGCTCAACCACAGGCTGATCAACAGCAGCAAACTCAACCCGGTTCGTCCATGTTTCCGGCTTCACCAGACCCATCGGGCGAGAATGATTCCTTGTTCCGTCGGCGGGAGCCACCACGTGAAGGCGTAAACCCGGGCTGATACGTAGCCCCCGTCGCACTATCGCTTGTCATATTGCACAGGCGATGGCAACGGGAACGCGTGCGGACAAGGTTGCAACCCGAGTTCCAGTCACGGGAAAACAAATGCCAAAGCCGGTGCCATGAGCTTTTCCGCCTACGCCATATTCACGTAGATGACACATGATCTTAATGTTTCTGTCATGCGAACGTCCGAGAATGCTACGGTTGATAGAAGTTCAAAAAAAACCGTGTGCCCAAGATTGTGACCGGGGACGCGCATAACATAAAGCCGGGCATGAGAGACACTGAAAGGTTTATTGCTCTGACGGAACGAGAAATCGAGTATCTGTTCCGGATTATAGATTCATCTACTTGCATAACGCAGCGACATCAATTTTTTTTGTGGGCACAGGGGGAGGTGCAGAGTCTCCTGCCACATGTCATGCTCGTTTGCATATTCGACGACGGGTCTGAAGAATCCATCAGTATCGAAAAGTTTAGCCGCACGGAATTTTGCGCGGCCAAATTTTCCGACCTTTGCCGTGCGGAGGGCGGAATCATTTTCCGCCTCATGTCCGCCTGGAGCGCGGACGAAAATCAGCCGTTGCTGCTGTGCCCGAGTAAGCCTCAGGCCATTGCGTACCGCCAATTCGCCAACGACCTCAAGCGTGACGCTCTGGATCGCATTGCAGCGCACGGAATGCATGACACCAGCGGCCGTACAAGCAGTTTTTTCGCCTTCACACAGTTTTCCGTCCCCTTGACCGAGCGCCATGCGTATTTCCTCGAATTATTGATGCCTCACATGCACACGGCATTAGTGCGGATGCTGTTCCATGAACGGCATCGGAAGGACGGGGCTGTTACGGGGAAAAACAGGAAACTCATTACTGATCGCGAAACCGAAATCTTGCGCCATGTTCAGTCCGGCAAGAACAATCAGGAAATTGCGCAGTCGCTCAATATCAGCCCTCTTACCGTAAAAAACCATATGCAGAAAATCTTGCGCAAGCTGGATGTCAATAACCGTGCGCACGCCGTGGCTAAAGCAATGGCATTGAAGATCACGCTCTAGGGGCATCGTCATAGGACCTCCCCACGGTCGCAGCCTTCCAACCGCCTTACGCTGCAACCAGTGGCCGGCCCGGCAGTGAGGTTCCGCATCGCCACCGTTTGAAAAGCATATTTCCCGTTATCCGTCATCGCATCTCACGCTCCAGTCATTATCTCTCACATAGTCCACCTCCCGGTTCTTTCCCGCCTGAAGCATAGTCGTCTAGAAAATCGCCGTCAGCAGCATCGCCGGCCTTTGTAACCTCGCGCTCTACCGTATAGTCCGAACGCTCCATGAAAAGCGAGTCGTGCTAACGATATACCGTCACATCCCATCATTACCATTCGGAGGCGGAATGGAACAGCGATCGCATTGCTGAGCCGTGACGACAGGCACAGAAAAATAGCCGGAAAGTATCACGAAAAGCAAGACAGCCCTTCACAAGCGCTTAACGGTGTTTTCATACACTGGCGGCGGCCGGTAAGAAGTGTTTGCGATGGTCAGGGATAAAGCCAAACCCGTTGCGAAGCGGGGACGGAAAGCTACGGGTCTCCCATAAGGGGAGGCAGCCGGGTTGCTCCAAAGATGTTAGATGTTGACCGAAGAGACTTGGACATATCGACCCATGGTCGACTGGCCTGGTCAGATCTCAGGCAACTCATTAATTCATTTAAGGGAGCATCAGCAATGAAAATAGAATTAAAACTCAAGGCACTCGCAGTCGCGGCAATCATGGCCGCGGGAACCCCCGCCTTTGCCGCCATCGACGGCGGTCCGAGCGGCAACGGCGAGCTCTTGCTCAACGTACGCTACTACGGTGGCGATTCCGCTACCACCGGCGGTGACGACATATCTGGCCTGTTCGATCTCGGCTTCAAGATGGACGATATGATCGCAGCGAACGGCCAGGCCGGCTATACCAAAAGCTGGGATCTTAAGACGGGCGATTACGGCGCATCATGGAGCCAGCTGACCAGCTTTGTTGGTGCGTCTAATCTTGGTAAGATGGAATTCAACGTAATCGCGCTGGATGATACCGATCGGAATCTTAAAGGCGGTTCACGTTACCTGACCACGGGCAACGTTGACGCATTCCCGAGCCAGGGCAACGCCAACGTGAAAACCATGAACGGCATGGACAAGTATGTCGATGCCAACAACAGCCGTGGCACCCATGGCACCGTCGTTAATGGCGCCAGCGTTGCCACCGCGACGGACCCTTCCGATACCTTCTTCGGCGCGATTAACGGCTTTGGGCAGGGCGATACCTGGCTTCAGAAGACGACCGTCGACACCACACAAGCTGTGGGTACAGATCAGAATTTCTGGTTTCTGACCACCTCTTCCACTTCGAACTTGGCCCAGGCCACCAAGACCCCCTTCGGTTTTGACCTGAACCACGACGGCACCATCGGTGCTGGCGAATTCACCAAAGTTTCGTTAAGCGAGGCAGGTGTTCTTACCATCACCAGCCCCGTGCCTGAAGCCGAGACCTGGGCCATGCTGCTCGCCGGCCTGGGGATGCTCAGCATGATCGTCCGCCGCCGTACGGGCGTCTAATCGTAAATCCGCTGAAGCTTTCCTCTATCTCGGAAAAGAAAGCGCAGGGATTTGTTGCAGTATTCAATCAGTTAAAAAAGGACATAAAATGAAAATGAAACTGAGTAAAATCGCCCTGGCCATCGCATCGCTGGGCACGGCTCCGGTTGCTTTCGCGCTGACTCCCGCTCAGATCGCCGCCGGCCCAACCACTTACGTGTGGCTGTCCGGCGCATCTGCGCCCACCAATGCAGTGTTCCGCAGCGTGATGTCGCTTTGCAACGGCTTGGCCGGCAACGGCGGCACCAATGATGCGCACATGTATCTGGAAGCCGCCGGTACCGAACCAGGCAAGAGCAGTGGAGACCGCGTGGCGTATGCCTGTACCATGAGTTCAGCCGCCGGTTCGCTGGCCGGAAAGAAAGTCGTGGTATACCACACGGTTGAGGGCGGTTCGTTCAACGCCTACGCACCGCATCTGAGCATGGCCGCCGAGCCCAATCCCAACGGCTACCTGCCGGGTAATCTGAAGCGTATCAACAATCTGGCGTTGCTCGGTGCCGGGGGCAAGTGCGCCGGGGGTGCGGCTGGCTCGACGAGTGTGACCTTGAACGGTGTAGCCTATAACATCGGCCGCTACAACAACTGCGCCGACGTCGTTACCAAGACCTTCACCGCTTCGGTCAAGGGTGATGCATCCGCGCTTCCCGGGCAAAGCTATCCCGACGGCGGCTTTTCCGATACCGAGTATCTGATTAACAAGCAGAACCTGGCTATCCGGGCGGAACTCGGCGAGATCGGTTCAGAGGTGGCGACCAACATCGGCCAGGCCTTCGGCGTAGCGGTAAGCTACCCCCTGTACCACCAATTGCAGAAGAATGATGTTACGGCCGGGTTGTTGGCTGCCACTTGCGATGATGGTTCCGCAACCGCCCCCAATCTCACCCCTGCCTGCCAGCCCAGCATGCCCGCCCAGCGCTATACCTCTATCGCCTCCCAGGGCACCATCGGCAGCGTGGACGGTAGCCTGTTCGGCGGGCCTGCCGGTTCGATAGTAAACCTGGCGCGCCGCGTCCCAACCTCCGGCACTCAGTCGGCGTCCAATATACGTTTCCTGGATAAGCCTTGTGCCACGGGGACGTCCCAGGGTGCGCTGGAACCGGCACGCGCCACTGACAGCACCGGCACCGCGATTGTCACCGAGCAGTCCAGCACAGGCGGCGTGAAAACCGCGCTCAACACGGCGACGGGTGCAAACCAGTTTGGCTTGGGCGTAATGTCGATGGAAAACACGCCGGCCCCGACCGCTACCGCTGATCGGTGGGCGTTCGTCAAGCTGAATCGTGCCTCCCCCAACACCGACGCCCAACAGCGCGCGGAAGCGATGGATGGCTCCTACGACTTCTGGTTTGAACTCGCAGCGTTCACTGCCGGGGGCTCCGTCAGTCCCGCCAGTGCCTCGGGGGCGGCCCTGATCTCGGCCGTAACCACCACGCTGGGTGAAAGCGATCTGAAGGGTATATTCGCCACACCGGTGGCCGGTTCCAGTGGTCCCACCGGCAAGGGTGCACGTCTCGGCAATTCCTGCCAGCCTGCGTTCCAGTAGGCTTTTCACGTTATCAGGACGGTGCAACGCTGTCCCGACCCTGTGAAAGGGACAGCCCATCCCGGGCTGTCCCGTTTTGCGCTTATAAGAACAAAAATAAGAATGCTTCAGTTGAGCTCTCAAATCGTGCGAATGGCGAAAAAAGCGCTGTGTGCAAGCTGCATGTTGTGCTTGATCGGCCTCATGCCTATGTCGAGCGCATATGCACAAAATTCACAGTTTGATGTATTCGAATACCGCGTCGAAGGCGCCACGTTATTGCCTGTTGCGGTGATCGAAGAAGCAGTTTATCCGCACCTTGGCGAAGTAAGAACCCTCGACGATGTGGAGCGGGCGCGCGACGCGCTGGAGCGTGCGTACCACGCCGCGGGCTACCTGACCGTGCTGGTGACGATTCCCCAGCAAAAAGTGGAAGATGCGGTTGTGCGGCTGGCGGTGACGGAAGCGCCAGTGAAGCGCTTGCGTGTGGTGGATTCGCGCTATTTCAGTCCCGCTGATATTAAAGCCACGATACCCGAGTTGGCCGAGGGGAAGGTTCCAAACTTTCCGGAAATGCAAAAACAGCTGGCGAGCCTGAATCGTTCCGCCGATCGCCGCGTCACGCCGGTCCTCCGAGCGGGAAAGACGCCGGGTACGGTGGAAGTCGATTTGAAAGTGAAGGATCAGCTTCCTCTGCACGGCAGTATCGAACTGAACAGCCGCCAGATCCCGAATACAACACTTACCCGGCTCAGTGCAAATGTAAGTTGGGACAACCTTTGGCACCGGCAGCATAGCCTTGGCCTCACCGGCCTTGTTGCACCGCAGAATCCGGACGAAAGCAAGGTATTTTCCGCCAATTACACAATGCCGGTTCCGACCGGCGGCTTCCTCGCCTTATACAGCGTCTATTCTGATTCCAACGTAGCGTCAGTGGGGGCGCTTAATGTGCTGGGCAACGGCGTAATGGTCGGTGGGCGCTATATCCTTCCCCTGCCGGGCGTCGATGGATTCTTCCATACCGCCACCCTGGGTGTCGACTACAAGGACTTCGGGCAGACAGTCAATCTGATTGAGGGCGGTAATTTCAACACGCCCATCACGTATATGCCATTCACTGTCGGATGGGATGGCACCTGGGTTGGCGGCCGAAGTGCCACCAAGCTTGGACTCTCGCTGAATTTTCACCTGCGCGACGTGGTAGGAAGTGAAGCCGAATTTGCCAACAAGCGTTTCAAGGCACATTCAAACTATATGTTTCTGCGTGGTAACTTTTCCCATACCCACACCATGCCCGGGGGGTGGGGATGGACGGGGCGTGCGACTTGGCAGATTGCAGCGCAGCCGCTTATCAACAACGAGCAGTCCATCGTCGGCGGGATAAATACGGTGCGCGGCTACCTCGAAGTTGCGGCCTTGGGCGACGACAGCGCAACCGGACAATTTGAAGTCTTTACCCCCAACTACGCCGCCTATCTGATCAGGCCAATCGACGAGTTTCGCTTGGTGGCTTTTATCGATGGCGGGGTCGTGCGCGTGCAGCAGCCCTTGCCCGGCCAGATAGACCGGTTCGACCTGGCGGGTACCGGCATGGGATTTCATCTCAAAGCATGGAAGGGAGCGTCCGCTGACTTTAGCTGGGCGCTTGCGCTTGAGGACGTTAACAGGACCAAGGCGGGAGACAAACGGGTGCATTTCCTGGTGCGGCAAGCGTGGTGATGAGATCGAGCTGGCGCTCGAATACATCGCCCCAACGCCCGATCGAAGCCGGGTTTAAACAGAATAACGTGATAACGCAAGGTGGGATGAGGCGGGATATCAAGGCTTCCCGTCCGGGCGCAGGTGGAAAAAATGAATCGTAAACTATACAAATTAATTTTCAACACGACCTTGGGCATGCTGGTTCCGGCGGCAGAATCGGCACGGGGCTGTCGCAAGGCGGCCGGTAGTAAGGGGCTTCTGTTGACAATTTTGCTGATAGGGACAACTGCGCAGGCTGAGTTGCCCGTGCCGTGCGCTGGCGGCAGTTGCGGTGGCGGGATACCGGATTTTGTCACGTCGGGTCAGGCAAATTATCACGTCCATGACCATCAGGCCATCGTCAACCAGGTGGGTGACAAAGCCATTCTCAATTGGGAAAGCTTTAACGTCAGCCCGGGCCATTCGGTGCAATTCAGTCAAGTGGAGAGTCTTGTCGAGCAGAACCTGGTGCAGGGCGCCAACTTCACTACCCTTAATCGGGTCTGGGACAACGATCCCAGCGTTATCGCCGGCATCATCAGCCAGGCCACGGGGCAGAAGGCGAATATCATTCTAGTCAATACGAATGGCATTGCATTCATGGGCTCGTCCCAGGTGAATCTCAACAGCTTTACCGCCAGCAGCCTGGATATCAAGGATAACTTCATTCTGAATGCGTTTCTTACCCCCGAGAAGACAAGCCCGCAATTCGAAGGCTCGGGAGGCTTCGTCAAGGTGTTCGAGGGCGCGCGCATCACCGCCGGCAGCCAGGGCCGCGTCATGCTGATCGCGCCCACCGTCATCAATAAAGGCAGGGTGGAGGCGGCCGACGGCCAGGTGGTTGCGGCGGCGGGCACCAAGGTGTTTTTGCGTTCGGCTTCTGCGCAGCCCACAGATGCGAACGTGCGCGGACTGCTGGTGGAGGTGGATAGTCCGGTTGGCTTGAGTGACTTCGAAACCGCCAACACGGGTGTCAAGGATGGCAAGCTCGATGGTCAAACCGTCGCGCTCAAGGATGCTGCACGCGACAAGCTCGGCCACGTCACCAATCTGGGCGAACTGAGCACGCCGCGTGGCAATGTCACCATGGTGGGGTACGCGGTAAACCAGCAAGGCATCGCGCGCGCGACCAGTTCGGTGGTCGCTAACGGTTCGATATATCTGATGGCGCAGGATGCGGCCACGGCACAGGATAGTTCGACCCGCGGCGGCCACGCGGTCCTCGGCACGGGCAGCCTGACCGAAATATTGCCAGACGTATCCGACAAGACCGGCGTGCCGGATGGGCTGACAGGCACCGGCCTCGTGCTTCCGTCGCAGGTAAAGGTGGTGGGACAGGACGTCCGGATGGAAAATGGTGCGATGATCAACGCGCCGGCCGGCGAAGTGAATTTCATCGCGATCGACAATCCCAGCTTGCTATTTACCGATGATCCAGTCAGGGAGGTATTTAATGCGCCTGTCTCGGCTGCTGCCCGGGTTCATATAGCGAGCGGTGCGGGCATCAATGTCGCTGGACTGGAAAACGTGGCAATTTCCGCAGCCCGTAATGGCGTGGAAATCGAACTGCGCGGGGATGAGCTGAAAGACTCGCCGGTGAATCGTGATGGGCCGCTGCGCAGCCAGAAGGTTTTTGTCGATATTAACCGCGCTTTAGCCAATGCCACCGCGGGCGAGCCCACACTGATTGCCAAGGACAGTCTCGAATCCCACCAGGCGCGTCTGGAGCGCGGCGTGGCTGAACGCTCCACCCAGGGTGGTACGGTGCGCGTGAGCTCGCAAGGAGAGAGCATCATCGAAGCCGGCGCCGCAATCGATCTCTCGGGCGGAAGCCTCCGCTATTCGCCGGCAAGCGTCCCCACCACGCTGATTATGTCGCGTGGGATTTTGACCGACATCGCCGATGCGCGCGCCGATGTGCGCTATGACGGCATCGCTACGCGTTATGTGCAGGATTACGGACGCTGGAATGTGAAAGAGGTGATCGACCTCGGGCAGAGCTTCAATTACGATCCCGGCTATACCGAGGGCAAGAATGCAGGCGCGCTGGAAGTCATTGGTTTGCGCGCGAACGTGATGCAGGCTGATATCCAGGGCCGCACTGTCGTGGGCGAGGTACAGCGCGACGCAGGCATCATGCCTGCTGGCGCCCGGCTGACAGTTGGCAACGACCCTGTGGCTAACCCCCTTCTCAGCGCCGGAGTCGACCACAAGCTCAACCAGGTGGTCGAACTGGGTGGCGCCGGCGTTGCCCTGCCGGCGGGGTTCAAGTTTGGCGATGCGCTTTCGTCCGATCTCGTCAGTACTTTAACCCTTAACCCTTCGCTGCTGGGCAAGGATAAGATCGCCAATCTGGAGATATTCAGCAACTATGCTGCGTCCGTGCGCGAGGCTTTGCGTGCTCCGCTGGGAGGCAGCGTGCATATTGCCGCGCAGGGGCTGACAGTCGACGGCGATATCGAGGCCAGGGGCGGTTCGATTGTACTCAACTCAGCAAGAAACGATGTCAATATCGCGTCCGCGCCAGTGAATTTGACTGTAGCGGATGGCGTGACGCTGTCGGCACGCGGGGCCTGGGTGAACGAATTGCCGGGCATGCCGCCGGGCTCCGGCGAGGTAGCGCTGGTGCATGGCGGCAAAGTCGCGCTTAGCGCGGGAGACAACGTCGCCTTGGGGCAGAACACGCTGCTGGACGTCACCGGTGGCGGCCGGCTCAGGGTGGACGGGGAAGGCAGAGTCATCCCCGGCAATGGCGGTGAAATCAGCATTTCCGGCAACGCCGTATCGGGCGTTGCCGACAATTTGCGCGGCTATGGGGTCGATAGCGGCAGCGGGGGCACGCTTACCGTGTCCAGCAATAAGATCCAGATCGGCGGCGTGCCGGACAATACGCCGGGCACGCTCAACCTGGACGCGGAATTTTTCCAACGCGGCGGATTTTCCAACATCCATCTTGCGGGGCTGGATAAACTGACCGTGTCGTCAGGCACAAAGGTTACGCCTACCACCCTCAGCCTGGAATTGCAGCCGGACTATACCCTGCGGCCGAGTGGCAGTCGGCTGGAGGATTTCACGCGCCAGGTAAAGCTGGATGACCTGATCCGCCACCCGCTGAATTTGAGTCTTACCGCCAAAAATCCCGCCGATGGGGCGGGCCACTTGCTGATCGGCGCTGGCGCGCGCATCGCGGCCGATCCAAGGGCAAACGTGACGCTCGCGGCGGCGCAGTTGCTGGAGATACAGGGCCGCATCAGCGCGCCCGGCGGCACCATTTCGGCAACGCTTGATCACGGCCTCGAAGCCCAAGAGGCATTTGATCCTGCTCACGGTCTCTGGCTGGGCAAGCAGGCGGTCCTCGATGTATCGGGCATGGCGCTGACTTTTCTGGACAGCAATCGCCTTACCCAGGGCGAAGCGCTGAATGGGGGTAAAGTCGCCTTGCATGCTCAATATGGTTATGTCGTGACCGAGGCCGGTTCGAAAATCGAGCTATCGGGTGCCACACCGGTTCGTCTTGATATCCTGAATGAAGCGGGAGGACTGGGGCAGTGGATCGGCAGCGACGCCGGGTCGCTACGCATCAGCGCGCGCGAAGGTGGGCTGCTGGACGGCGCTTTCGCGGCACATGCGGGCAGCGGCTCAAGTCGCGGCGGTGTATTCGATCTGGTGCTGGGCAATAACTTCACTGCCCCGGACCCAAGTCTTGGATATCCTGTTGGGGAGCGCGTGCTGAGCCTGGCGCCAATTGTGGCACCGCAGGTGGGTGACCTGACTCCAGGCGCGGCTATACCAAGCGGGTTGAACGGGCAGGCCAGGGTCGGCTCTGCAGTGCTGGAGGCTGCAGGCTTCGATCGCGTCGCGCTTAAAAGCATTGATGCGATCCGGCTGGAAAACGGCTTGAATGTGGGGGCGAACCGGACGCTGCCCTTGAATGAGCTGGTGCTCGATGCCGCGCGTATCGAAATGGCAAGGGGTGCAGCGACGTTGAAGGCGCAAACCCTTCGGCTGGGCAATTACGACATAAACCGGGTGGAAGTGGTCAACACACCGGTTGCCGGCGACGGCGTTCTCAAGACGGATTCGCAACTGCTGGAACTGGCGGGCAACCTGACCTTGAGCGGCATGGCGCGCGCAGAACTGAATGGGACCGAGGAAGTCAGGCTGCAAGGAATAAGCAGCACCGGCGTACAGCGTCCCACCAGCATGCTCGCCAGCGCCGGAGACTTGGCCTTCAGCGGTGCGGTTGTTGCTCCCACCACCTATAGCCAGTTCAGCATCCAGGCACCGGGACAGACGGTTTCTTTCACCCGCAATAGCCTGCAGCCAGCTCAACCTCTGTCCGCCCTGGGCAGTCTTTCCGTGACGGCGGCGGATATCGTGCAGGGCGGCAATGTGTGGGCGCCGTTCGGCCAACTGAATTTCAACGCTACCAATTCCGTCGCCTTCAAGGATGGCAGCATGACTTCCGTGGCGGCCGCACCCAGCAGCATGGTTCCCTTTGGCATGCTGGTGAACGGGCGTAGCTGGGTTTACAGGCCGGATGCGTTCGAGATTCCGCAGCTTGCGTTGAACGAAAAATCCATCCGCATGGATGCGGCGAATATCGACATGCAGACGGGCGCCGCGCTCGACCTCGCCGGGGGTGGAGATTTGCAGGCCTATGAGTTCAGCGTGGGACCAGGTGGGTCGCGCGACATTCTCAACGACGCCGGAACCTATGCCATCCTCCCAGGCAATAGGGGCGGGTTCGCCCCCGGCGACAGGCAGGAGAATGTGGGTTTCGACCGTGCCTCGGGAGATGCAGTGTATCTTTCCGGGATACCGGGCCTGCCGGCGGGCGTGTATACGCTGCTGCCCGGGCACTATGCGCTGCTGCCGGGCGCTTACGCTGTCAGCCCGAATATGGATGTGCCCAATCTGCTGCCGGGCCAAGCCTATAGCAAGCAGGATGGCAGCCAGGTTGTGCCCGGCTATGTTACCGACAGCCGGGCATCCGCGGGCGGCCCGCGCGATGCTTTATGGCACGGCTTTGAAGTGCTGACCCGCGACCAGGTTCTGCAACGCTCAGAAATCACTCTCACCCGGGCCTCCGAGTTCTTTGCCGCAGGGGTCAGCCGTCCGCAGGACGCGGGCTTGCTATCCCTGGATACGACTGCGGGGCTCAAGCTGGATGCCATCTACAAACTCGCGGCGGGCGTGGGGGGCCGGGGCGCTGCGGTCGACATCAGCGCGCCTAAAATCGCCATCACCAGCCAGCCAGGTTCCATAATTCCCGGCGTCGATCCGCTTGCCACCCGCATTGCGGTCACCACGCTCAATAGCATCGGCGCGGCCAGCCTGTTCATCGGCGGCACGCGTAGTGCCGGGGCTACGGTCGGCGCAAGCACGACGCTCAATGTAGGGACGGACGAAGTAACGTTGGCTAACGACACCGATCATGCCTTGAAGGGCGAGGAAATCATCCTGGTCGCAAAGGATACGCTCACGCTCAAGTCTGGCAGTGCCATCGACGCGCAAGGCAAGGCAAATACTACCGGCGCCGGCTACAGCACGGAGGGAAATGGAGCGCTGGTGCGGGCCGCCTCCACCCATGCCGCCTTTTCCCGTACCGGGAGCCCGGGTCGTAGCGAGGGTGCCCTGATCGGTGAAGCCGGGAGCACGATCCGCTCAGTAAACTCGGTCACGCTGGACGCCACGAAACAGAATGCCTTTGCGGGTACAACCAGTTTTGCCAACGATAGGAATAATCCCGTCGCGGGTAATTTGACGGTTGGTGCGACGCGCGTCAATTTTGGGAACGCGCCGTCCGGTTCCGAGGGTCTGATTCTCAGCCAGGGCGAACTGGACGCGCTGGATCGCCTGAACTCGCTGACGCTGACAAGCTATACCACTTTTGACCTGTACGGCGATGTGGATGTCGGAGGGGTAAACTCTGCCGGCAAGCCGACCCTGCAAGCCCTGAACCTGTTAGGTGGCGGGCTGGCCGGACTGAGCAATGTCGGTAAAACCGCCAATTTGCGTGCCGCTGCCATCACGCTTTCCAATCCGGCTGCGGTGGCATTCACCGCCGGAGGTACGCTCGGCACCGGTACGCTGGCGATACAGGCAGATAAGCTGGTGCTCGGCGAAGGCGCCAAAGCGATCGAAGGATTTTCCCAGGTCGATGTTCGGGCAAATGAGCTTATCGGACGCGGCTCAGGAACTACTGATATTGTAGCCAATGCAGCAAACATGAGCATTGCGCGTATCAGCGGCGAGCAAAGTGCCAGCCAGAGCCTGACCGCAGGCGGCACCCTCAACTTCGCCGATACTGCGGCGGATCGTGCGCTCGCGGCGGTAAATGCGCTTGGAGCGAAATGGGCGCTGTCGGGCACGGAGGTGATGTTGGATACCGAGGCGATTCTGCCCTCTGGACAGCTCAGACTTACCGCGACGTCCGCTGATCTTACACTGGGCGCAAATGCAGTCGTGGACGTAGCCGGACGGTCGGTGGCTTTCTTCGACGTGCAACGCGGGTCGCCAGGCGGCAGCGCCGAACTGGTCAGCGATAACCGCAATGTGGTGGTGACCGAGGGCGCAAAGGTCGACGTGTCCGCCCCCTTGGGGGCGGATGCAGGAAAGGTGAACGTACGCGCACCGAAAGGTGCGGGGACCTTGCCGGCTGGGAGCTTGGAGGGCTCAACCGTGAAGGACGGCAATGGCGCCAAAGGCAACGGCGGGCGCTTCGAACTGGATGTGGCCACGCTGCCGGACTTCTCCGCTCTCAACACCATGCTCAACCAGGGCGAATTCGATGGCGCGAGGACGGTGCGGGTACGCACCGGCGATGTCAGCGTTGCTGCGTCAGACACGGTCAAGGCGAAGGAGGTGCATATTGCGGCGGACGGGGGAAAACTGGATGTCGCGGGTCATGTCGATGCCTCGGGCAAGGATGCGGGCAACATCCATCTTCATGCGAAGAACGATGTGGCGGTATTGGCTGGGGGGAAGCTCGACGCCGTTTCCACCGGTAGCGGTGAGAGTGGCGGTGAAGTGGAGATCGGCACTGCCGTGGGCAGCCTGAACCTCGCGCAAGGCAGCGCGATCGACGTGCAGGGCGGTAACAACGGACACGGGGGGAAAGTAGTGCTGCGCGCACCGCGCACCGGGAGCGGCGCGGGCACTGACGTGGCAGTCGGCAGTATCGGCGGCAGCATCAGCGGCGCCGGGTCGGTAGCGGTGGAAGCGGTCAAGGTTTACGACAACATTACGACGCTGACCGCTTCCGGCGCAAGGAGTGGCACCCTCAGCCTTGATACGGTGAACACCGACAATACCAGCTTTGCATCCAACGCCGGCACGATTGCGTCGCGTCTGGGCAAGGCTGGTGATGCCGTTTTCCACGTGCGCGGCGGGGTTGAAGTGCGCTCGGCCGGCGATCTTGCGCTCAGCAATGACTGGAATCTCGCTACCCGGCCCGCGGGACAAGAACCTGGCGTGCTGACCCTGAGGGCGGCAGGCAACCTCAATCTTGATAACAACCTCTCGGACGGCTTCAACGTGGCGACGCCTTTCAGTAGCGGCACCACGCCCGCCACCCTGCTTGAAGGAGATTCATGGGGCTACCGGCTGGTTGCAGGCGCGGATGCCGATGCTGCCGATCCGCTGGCAGTGAAGGCAGGCAGCGGCGACATCACCCTCGCAGCCGGCAAGTTGGTGCGCACCGGCACCGGCGACATTCGTCTCGCCGCAGGCGGCGACATAAAACTGGCCGATAACAAGTCCGCGATTTATACCGCCGGACGGATATCCGATACCGCCGCCGGTTTTGTCGTTCCCGTCAATAGCCAGTTCAGCCAGGGCGGAGGGGATGTCAGCCTGGTGGCGATGGGCAATATTACCGGCGCGCCCTCGGCGCAACTCTATTCCAACTGGCTGTTCCGCCAGGGGGCAGTGAACGCATCCACCGGGGAGTACACCCGCCAACCCGCCTGGTGGGTACGCTTCGACCAGTTCCAGCAAGGCGTCGGCGCGCTGGGCGGGGGCAATGTAACGCTGCAGGCCCGCGGCAACGTGGAAAACGTTTCCGCCAGCGCCCCAACGCAGGCACGCATGACCGCCGCTGCGCCGGATGCGACAAAACTGGTGACGACCGGCGGCGGCGACGTGAGGGTGACAACCGGGGGCGACCTGCTGGGCGGCCAATACTATGCCGACCGTGGCGATGTCGTTATAACAGCAGGTGGCTCGGTGAGCAGCGGGCAGACTGTAGCCGGCAATCCACTCTACACCATTCTGGCCCTGGGCGATGCGCGGGCGTTAGTGCGCGCGCAAGGGGATGTCAATATTCAAACCGTGCTAAATCCCCATCTGGTTGTTCAGTCTTCCGGCACCGGCGCCGCGTTTAACGTCAACAATGCCACCAGCCCAAGCTGGAGCCTTTTTTCGACCTACAGTAAGGACAGTGGTGTAGATATGCAGAGCCTGAGTGGCAAGGTGACGATGCACAATGGCGGGGGGGGAAGTGCAAATATACCCGAAGCTTATCGAAAGACCCAGGGCATCAATGGCCCCGGGCTCAACTTCACTATTTCGGGCCAACGGTACCAACCAGACCTGCTTTCCCTTTTGCCGCCGAATCTATCGGCAACGGCTTTTCAGAATGATATTGTCATGAATGATGGTCCTACCGACATCGTGCTGAGCCCCTCGCCACGCGCGCAGTTGACGCTATTGGCGACGAACTCCGTCAATATCCCCGCGGTTATATCCATGAGCGACCGCGATCCAGCGCTGATCCCGAGTGGGATCCGGCCAGGATCGACGTATACCCAATTTCCGACCACCTCAGTGAGGGCTGCGGACGTGGTGCTTGTTCATGCCGCCGTTCCCGTGCATACCGGAGATACTCAGCCGGCGCGAGTTTATGCTGTAGCTGGGGATATCCGGGGCAACATTGAGGGCCTCCCAAACCTGGATTTATCGAAGGCCGTTCGGGTACGTGCGGGACAGGATGTTCGCGATCTCGGGATTGTGGCGCAGCACGTCAGCAAGGGGGATATCAGCCGGGTGGAAGCAGGCCGGGATGTTGCCTTTACCTCCGGAAATAGCCGAATAGATACCGCGAAAATCTGGGTTGGCGGTTTGGGGCGGTTGGAGGTGACCGCGGGGCGTAATGTGGACCTGGGCACCTCCGCTGGAATCGTCAGCCGCGGTGACCTCGATAATGCGGAATTGCCCGCCGGGGGCGCCGATATTCATGTGGCGGCCGGGGTGGGGGCGCAAGGGATCGATTACACCGGGGCTGTCAACCGGCTGGCTGCGGAATTGGAAAAGGCGGGGGGGAACCCGGCTGATGTCCTGTTGTGGCAGGCGCGTTGGCTGGTGAAGAACGATAACCTGGAGGGTCCTGATGCCTTGCAGGCGGTGAAAGCGGTACAGGCGCTGAATGCGGACGTGCAGCAGGGCATGGTGCGGGCGATGATATATTCCGCCTTGCTGGTCACCGGACGCGATTCCAACAATCCGGACAGCCCGTTTGCCGCCGACTATGAACGCGGCTATGCGGCGTTGGAGCTGGTGTTCCCGGGATTGCGCGAGAAGAATGAGGATGGCACCTTTAAAAATTACCAGGGAGAAGTCAATCTGTTTGCCAGCCGTATAAAGACCGAGCGCGGCGGGAATATCGAGTTCATGGTGCCGGGCGGGGACTTGATTGTCGGTCTCACCAATACCCCCGCAATACTGGTAGACGTGGGCAACGATGTCCTTGGAATGCTGACCGTCGCCGAAGGTGACGTGCGCGGTTTTGCTCGTAACAATATCACCGTCAATCAGTCGCGCATTCTCACGGTGGGCGGTGGAGACGTCCTGCTGTGGTCGAGCGAAGGCGATATTGATGCGGGTAAAGGCAAGAAGAGTGCAACCGCGGTGCCTCCGCCGATCATCAAAGTCGATGCCCAGGGTAACGTGACGCAGGAATTGCAAGGCGCGGCTTCGGGCAGCGGGATAGGTGCCCTTTCCAGCGGCGGGAAGCCCGCTGGCGACATCGACCTGGTTGCGCCCACCGGCACGGTGAACGCGGGGGATGCTGGTATTCGGGCCGGCAATCTCAATATTGCCGCCCAGGTCGTGCTGGGCGCGGATAATATCGCCGTTGCCGGCACATCCACCGGCACCCCGGTGGCGGATGCCAGCGCGGTCACCGCCACCACTTCCGGTTCCACATCTCAGGGAGATGACGTATCCAAGGCAACAGCCGCTTTATCGCAGAATTTGTCAGATGCCGCGCGCACGTCCGATTCAATGAAAAAACTTAAACCCACCTTTATTTCTACCGAGGTAATCGGGCACGGCGAGTAGGAAGATGGGTCTGGAAATACGGACCTGCTAACGGGGTAGTGGCGGTTTGGGAAAATCACTACAGGTGATCGGTTCTTTTCGTCATTAGGGCCGGATTGTCATCGCGTTTACGCATCCGGTGCTACGCTCAAGCATCGTTTTTTATTACGGCGGCGGGCCACGCAGCCCATCAGGCTGAGTCCTGACACCAGCATGGCGTACACCTCGCGTTCCGGGACAGGTAATATGAATGTCACGTCATCAGCACCAATCCTTGGCCGCCGAGCGAAAGCGAACGAAGTCGGCCGTAGATCGGGTGATGCCAAAGAAGATCCCCGAATTGAGGCTATCGTCGGGTGGTCGACCTCAACGGTATATGATTCGAGCACTTGCTGGTCCTTACCCAAAACTCTGATGAGTATGGGGCCGCCATCGAAACTGTTGAGGAAGGCTCCGGCGGCGGTCATACCATTGGCGAAGGTAAAATTGAGCGCGTCGCTGATGTCGGTTGCGGCAAAGTGGTTGCCCGGGCAAGGAAATCGCGGCCGACAGCCGAGACGCCCCTTGGGGCTGGATTATCTAATGTTCATGCAATTAGCATAGTAGCTCACGGTCGCTGGCCAATCGCTGAATATGCCGCGGATACCGACGTTGCGGGCAAGGACATCCAGGACCTTCATCTTATCGCCCTCACGCCTGATGGCGGAATCGAAGGTCTGGTAATAGAAGTCGTTGTTGCCGTCGGCCAGAATGCCGGAACGCTCCAGGGTCCAGATAATGATGTCGAGTCCTGCATTCTTGGCATCGCGGGCGTACCTGGAGGGGACGACGTTGCCGCTGTCATTGACATCCAGCAGTGCAAATATGGGGGGAGCGACGATATTGATGCCCTCTGCCTTGTAAGCAGCGAGTTGGGCAGCCGTGGGTAGCTCTGCAACCACGCTGGCGTCGTCCAGATAAACCGCCTGTTTACCAAACTCCGGTTCTTTGGCGATCCAGTAGCGTATATCGCCAATGTCGAACGACTGGGGAAAAACATTTCGGGGCCTGACGTCTTCGGCCTTGTATTCATCAATCATTTGCTGCGTGTAGTTTTGCTGCGTGTAATCCCCGGTGCCGTCGCCATCGCTGTCGTAAGGCATGGCCACGCTGGCACTCTTGAGTTCGGGTGTCATTTTCACGCCGCGTTTCTTGAACAATCGAATACTCTCTTTGTGCGTAAGCAGGGTACCGCTGGTGGCTCCTGCGTAGAGGTCGGTGCGCCAACTGGGGTTACCGCCCAGGTAGGCCGCGGCGCTGGTTGCGGCGGGGTCGAAGCTATCCATCTTGCCTCTTAGCGTCTTGAATTCGTCCAGAGTAAGGTCGCTGGCGCAGCATTGTGCCGAGGCTGCCTGAACAAGATTTCCCGCTGCATCAAGCTGGGCGGGCCTGAAAGGCTGGGTGCACTTTTCAGCCAGCGGCGTTTCGAGGATATTCGTGGTGGTATGCAGGTCGCATTGGGAATGGCGGCAAACCAGTTCCTTGTCTTTGGTGAAGGTCACATCTCACTCTACGATGCCGGCACCCATGCGCGCTGCGGCCACGTAGGATTCTTTCGTATGCTCGGGAAACTGCAACGCGGCCCCTCGGTGAGCGATGGAAAAATCAGTTTTGTAAAATGGGCCGTTCCCGCAATGCTTCAGCTTGCTTTTAAGGGCGCCGCTCCGCATGTCATTGACGAGGAAGTAAGGACGGGGCCCAAGCTGGATATTCATGCCGTTTCCCCGATTATCTCCGACGTCATAATGGTCGGTTTCCTCATCGTCACCATTTCTGCTTGCGGACGACATGGTCGTCGCCATCGACAGGCCCGTCAGTAGCACCAAAATTGACAGTCGCGTTAATGCTGATCGATTTTTAAGCATTGGAACATCTCCCCTTTGGAATTTAGTTACATACAGAGCGGGCCATGCCCCAACGCTACTCTCCTTCTTTTTCATTTCAATGAGGCGCTACTGATCCGAACAGATTAGCGCAACCAGCGGCAGTGTTGGGGTCAGAACGCCCGGATCTGCTCCATGGTTACATCCTCGCACTGTCAAATCATGGTGTCCGCCGCGAGGCTGCGGCGTAATCATCAGTCATGTCGCTCCACTTTTGTTTGCGGCGAGAATAGTGATCTGTTCGGCTCATGGTTACTGCTAATGGCTGTAATCTGATCCATGGATAATCGCACCAAATTCATTCAGATAACCTCCATGCGCGTCTTTGCTTCTCTATTGGCTTTACTGTTATGCACGTTTTCCCTGTCGAGCCATGCTTGGTGGAATAACGAATGGACCAGCCGAAAGAAAGTTACCTTGAGCAGCCCGGTTGCCGAGGTCGTGGATGCACCGATACTGCTCCGGCTGCATACCGGAAATTTCGATTTTCTTTCAACCAACGACGATGGCGGCGATTTGCGTCTGATCGCGGAAGATGATGCGACAGAACTGAAATTTAATGTTGAAAAATGGGATGGCGCAAATCAGTTGGCGCTAGTCTGGGTAAAAGTCCCCAAACTCTCATCCCAAACAGAAATATTCCTTTATTTCGGCAACGAGAATGCGGTATCTGCCTCCGATCCGAAAGGGACCTACGATGCTAGCAGCGCCATCTACCATTTTGCAGAGCCGGAGGGAAATCCTCAGGACAGCGGACCTCATGGTCTGCACGCGCAATCTTCCGCAACGCGTATAGCGGCATCTTTCTCTAATGGGGGGGTCGGGTTTGACGGCGCCCGAAGCGTATTGCTGCCCGCAGTAAGCGCACGCAATGGCTACAGCTTTTCGATATGGGTGAAGCCTTCCTCCCTGGATGGCGTCTTGCTCCAGTCAGATGGCCTCGCGGTATCGCTGGAGGCCGGTGCGGTCCGGGCGAAATCCGGCAGAGCGAACGTCGTCTCGAACACGGCGCTTAGCGCAGGAAAATGGCACCACCTTGGATTGACGCTTTCTGACGGGCTTCGCATATATCTCGATGGTAAAGCCGTGGGCGACGCTACTGGCGCCGCCTTCCCGACCGGGACCATGACGCTGGGTGCGGGGTTCAAGGGCGAAATGGACGAGGTGCAGGTCTCTGGTGTGGCGCGCGCAATGGAATGGATGGCCGTACAGGCCGCCCTGGCGCCGGATGCCAAGCTGGTCGCAGTGGGTGAAGAGGAGACCGCTGAAGGGGGTCCGGAGGCATCGCACCTAGGCATCATCCTGAAGTCGCTAACCGTTGACGGGTGGGTTGCCATAGGGTTCCTCGCGATCATGCTATTGATTGCGATCTGGGTCATGTACAGCAAGGCGATCTACATCAACCGAGTTGATAAATCCAATAACCGCTTCATGCACAGGTTTCGCGAACTGTCCACAGACCTCGCAATGATCGACAAGAGCGGGGGATTGGATAAGGACTTCAAGCATTCTTCCCTATATCGCATTTATCACATTGGGGCGGTCGAACTGGCGCATCGGTTTGACAACACCGATGCGACGCAAATCAACAAGTCTTTATCTCCGCAGTCGCTCGACGCCATTCGTGCCAGCCTGGACGCGGGTTTGGTGGAAGAAATCCAGCGCATGAACAAGTTCATGGTGCTGCTCACCATTGCCATTTCCGGCGGACCTTTCATCGGGCTCCTCGGCACGGTCATGGGTGTAATGATCACCTTCGCAGCGATTGCGGCGGCGGGTGATGTCAATGTTAACGCCATCGCACCGGGTATTGCCGCAGCACTCGCGGCTACCGTGGCGGGAATGTCGGTCGCGATCCCCTCGTTGTTTGGGTACAACTACCTTGCATCGCGCATCAAGGCCATCGTCTCCAGGATGCATATTTTTGTAGATGAATTCATCACCAAGCTTGCCGAAAACTATAGCCGCTGACCGGGAATGGCATGAAAGTACAGGAAGATAACGAGCTATACGACGAGATCAACGTGGTGCCCATGCTGGATCTCGCCTATGTGCTGCTGGTGATCTTCATAATAATGACGACAGCATCGGTGCAGGGAATAAAAGTCAACCTGCCCAAGGCCAGCAATTCGCCCAGTCTGGCCAAACCTCAGACCAAGGCGGTTACGATCAACGAAAGCGGTCAGATTTTCCTCGACGCCTATCCGGTGACGCTGGACGAATTGCGGACGCGTTTAGGTCAGCTGAAAGCCGCTAATCCGGAACTTCCCGTCGTGGTCAAGGGAGATACAGTGGTGCAATACGGCAAGGTGATGGAGGTTCTCGAATTACTGGGCCAACTGGATATTACCCAGTTGGGCCTAGTGACCCAGCGCCTAGTGAAGTAATGCGATGGAAGAACAGGAGGGACCAGCCTGGATGCGCTGGGGGGGCGTCTTACTCTGCCTGGCTGGGGCGGTCACGCTGGGATTGTGGCTGAAAGATTTTCTCGGCAGTGACGAGCCCCCAAAAAAAAATCAGTCGCTCCAGCAGATCACCTTGATTAAGCCGCCCCCTCCTCCACCGCCACCCGAGCAGAAACCGCCGGAACCGATAGTTAAGGAAGAAATAAAGATATCTGAACCTGACCCTGAGCCTATGGATCAGGCCGATGAGCCGCCGCCCGGGCCGGACTTGGGTGTCGATGCGGAAGGAGCTGGAAGTGGTGACGCATTTGGTCTGGTGGGAAAAAAAGGTGGATCCGACCTGATTGGGGGCGGCCGAGGAGGAAATCCCTGGGCCTGGTATGACGGAATAGTAAACGACGCGTTGAACTCGGCCTTTCAGGATGCGCTCTCGCGCGAACAAGCGCTAAAGGACAAGGCCTACAAGGTGGTAGTGAAGGTATGGATCGATGTCCGGGGACAGATATCGCAAGTGATCCTGGCTGACACAACGGGTGATGCCAAGGTCGACGAGTTGTTGAAAGATGTGCTGCAAAATTTACGGGCCCTACGCGAGGCTCCGCCGGCCGACATGCCGCAACCAATAAAAATACGGGTGACCTCGCGCGCCTGATGGCTGGAGAAATGTAACGAAATGAATATTAGTTTGATGCTCGCGAGCGCGGCGCTGGCGATGGCATTTGCGGGGGCGGCACAGGCAGGAACCAGCGAGCGGGAAAAGGTTGAGGTCCTGTATGAAACTACCTTGAATCTGATTCAGCTTCTGGTTGAGCAAGGAGTGATCAAGCAGGAAGTCGCCGATGAAATGATCCGTAAAGCGGAAGCAAAGGCGAAGGCTTCCCAGCAGCAGGCGCAGGAGAAAAACGGGCCCCCTGAAACTGGGGAACCGAAGAAGGGCGAAGTACGGGTGACCTACGTGCCCGAGCATGTCAAGCGCGAAATCCGCGACCAGTTACGCTCGGAAGTGGTAAGCCAGGCCAAGCAGGAGCGCTGGGGGGACGTAAACACGGTTCCCGAGTGGCTCAGTCGCTTCAAGATGGAAGGTGACATACGGTTGCGTGAGCAACTCGATTTCTATGCCGACGGTAACGCCCCTGCCGCCAATTTCCAAGCAATAGGGCAGCAAATCGACAACACGACCGAAGACGGCAACCGAGAACGGGTCCGCATGCGCCTGGGAATCAACGCGAATGTTACCAAAGGAGTAGACCTTGGGTTGCGCCTTACTACCGGGAATGTGAATGGTGCCGGCGTCACTGGTGATCTGGTGGGAATAGGTTCCCCGGTATCCACGTTGCAGACATTCGGCACATACAACAGTAAATTCAGCTTTGTCCTAGATCAGGTTTTTCTCAAGCTCGCTCCGTGGAACGCGCTGACGGTATCCGCCGGACGTTTCCCCAATCCCTTCTTCGTAGGGACGGTGGGGAATATATATACTGGCCCCCTTCCGAAAGGGCGGCATACGATTCCCACCGCCGGAGTGGTGCATACAGACCTGATATGGGACGTTGACTTGAACTTTGAAGGCCTGGCAGTCAATCTCAATCCCTGGATGAAGGAAGATCGTGTTATCAAGCCGTTCTTCAACGCTGGCATATTCCCTTTGCAGCAAGTCAACCAGAGCGAGACTGTCAAAGCCAAGGATAAATGGTTTTATGGAGCGCAGGCGGGGTTCGAGTGGGCACCCACCGATACAGATACTACAGTCAGGGTCGGCGCTGCGTATTATGACTACCGCAACATCAGCGGCATCCGCAACCCCAATTTCGGCGACACACTATACGACCAGAGCGCTCCCCTGTTCCGGCAAAAAGGCAACAGTCTTTTCAATATTGATAACGACGGCGATCCCACCACCAACCTCTGGGCGCTGGCGGCAGACTATAAAATCGCCAATTTAACCGTGGTGGCGGACTATGCCAGATTCAGACCGATTCACATTATCGGTACCCTCGACTTCGCGCGCAACGTCGGTTACGACGAAGGTAAAATCCTCGCTCGCACAGGACAGAATATCAAGCCGGAAGTCAACGCCTATCAGGCGCGTCTGACCGTCGGCTATCCTGTCATATCTGAACGCAACCAATGGCAGGTAATGGGGTTTTACCGCCGATCTGAGCGCGATTCAATGCTCGATGCCTTCACCGATTCAAATTATCTGCTTGGGGGCACCAATCACAAGGGATATACCCTCCAGGCTCTGTATGGAGTTGCGCACAATACCTGGCTGGGGGTTCGTTATATGTCCTACGATAACATTAGCGGCCTGCCCCTCGGCATCGACACGGTCAACTTCGACTTGAATGCCAGATTCTAACGTAATGGTGCGTTTGACCCGGATTGCCGATTACCTGACGCAGCGGTGTGAATTGGCAGGTGCATACGGACGGCAACTGTTGAGCATTTGTGGTTTGTTCAGGGTGTTGCATGCAGAATTCCTGGACGAGCAACGAAAAAGACAAAAGACGTCGGGACTCTTCTGCCTGGGGGTGGCGGTTGTTTTTCTGATAACCTGCTGGCAGCCTGGTCCTACTATGGCCGCCGCCACCAAGGATCAAAAAAGAGAGCGGCAGGCCCTGCGGCGCATGCAGCAACAATTGACTGAGGTTCAGCAGCAGAAGTCGGCGGCGGAGCAGGAAACAACAGCGCTGGAGGAAGCGTTGAAAAAGACCTACAACGAAGTCGAAATGCACAAGCGATCCACGGGGAGCGCGGTGGCGAAAGCCCGCGAGCTTGAGAAGGATATTGAAGCTGCCAATATGGAAAAGATCGAATTGCGTGCGCGTCTGGATGAGGCGGCCAAACAAAATCAGGCCGTATCCGCCCAGCGTGACCAATTGGAACAGGATCTGAAGAATACCGGCAGTGTCCTGGCGAAGGAGAATGAGCAAAGAAAGCTTTGCGAGGCCAATAATAGCGAGCTCTATCGTATAGGCCGCCAATTGGTCGAGTGGTACGGTAACAAGGGCGCTTTCAATGCGATTCTCGAGGCTGAGCCGTTTACCCGAATGAAGGGTGTGGAAATGGAAAACCTTCTTGAAAATTACCGCGAGAAGCTTGAGGGCCAGCGCCTGGAGCCCGTCACTCGTTAATATGACCCCGCAGCGTTCATCGTCGGCAATGGAAAAACGACCACAAAGCAGCCCGATTCAGGTCATATCCTTGTGGAACCGCCCTTTGCATTAAACGTACGAAACGAATTGGCAACAGATATAAAAGTACTATACTTCCTACGAGTGTGATCCCGATTGATTCCAGGAGAACAAAACATGACAACAACATCACGCAAGGCGCGTGTCGAATTGAATGCCAGCAAGGGAGATGAGGAAGCCGTGGCGCCGCGAAAACGAACGCGTAATCCGGCGCCCAAACAGAACAAGGCGGTGGCTGCCAAGAGTTCTGAATCAAAAGCCCCAGTAAAGAGCAGTCAAAGCGTCCCGGAGAATGAAAAGCCGCCCAGGCCCGTGAGACAGGCGAAAGTGGCGAGTGAGTCAGCCAAGGGAAATAAGGCAGATAAGTCAGATAAAGCGGCGGCCAATACCGCGATGGCACCAAAGAAAACTAAACTGCAGCGCGACAGTTACTCGATTCCCGAAAGCGAGCACAAGCAGCTTGTTGCGCTTAAAAAGCGTTGCATCGATCAGGGCACGCCGATAAAAAAGAGTTACCTGCTGCGCGCGGGAATACAGGTACTGGCGCTGATGGATGACGACGAACTCCTCGCAGCGATTGAGCGTGTTAAATAAACCGCAACGCCTGCGCTTTCTCCCTCTTCTCGCGCGCAAGACCTGCCTCGCAGGTAGGGTAATCTAAAAAACAAAGACAGCAATGTTCTCATGCAGGGGCGGATTGCGCATCCGCACGGGGAGTGCCCCGCCATTTTCGAGCGCCCGTGTCCAGTTTCTTTACCCTTGCCCGGGCGCCTGCGAGCAGGGATAATATCGGATTCCTCGCGGTTACCCGTATTCGCAAACTTCACGGGTATAAGCAGGACCTCGGTACCCGTGCTCTCGCTATCTCGCCTATGCTGCTGATGATCGATAATTACGATTCCTTCACCTACAATCTGGTTCAGTATTTCGGCGAACTGGGGGAGGATGTGGTCGTATTTCGGAACGATGAGATTACGTCCGACGAGGTCGTGCGGCTGAAGCCGGCTCGCATTGTCATTTCCCCCGGTCCATGCACACCAAGTAAAGCAGGCATCTCGATGCCGGTTATCGCATCGTATAATCGTGAAATTCCCATATTGGGCATTTGTCTCGGCCACCAGAGCATCGGCCAGGCTTTTGGCGGTAGGATCGTTCATGCGAAACAGGTCATGCACGGTAAAACTTCTCCCATCTTTCATTCGGGTGCCGGCCTGTTTCGCGGTCTGCCAAATCCGTTTACCGCAACCCGTTATCATTCGCTTGTTATCGAGCGGGACAGTCTTCCCGATTCCCTGGAAATAACTGCATGGACCGAAGATGGCGAGATAATGGGCATTCGTCATAAAATCCGGGCCATAGAAGGAGTTCAGTTTCATCCCGAATCCATACTGACCGAGTATGGTCACAAATTGCTCACGAATTTCCTGAATCAATAAAAAATTGATTTCGGCGGCGGAGCTGAAACATACCGAGAAAGGACTGATTAGATACAGTCCCCGAAAGGACCCCACATGAAACCGCAGGAAGCGCTGGCACGTATCATTGAGCACCGTGAAATCTTGCACGACGAGATGCTGTCGCTCATGCGACAGATCATGCGGGGGGAACTATCGCCCACGCTGATATCCGCAATCCTCACCGGGCTGCGCGTCAAAAAGGAGACGATCGGCGAGATCGCTGCCGCTGCCCAGGTGATGCGAGAATTTGCCACCCCGATGGAGGTGCTGGATGACCGCCATCTTGTGGATACGTGCGGCACCGGCGGAGATTCGGCTCATACCTTCAATATATCCACGACGGCGGCCTTTGTCGCCGCCGCGGCCGGCGCCCATGTGGCGAAGCATGGCGGCCGCTCGGTATCCAGCAAGTCGGGGAGCGCGGATGTGCTTGAGGCCCTTGGCGTTAATCTTAATCAGACGCCGGTGGAAATTGCGGAGAATATAAAAAATACAGGCCTCGGCTTCATGTTTGCGCCCAACTTCCACAGTGCAATGCGGCACGCGGCGCCAGTAAGGCGAGAGCTGGGCGTGCGTACCCTTTTTAATATCCTGGGGCCGCTAACGAATCCCGCGGGCGCAAAAAACCAGCTTCTGGGCGTATTTCACCCCGATCTCGTCGGTCTCCTCACGCGAGTGCTGCAACGCTTGGGCAGCCATCATGTTATGGTGGTGCATGGCACGACCGGGCAAGGCGGTCTGGACGAAATAACGATCGCTGGCGATACACGTATAAGTGAGCTCAGACACGGCGATGTGGTTGAATACACCATCACCCCGGAAGACTTCGGCATGAGGCGTTCCGCTATCGAAACGATTCAAGCCCGAGACAGCGCTCACTCCAGAGAAATGCTGATATCCGTCCTGGAAAATCAGCCCGGGCCCGCTTTGGATATCGTAGCTCTTAACGCAGGCGCGGCAATTTATGTCGCGGGTGCAGCAGGTTCCCTGGAGCAAGGCATAACAAAAGCCCGGGCAGCGATAGAAAGTGGCGCGGCAAGGGCTAAGCTGCGTCAGTTCGTCGAATTCTCCAACCGCGATAGAGTCGCTCTGGAGTAGTCGATGGCTAACATATTGCGAGAGATTCTAGCCGTCAAGCAACAGGAGATTGCGACTGCGAAGGCGGCATGCGGCCTCTCTACGCTTCGCCGTGCGGCGGAATCTGTTGCACCACCTAGAGATTTCGCTGGAGCCCTGCGAAAAAAAATTGACGCGGGTTTGCCGGCCGTTATCGCCGAAATCAAGAAAGCGAGTCCAAGCAAGGGCGTTTTGCGCATGCAGTTTGATCCGGCTGCCATTGCCCTGAGCTATGCGCAGAACGGCGCAGCCTGTCTCTCCGTGTTAACCGATGAGCAATTTTTCAGCGGGAGCGCGGAATATTTGAAACTGGCGCGATCTGTCTGTGATTTGCCGGTTCTGCGCAAGGATTTTCTGATTGACGAATATCAGGTGGTCGAAGCCCGGACAATGGGCGCAGACTGCATCCTGATTATCGTGGCTGCTTTCCGCAATCCCTCTGGCCCGGCGGGAGAGAATTGGGGAGATGAGGAAGCCGTCTCCCGGATGCTCAAGCTGGAATCATGCGCCCGCATGCTCGGGATGGCAGTGCTGGTTGAGGTCCACGATAGTGCCGAACTGGAACTTGCATTGCAATTGGCTTCCCCCTTGATCGGAATCAATAACCGCAATCTGCACACGTTTGAAACGAGGCTGGATACAACCTTGCAATTGCTAAAAAGGATTCCTGCGGGACGAACCGTCATCACCGAGAGCGGCATACTCGCTCCAGCCGATGTGACCCTCATGCGTGCTCATCAGGTCCATGCTTTCCTCGTAGGCGAGGCGTTCATGCGGGCCGCTGATCCGGGCATCGAGCTGGCCCGATTATTTGGGGTGTCGTCTGACCCAGGCGGAGGCGCCGCACCGCGAAGCAAAGCCGGCGCATCCATTTGAATCCCGAGCCGAAAGTATTTGTTGCAAAAAAGCAACACATACCTCTTCCATATCCCGAAACTCTCTTTATTTCCTTGCTAGGTGTAGCCGCGTTAGGCACAATCTCTCAACCCTCTCATTTAGAGAGGTCCAAGCAGCGGGATAAACTCCACCGAAATAGGGTCGGTGAGAGGCCCCCACCGTTTCAACTTTAAAGGAGATTTTCCACATGAAAAAGAAACTGATTGCACTCGCCGTCGCTGGTGCACTCGCGGCCCCGGTGGTTGCATCCGCTCAGGGGACTAACGTCACGATTTTTGGTCGGGTACAAGCTGAATACAGCCTCGTCGACTTTGCCAGCCAACCTAGCCAAGGGTCGCTCCAAGATAACTCCCGCTCCTCCCGTTGGGGTCTGCACATTACTGAAGATCTGGGGAACGGCTTGAAAGCGAATGCTCGTCTGGAAATGGGTCTGAACGCCGGCTCCGGTTCCGCCACGACTCCCCGTGAGCAGTGGGTCGGGCTGTCCAGCAATCAGTGGGGCGATGTTAAATTCGGCCGTGTTCAATCTCCCTTCAAGGATTTCGCCGGCGGCATGACGATTGATCCGTTTGCCTATACCACCCTGCAAGCCAATGGCGCGGGCGGCACGATGTCCGGGGGCGCCAACGGTATGGGTTCGGGTGCTAACGGTTTTGTCAACAGCGCGATCCGTTTCGATTCCGCAACCATCGAAGGCTTCTCCTTTGCAGCCATCCTGATGCCTGGCGATGCGAATAGTCTCAATCCGCTTCAACAGGGAAGCATCATCTCCGGCTTTGCACCTGGTGGCTTGGGTAGCAATGGCAACACCGGCGGCAGAAACGGTGAATTCGACGGCCAGGCTGCAGCTAAATACCATGTGGATTTCATGGGCATGGGATTCGACATCTTCGGCGGCTACTCTCGCGATAATGCCAATAACATTCAAAAAAGCATAGGGCTCCGGACTGAAGAAGTATGGCGTGTTGGCGCTGCATGGGTCTGGGAAAACTTCAAGCTTTCCGGTCAATATGAAAACATCAACAATGCCATTGGCTCTGCAACCTGTACCACCGCTTCTTCGTTGACCGCCAACCCGCTCGACACCGGCCTCGTCTCCGGCCAGTGTAATTCTGCGATGAACTGGGGTGCCGACGGTAACATTTGGCATGCTGGCGCGCAGTACAGATGGGGCAATACCACCCTGGTCGCTCAAGGCGGTATGACCAAGGCCCATGCGGGTGGTGTCAATTCCGCGGCTGCACGTAACGCGGATAGCTTTACCGTCGGTGCGATTCACAACCTGAGCAAGCGCACCAGCGTCTTCGGTGGTTATCAGCACGTGTATGTGGATAACCCGAACGGTGCCGCCGTGAATAATCTGGGTGCTGGAACCGGTTTCACTGCGCCGAATTATGCAACGGGTAGCCGCGCAACCTACACAATCGGTGTTCGTCACAACTTTTAATTGAGACGTGACAGTTAAGAATGGGGCGCTGAGGCGCCCCATTTTTTTAGGTTCTTTTTCGGCAATATTTAATGTTCATATATCAAAACCCCAAGATCTTTTGCGCCAGGAGATTCTGTTGCGGTTGTTTTTTTACAACTTCAGAATGAGTTTTTCATTGCTTGGAAGGATTGAGCGCGGCCTTTAACCTCGGAGAGGTTGTGTGTTTAGTTTGCCGGGTAGACATGCTAATATGCTGACGCGTCGCAAGTGTTTCACCAAAAACATGGAGAATGGGTATAACGCCGTCTGTCGGTAATGGCATGACAGTCGGATAAGACGGCCCATTAATGCCCGGATTGAATGTGTTATTGGTAGATTCCTAACTGCCTTTACGTGGATCAGGTCGTCGCCGGTATCGCAGTACGGAAGTGTCCGGGATATAGAGGTTAATCAAAAAACGAGAAACCGGGCGGTTATCGTCCGCCATTAATCAGTGTATTGAAGTTTTCTGGAGGGTTTGCACATGGGAGTTCCTTTACGTCAACAGATCGCGGTAGGCACTTATCTGCTGAAGCAGAAGTTGCGAGGAGTAAAAAAATATCCTATGGTTTTAATGCTGGAACCGCTGTTCAAATGTAATTTGGCTTGCACAGGCTGCGGCAAAATAGATTATCCCGACCATATCCTCGACCAGCGCCTGTCCTTTCAACAGTGTATGGATGCCGTTGATGAATGTGACGCGCCCATGGTCTCCATTCCCGGCGGCGAGCCGCTAATACACAAGGAGATGCCTCAAATCGTTGAGGGAATCATCGCCCGGAAGAAATATGTGTACCTCTGCACGAATGCGCTTTTGTTGAAGAAGAGGATCGACGACTATACCCCATCTCCTTATTTAACTTTTTCCATCCATCTGGACGGCCTGAAAGAGCGCCATGATGCCTCGGTTGCCCAGGATGGAGTATTTGAGCGGGCGGTAGAGGCGATAAAACTGGCGGTGGCGAAAGGGTTTCGAGTCACCGTGAACTGTACCCTCTTTCAGGGGGAAACCGCGGAAGATGTGGCAGAGTTTCTCGACTACGCCATGGAGCTGGGTATTGAAGGCGCGACCATCGCGCCCGGATTCAGCTATGAACGCGCACCGAGGCAGGATATCTTTATTAAAGGAAAAGATACCAAGAATCTATTCCGGGGGATTTTCAAGATCGGAAAGACGCGCAATTGGAAATTGAATCATTCTTCGCTTTATCTTGATTTTCTCGCCGGCAACCAGAACTATCAATGTACCCCATGGGGCAACCCCACGCGTAACATCTTCGGGTGGCAAAAACCCTGCTATCTGCTCTCGGATGAAGGCTATGCCGCGACCTTTAAGGAACTGCTGGAGGATACGCCATGGGACAAATACGGAAACAGTAGTAATCCTAAATGTGCACAATGCATGGCCCATTGCGGTTACGAAGCCACTGCCGTTGAAGACATGATGCAGCACCCGGTAAAGGCGTTGCTCACCTCCATCCGTGGTCCAAAAACGACTGGCCCGATGGTCGCCGAGCCTTCACCGGCTTGGGAAAACGAAGAGCCGAAACTCCCGAAAACGCTTGCGGGTATTCCAGTTAAGGTTCAACGATAACGGCGCTGCATTTATGTTTCAAAGCGCTGGGTGTAGTAGCTTGCCACGGCTTTGATGGCGATGAGCGCACTTGTTTGAAAGGCTTTCACTATGAGGATTCTGCGCTTAATCAAGTCCGTATTTCAACTTCCGATACTGGTAGTGATGCTACTGGTCGTGCCAGCCTCATGGGCTGAAGCGCAGGACCGACCAGGCCCGGAGCAGGTGGTGAATTACCTGCAAGAGTCACTGATCAAGTCGATGCGTGAGGGCGGGAAACTGGGTTACCGAGGCCGTTTCGATTTGCTGGCTAAGGCGGTTGACCAAACTCACGATCTCGACTTTATTGCCCGGACCACTCTTGGAGCCAATTGGACCCAGCTTAGCGCCGAGGAGCAGCGCGTCTTCACTGATGTTTTTCGGAAACTCAGCATTGGCACCTATGCAGGCTGGTTTAAAAGTCATGAGGGTGAGCGTTTCGAATTTATCGAGCAACAGGATATGCCTCGCGATCAGGTCATGGTGCGTACCCGATTCGTCCAGTCGGGTCGGGAGCCGCCCGTACGTTTCGATTATGTCCTCCGCCAAACGAAAGACGGGTGGCGTATCGTCAATGTCCTTGCTGATGGGGTCAGCGATCTTGCGCTAAAACGGGTGGAATACCGCGCCATCCTTCAGCGCGACGGCTTTCAGGGGCTAATCGATATGCTCAAGGAAAAAGTCGCCCAGACCGAACAAGATTAGACAATTATGACGCTCAACCCGACTTCTCGGGTGGGGCCGACAATTGCCTCCCAGGAGGATCGCCAGGCGCTTTGCCTTTTGCCCGTCACATCCCTTAAAGCTGCTGTCGCGCATACAGCGCATACATAGAGCTTATTCAAAAAGCTCGTACTTGCGTCATGGATCGATCGTTTCGAATTGCTTCCCAAGGCATGACCACACCCACCAAAGCTTCTCCCAGCCGCACTTATGAAATTTTTGCGCGCTGGTCTACCATTTCCTACCGTCACGGCGCCTGGGTTCTTCTTGCGGCCCTGCTGGTCGCGGTTGCCTGCGGCATATACGTCTCGCGCAACCTCGGGATGAATACCGATACCACAGACATGCTATCCGAGCACTTGCCGTTTCGGGTCAACATGAAGCATTACAACGAAACATTTCCGCAGGATATCGACACCATGCTCCTGGTGGTGGAGGCCCCCACACCCGAGCAAGCTCGCACGACGGCTCAACGTCTCACTGAGCGGCTGAAGACAGACACCACAAATTTTCACGATATCTACGCGCCAACGGCCGAGGATTTCTTTGTACGAAATGGCTTGCTCTACGAAAGTATTCCGGAGCTGGCGCAAATTACTGATCGCATTGCCGCGGCACAGCCGCTTATTGCCCATATCGCTCGCGATCCCACCTTGCCGGCTTTTGCTGACGTGCTTATGCGCGCAGTTGACGAGATGAATAAGGGACGCAGCATGGAACTCCGCCCCGTCATGGGAGGAGTAAGTGCAACGTTGGATGCGCGCATTGAAGGATCGTCCAGAGCCTTGTCATGGCAATCGCTATTCAATGACGAAGCACAAAAGAACAAATACAAGCAAATAATCGTCGTTAAGCCAAAACTCGACTTCTCTCAGCTACTTCCAGCCGAGCAATCAACGACCGCCTTGCACGCGGCGGCGCGAGATGTTGGCATAACGGAAGGTGGGCCGATCCGATTGCATATTACGGGCGAGGCAGCGTTAGCCGGCGAAGAACTCAAAAGCTCCCTGAGCGGAATGGAAATCGCGGGAATAATTACATTCGTGATGGTGGGGATGGTGCTTTACTTTGCCATGCGAACCGGTGGGCTGATCATCAACGTGTTGGTCTGCCTGACGATGGGTTTGCTGCTTACAGCGGCGTTTGCCACCGCGGCAGTTGGTCACCTGAACGTGATTTCCATCGCCTTCGCGGTGCTCTATATCGGTTTGGGCGCGGACTTCGCCATACATTTTCTGCTGCGGTATCGTGAGGTCCTTGAAGGCGGTCCACCGCCAGATGAGGCCATACGGGTTTCCGGCGGTGATGCAGGCGCCGCACTAACGGCCTGTACCATTACCAACGCGATCGGCTTCTATGCATTTATACCCACCGATTTTAGCGGCGTTGCAGAGTTGGGTATTATCTCTGGCACGGGCATGATAATAAGTCTCCTGGTTACCTTGACCATCGGGCCGGCGCTGCTGCGGTGCCTGCCGCAACCAAAGTTCAAGGAATCGATGCCGAAGAGTTCTGTCGGAAAGGTGCTTGAACTGTCCCTGAAATGGCACAGGGTAACCTACGCCGCCACCGTCGCGGCTGCCCTTGCCGCGCTTGTGATCTTGCCTCAGGTGAGGTTTGATTACAACCTGCTAAATATGCAGGACCCCACCGGAGATGCGGTGCAGGCGTTCCGTGAGCTTATCGCCGAAGCTGAGGATTCACCCTGGCACTCCATTGCGCTGGTGAAGGAGCGCAAGGAAGCCGAAGATTTAGCCCCGCGCCTCGCCAAGCTTCCGGAAGTAAGCAAGGTGATTACAATCCAGGATTTTGTGCCGCCGGAACAAGAGGAAAAACTCCTGCTTATCGAGGAAATGGCACTTACGATGGGACCAATAGCGATTTCGCCCCGGCCCGAACCGCCCCCTGGCGACATCGCGGCACGGCAGCGTCATGCACTAAATGCGTTGGCTGCGGCACTGAATCGGTTTATTAAAGCGCATCCTGATCATTCCGCGACAGAAACCGCACGCAAGCTGAAATCATCGCTTGCCAGCCTATTTACACGGCTGGACATCGCCAGCAAGGACGAGCAGGGCAAACTGCTTAATTCGGTGGAAGATGACCTGCTCGTAACGTTACCCACCGCCCTGCAGAGCCTCCGTCTTGCAACTGAAGCTGCCCCGTTCGGAGAGGACGACCTGCCCGTGGAGTTGATCAACCGCTGGCATAGCCCGACCACTGGAGAATACCGGGTAGCGATCTACCCGGCGGAAGATCTCAACGATAACGACGCGTTACGGCGTTTTGTACGGTCCGTCCAGCAAGTGGCCCCTAACGCCACCGGTGCGCCCATGGTGAGTCTGGAAGCAGGAGAGGCTGTGGTGAAGGCGTTTGTGCAGGCCTTCCTGCTGGCACTCGTCGGCATTATCATAATATTGCTAATATTGCTGCGCAGTTTAAAATATACCATCTTAGTGCTGCTGCCGCTTTTGCTATCCAGTATATTCACCGCATCGTTCACCGTCCTGCTGGGTGTGCCATTCAACTTCGCCAATATCATTGCATTACCATTGTTGCTTGGTCTCGGTATCGATAGTAGCTTGCATATGGTGCACCGCAGTCTGAATAACGAGATGGTGAGCGAGGTTCTGATTCACACCAGCACTGCGCGTGCCATTTTCTACAGTGCCTTGACTGCCCTGGTCGACTTCGCCAGCCTGATGTTTTCGTCGCATCAGGGAACCGCCAGCATGGGGATAATGCTCACCGTAGGGCTGACTTTTACCCTGGTCTGCACGCTTGCGATATTGCCCGTATTGCTGCGGACGCCGGCACAAGGGGTCAGAGCATGATTACTTGCGAAGTTGTGCGCTAGTTTAGCAATTTGTTTATACTTCGCACCTTGTGATGATTTACCACGTCGATAAATTCGTTTTTTCGCAGGATCATTAGATTATCAAGGTTTGTACTACCTCTTATCCATCATGACGCGCAACGCGACAATCGGCCTGTTTTTAGCCAGCGCTCTATTATTTACTGGTTGCGCCTCCATGCACCCGGCCGACCCTGGCGTTGATCCGGTCGATCCAAACGAAAAAACGAATCGTAAGTTTTATGATTTTACGGATAAGGTCGATCGGGCAGTTCTGGCGCCGGTTGCAGACGTCTATGTAAAGTACGTTCCCAACCGCATGCAACGCTCGATCGGAAATTTTTATGACAATTTAGCCTACCCCAACGTTATTCTTAACGCTTTTTTGCAGGGAAAAGTCCGACAGGGATTTGAGGACAGTCTGCGGTTTGTCGTCAATTCCACGATCGGCCTGGGCGGGCTCTTTGATATGGCGGCCCCCATGGGACTACCGCAACATGATGAAGACTTTGGCCAGACCTTGGGGGTGTGGGGGGTCAATACCGGATCTTACTTATTCGTGCCATTGATCGGGCCGAGCACATATCGTGATGCGCCCGGTATTCCGGTAAGTGTTTTCAGCAATCTTTTGTTTTATGCGGGGTCGGTTGCAGGCTCTGCTGTCGTGGCGCCCGTCACAGTTTTAAGCATTATTGACAGGCGGGCTAGATTGTCCGGCCCTATGCGAATCCGCGACCAGGCTGCCCTGGACCCTTATTTATTTGTGCGAGAGGGATATTTGCAACAACGCAAGCATTTGATCTATGACGGCGATCCGCCGCCCGAAAGTTACGATGACCCAGTAGAAGCTGATTCCGTTCAAGGCGAACGGACGGTTAAACCACCGTCGTAAGGCTAGCAATTATTTTAATAAGGGCAATAATCGAACTGGTTAGAGAGCATGATCGCGTTTTTTTGATAGGAAGTTTGTATGGTTAAGGACCGTAACTTGGGCCATTCATCCACCCGGTACGCGATCTGCAGAATAAAAACGTAGCTGGCAGCATTTATTCTGATGACCATATGGATAGGTTGCATCCTGATTCACCCGCAAGGAACGTAGGTAAAAAAATGAAAAGATTCGAAGGTGCTGCGATGTTGTCTTCGCAAGATCGGTACCCGGATTCAACGGGTACCACAATGCTGGAAAACGGATTGGCTGCCGCGCGCGATGCTTTGCTTTCGTTACAAAATGAAGACGGGCATTGGTGTTTCCCGCTGGAGGCGGACTGCTCAATACCCGCCGAGTACGTGTTGATGATGCACTTCATGGATGACGTGGATGCGGACCTTGAGATCAGGCTCGCCCGGTTTATTCGTGAAAAGCAGGATCTTGAGCATGGCGGCTGGCCATTATACTACGGGGGCGCATTCGACCTGAGTTGTACTATAAAGGCGTATTACGCCCTCAAGATTGTCGGAGACTCGCCAGATGCGCCCCATATGCTGCGTGCTCGTGCAGCCATTATCCAACATGGAGGCGCAGCACGGGCGAACGTGTTTACCCGCATATTGCTTGCGATGTATGGTCAGATCCCGTGGCGCGGCGTTCCATTCGTGCCGGTGGAGATCATTTTGTTGCCTCGGTGGTTTCCATTTCACATCAGCAAGGTTGCGTACTGGTCTCGCGCCGTAATGGTACCGCTTTCCATCCTGTGCAGCTTGAAAGCGCGCGCGGTCAATCCGCGCCAGGTACATATTCAGGAACTGTTTACGACCCCACCCGAGGAAGAGCGGGACTATTTCCCGGTGCGCACTCGCCTGAATCGGCTGTTTTTGATCATCGAGCGTACCGCTTCATTATTTGAACCGCTCATCCCAAAGCCGCTGCGTCGTTACGCGCTACGCCGCGCGGAAAGCTGGACCATTGAGCGGCTGAACGGAGATTCCGGCCTGGGTGGAATCTTTCCCGCGATAGTCAACGCGGGGGAGGCGCTGGCATTGCTGGGCTATCCATATGAGCATCCATATCGGGAGCAATGCCGCGGCGCCCTGCGTAAACTGCTGGTGGACGAAGGCGAGCGTGTCTGGTGCCAGCCCTGTGCATCACCAGTGTGGGATACTGTCCTCGCGTGCCTCGCATTACAAGAAGGTATCAATGCGGATCAGAAGCCGATCCGAAAGGCGCTAGATTGGCTTATACCTAATCAGATACTTGATGCACCTGCGGACTGGCAGGTAGAGCATCCTGGACTTTTGGGAGGAGGTTGGGCATTTCAATACACCAATCCCCATTACCCCGATCTGGACGATACCGCGGCGGTAGCATGGTCTCTGCAGCAAGCGGATCCCGCAGCCTATAACCAAAGCATTGTCCGAGCTGCGGACTGGCTAGCCGGGATGCAGTCGCGTGATGGTGGTTTTGCCGCATTTGACTCCGACAATACTTATTACTACCTGAATGAAATTCCGTTTGCGGATCATGGTGCCCTGCTCGATCCGCCGACCAGCGACGTGACGGCAAGATGTACCGGTTTCCTGGCCTTGCATGGAGAGTCCCGGCACAAAGAGGCAGTACAGAGAGGCCTTGCCTATCTGTACGCGGAACAGGAACCCAACGGCGCATGGTTTGGGCGCTGGGGAAGCAACTATATTTACGGCACTTGGTCGGTGCTCGAAGCTTTCCGGTTGGTTGGTGTTGATACGGGTCATCTCGCCATTCGCCGCGCCGCACTTTGGCTTAAGTCGGTGCAACGGGATGATGGAGGCTGGGGCGAAAGCAACGATACATATTTCGAACCGCAGCAGGCAGGCCAGTTCAAGACGAGCACTTCATTTCAAACCGCGTGGGCGCTCCTGGGTCTGATGGCAGCAGGCGAAGCGAACTGTCAGGAAGTGAACCGGGGTATCGCATACTTGCTGAACACCCAGGACGCTGACGGACTGTGGCACGACCCGTGGTTTACCGCGCCAGGCTTCCCCCGCGTTTTTTACCTCAGATACTACGGGTATGCAAAATACTTCCCCTTGTGGGCTTTGACCAGATACCATGCGCTGACCCGGAAAGCATTTACGTGAGGGGCGTCGGCATTGTCACGGCAATGCGAGTCGAAGCTCGCTGCATTACCCGTCGCCGCCTGCCGTTCAATGCACCGATTGGCCTTGGGGAGAATGGAGCGATATGGCTTTCCGGAATGGGCGCAGACGCAGCGCGCAAGGCTGCGGAGGGATTGAGGACCTCCGGCGCCACTGCCTTGATGAGTTTTGGATTTGCAGGTGCCCTGGAGCCAGGCTTAAACCCAGGGGATTTAGTCTTACCGGAATTCATTCACGCTGGTCGTCTGCTGGAGGTTGACTTGAGTTGGCGTGAGAGCCTGCGGCAGCGGTTGCCTGGGCACCTGAGTATCACTGGGGGTATATTGGCTGCTAGCCCCAACGTACTGACATCGGGCACGGCAAAACGTGAATTGGCGAGAGCTACCGGGGCCTGCGCGGTGGACATGGAAAGCGGAGCGGTAGCGGAGGCTGCGGCTTATGCGGGGATCCCATTTCTGGCAATTCGGGCAATCTCCGATCCCGTGGAATTTTCCCCTCCGCCAGTTTTGCTTGGTGCGGTCCGCCCCGATGGCAGGGCTGATCTGGCGCGGCTGCTGCCATTGTTATTGGGTCGAGCGTTAACTGTTGGCATGCTGCTGCGTCTTGCGGCGGATTCTCGGGCCGCATGTACCACGTTGTCAAATGTCGCACGATTTGCCGGGATGCAAATGGGGATCGCTTCACAGCGCTCCTCCTCATCTCTTGCAAGCTTCTAAACGAGGGGCGCCGGCGTCGCACTTGGCCCGCTCAAGCACTCATCAGTCATTTTAACCATTGGGGTAAACAGGAGATTGGCGGCTTGCCACCATGGCCGCCAGTTATTGCTTCGTTTCATGTTTAGGTGCAGTCTCGGCTACAGCTTCCGCTCGACGTCTTTAGCCTCAGCATGAAATAAAATATAACATTACTTGAGCGTTGAGCATGTTAAAGGTTAAAATGTCGCCCTTTCGCATCAGGTGTAATGGAGAGTAGCATGGCAGTCACAACCGATCAAAAAGCACAGGTAGTACGCGACTACCAACGAGCCGCTGGAGATACGGGTTCTCCCGAAGTGCAAGTGGCGTTGTTGACCGTACGGATTAACGACCTGGCCACTCATTTCAAGGCCCACGTCAAGGATCACCATTCCCGCCGCGGGCTTTTGCGCATGGTGAGCCGTCGCCGCAAGCTGCTGGATTATCTGAAAAGCAGCAGCGCCGATAGTTATCGCACGTTAATAGAGCGTCTTGGCTTGCGCAAATAGCATATAGAGCCCTGATTGAGATAGTGGGACGTGAATGAGCATGTCAGGTTTCACTTGTACCGGCTGACCCGAAGCGGAACTGAAATGTTTTTATCGAAAAGGGTAGTTAATTGAAAATCAAGAAAAGTATAACGTATGGGTCTCATCAACTAACGCTCGAAACCGGAGAAATAGCAAGGCAAGCACACGGAGCAGTAATCGTATCCATGGACGATACTGTGGTTCTGGTTACCGTGGTGGGTGCAAAACATGCCAAGCACGGGCAAGACTTCTTCCCTCTAACTGTGGATTATCAGGAGCGCACCTACGCGGCCGGTAGAATACCGGGGAGTTTTTTCAAGCGCGAGGGCCGACCGTCCGAAAAGGAAATCCTCACTTCCCGTCTGATTGATCGTCCTATCCGGCCGCTGTTTCCGGATCATTTTTACAACGAAGTACAAATTGTGGCTACGGTCCTGTCATCCGATAACGAGGTGGATGCGGACGTACCTGCCATGCTAGGCGCCTCTGCGGCGCTCGTGCTATCCGGCATTCCCTTTAATGGTCCGATTGGCGCGGCCCGTGTTGGCTACATCGATGGTGAATATGTCCTGAACCCCACCACGACCGTGTTGAAACAGACCCAATTGAATTTGGTAGTAGCAGGTACGCAGCAAGCAGTTCTAATGGTGGAATCCGAAGCCAACGAGCTAAGCGAAGACATCATGCTGGGCGCCATTCTTTATGGGCATCAGCAAATGCAGGTCGCGATTGATGCCATTAATGAGTTGGCTGATGAAGCCGGCGTCACCGCATGGGACTGGGTACCACCGTCGCGAGAAGCCACGCTGGCTGAAAAAATTGCAAGTCTGGCGGAAGCCGATCTACGGGCGGCATTCCAAATAAAGGAGAAACAGCTTCGATCGGAAACCATAGACAATATATGGACGAGAGTTTTCTCTGAGGTGGGCGTCGGTACAGAGGATGGGCCAGATGCGCAAGCGGTCAAGGAGGATTGTTTCGCTCTGGAATCCAAAATCGTGCGTTCTCAGATTCTCGATGGCGAACCACGTATAGACGGCCGCGACACGCGTACCGTACGTCCCATTACCATTCGCCACGGGCTATTACCGCGAACCCATGGCTCTACCCTCTTTACCCGTGGTGAAACCCAGGCACTCGTGGTGGCGACATTAGGTACTGGCCGCGACGAACAAAAAATCGACGCCCTGCAAGGCGACTATTCCGAGCGCTTCATGCTTCACTACAACATGCCGCCGTATGCTACGGGTGAGACAGGTCGTGTGGGCACGCCTAAGCGCCGGGAAATCGGCCATGGCCGACTTGCCAAGCGGGCTCTGGTTGCGGTATTGCCGTCTCCTGAAGAGTTTGGTTATTCGTTGCGGGTCGTGTCCGAGATTACCGAATCCAACGGTTCGAGTTCCATGGCCTCGGTCTGTGGCGGTTGCCTTGCATTGATGGACGCGGGTGTGCCATTAAAGGCGCATGTGGCGGGCATTGCCATGGGCCTGATCAAGGAAGGCAACAGATTTGCCGTTCTGACGGATATTCTCGGTGACGAAGATCACCTTGGCGATATGGATTTCAAGGTGGCCGGCACCGAAAAAGGTATTACAGCTCTACAAATGGATATCAAGATCCAGGGAATTACCAAGGATATCTTGCACGCTGCACTTATCCAGGCGCAGGAAGGGCGCATGCATATTCTTCGCATCATGAAAGAGGCCATGCCCGCAAAGCGCGAGGAAATTTCGGAACACGCGCCGCGTATCATTAAAATAAAGATCAATCCCGAGAAAATAAGGGATGTGATAGGAAAAGGCGGGGCGGTAATTCGGGCGCTGACTGAAGAGACCGGTACCACTATCGATATCACCGACGATGGCACCGTTATGATAGCCTGCATCAACGCCGAAGGTGGCGAGCTGGCGAGAAAGCGGATCGAAGATATCACCGCTGAGGTAGAGGTCGGGAAAATATACCAAGGGATCGTATTAAAGCTTCTCGATTTTGGCGCCATTGTCAGCGTGCTACCCGGCAAGGACGGATTGTTGCACATCTCCCAGATTGCCAATGAGCGAGTCAACAACGTTGCTGACCATCTCAAGGAAGGTCAGACGGTGCGCGTAAAAGTCCTGGAAGCTGACGATAAGGGTCGCTTACGTTTGAGTATGAAGGCAGTTTCGGCGGAGACGACAGACAGCACAGAGACTTAGCCGCAGATGATACGAACTCGAACAGAGGGCCTTGCAGCCAAGTAAATCCCTAAGACTTTGTCAGCCAAAAAAGCAAAAGCCCCAATGAAAGGCCGGGGCATATAAATGAAGGTGATCCGTCAGGATCACCTAAAAAAAGACAGTAGGTTATTTAGCGACCTGCTTTTCTCTTATCTCGTCGAGTGTCTTGCAATCTATGCAAAGGGTAGCTGTGGGACGGGCCTCCAGGCGTTTCAGGCCGATTTCGATGCCGCAACTTTCGCAATAGCCATAATCGCCAGTATCGATTTTTGCAATAGTCTCATCAATCTTCTTGATCAGCTTGCGCTCGCGGTCGCGGTTGCGTAATTCCAACGCCATATCCGACTCCTGGCTGGCGCGATCATTAGGATCCGCAAAAATGGTGGCCTCATCTTGCATGGTGTGCACCGTGCGATCTATGTCCTGGCCCAACTCGACTTTAATCCCTTCCAGTATATTGCGAAAATGCATGAGCTGCTTTGGGCTCATGTAATTTTCCCCTTTCTTCGGCTTATACGGGGCGGTTTGCTTATACAGTTCTTGCGGCATGTTTAGTATTCCTCTTCCAATTCCGTTACAGATGACGCCAAAAAAAACTGATTATACAGTAACTGATCTGTGGTTCTTTTTGACCCATTGATAAAAAGTGTGGGACATCATCATCCTTCTGCATTCAAAGGCCCTAAATAAAAATGCCGGCTTAACTCGGATGTTAGCTAACTCCATAAAGGCTGGGTTGATGTTGTGCTCATATATAAGAATTTCCAGAACTTCTGTCAACTCATTTGCATGCCATCCGGACAAGGCAGCACGAATTCTTGCAGAATTCTTACCGCTTGAATACCCCCTCAATAAAAATAAATGCCCGTCTTTATTAAATGATTTGAGTGCACCGATTTAGGCAATGTTGTTCCAGTTAACGAATGCCGTGGTCCGCTTTTCGACGTGCCATGAATCGTCCCGCCGTCACCAAATTGTGACATAATATTTTTTCCACAGTTGAGGAGAACGTACCGTGCGCCACTATAAATCTATGATCTCAATCGCGGTTGGGTCCGTCTTTGCCACCAGCCTGGGTGCGGCTTTCGTCGTCAATGCGGCTGATGATGCGGCAACCGCCAATAATCCGTTTGCCCTGCAGTCCTTAGACAAGGGCTATATGATAGCCTATGCTGATCGGGCCGATCCCGGCAAATACGGCATGGGCGCAAAAGGGGGCATGGGCGCAAAAGCGGGAGAGGGAAAATGCGGCATGTCGCTGGCGGACACAAACAAGGACGGAAAGGTCACTAAAGAGGAATTTCTGAAGCATCACGAGATCATCTTCGACCAGATTGATGCCAATCACGATGGTTCTGTCGACAAAACCGAAGCCGATAATTTCGGGGGGGGAAAGTCGAACCCCGGTTCACCCGCTCCGATGAAGAAGTAACTCGTGGCGCAATGGAGCCCCTAGGTGTCTCCAGCGTGGGGCTGGGTTTTCGGCAGGAATTGATTCCTGCGCTGAAGAGTCATGTCCCAGCCGTCATCGATTTTTTCGAGGTCGCCCCCGAAAACTGGATCGGTCTTGGCGGAAGGCATGGGCGTGATTTGCGCAGTTTCACTGAGAGCTATCCATTTGTTTGCCATGGTCTCTCCCTCTCGATTGGCGGCTCTGCGCCGCTGAACGTAACCCTGTTGCATTCGATTCGTCAGTTCCTGGATCAGCACGGAATTGTTTTATATACAGAACATCTCTCCTATTGTTCTGACGACAGCGGCTACCTGTACGATCTACTTCCAATACCGTTTACCGAAGAAGCCGTAAAATATGTTGCTGCGCGTGTACGTCAGGTTCAGGATATTCTGGAGCGCCGCATCGCGCTGGAAAATGCTTCGTACTACGTGCAGGCTCCTGTTGCGGATATGAGCGAAATGGATTTTGTTCGTGCGGTACTGACCGAAGCGGATTGTGACCTGCATCTCGACGTCAATAATGTCTACGTCAACAGTGTTAATCACGGCTACGATCCCGTCGAATTTATCCGAGCCATGCCGGCGGAGCGTATCGTTTATATGCATATCGCGGGCCATCATCATGAAGGCGAGAATTTGATCATTGATACTCATGGAGCGAATGTCATTGATTCCGTATGGACATTATTGGATCAAACCTATGAGATCCATGGCATACGGCCCACGTTGCTGGAGCGCGACTTCAATATTCCCCCTCTTGATGAGCTGGTGCGGGAAATCCAACGCATAGAGGTCACCCAAAGACAACACGCCAATCAAGGCCATGTCGTCGCCTCTTCCTAAGTTTCAACGCTTCCAGTATGCATTCGCCGCCCATCTCCGCGATCCGTACTCTAGCCCCTGTCCCGTTGGCGTTGAGACGCATCGCATGGCGGTCTACACGAGACTTGTATACAACAACCTCGAAAGTTTTCTTCTGCCATGCTTTCCGGTCCTCAGAGAGGTGCTGGGGGCGCAGCAGTGGACGCGTCTCGTAAGAAGCTTTCTGGCCACCCATGGCAGCCGCTCGCCTTTCTTCCGTCAGATTCCGGATGAGTTTATCCAATTCCTTCAAACTGAGGAGGCCGTACCCGCTACTTACCCGCCGTTCTTGCTGGAACTCGCGCACTATGAGTGGATTGAACTGGTGCTTTCCATATCGAGCCGAGTCCCGGACTGGGAGGCGATTGAACCCGAAGGCGACTTGTTGCTCCATCGCCCCGTACTAAATCCGGTGCTTGCCAACCTGAGTTATCGCTGGCCGGTGCACCGTATCGGTCAAGGTGAAGTTCAACCCGCAGCGACCCACTTGCTGGTATTTCGCGGCCCGTCCGACGAAGTGCAATTTACCGAGATAAACGCCTATACTGCGCGCCTGATTAACCTGCTTGAATCTGGCGAATACAGCGGTCAAGCAGCGCTTGAAATAGTCGCTGAAGAAAGCAACCATCCCTTGCCGCAGCTAGTAATAAAGGGTGGACTGGACATTATGCATGACCTGCAGGCACGCGGCGCACTACTGGGGGTAATGAAGCCAGTGATTTCGCTCCTTGGGGCACCCCCGGAAAACTGGGACAACCCTGATTAAGTAAAGCTGCCGGACAGGAGGACGGGGTGAAAACGTTTTGATGAACACCGATTTGCAGGACCTTGGAGAAATTTCCGAGCTAACACTGGCTCGGTACAACGAACGTGCGGACGCATTCTGGGCGGGCACGAAAGATCATGACGTCAGTCAGAATATCAAGACATTCCTGCAGCACATCAAGCCCGGCTCGCCCCGCACCATACTGGATTTAGGCTGCGGTCCGGGCCGTGACCTGAAAGCTTTTACAGAACTTGGCCATATCGCAGTGGGGTTGGAGGGTGCCATACGTTTTGTCGGGATGGCTCGCAGCTATAGCGGCTGCGAAGTCTGGCATCAGGATTTTCTTCGGCTCTTTCTACCGCCCGAGTATTTCGACGGAATATTCGCCAATGCTTCCCTGTTTCATGTTCCCGGTCGCGAATTGCCACGTGTATTAAAGGAACTGTGGGTCACATTGAAGCCGGGGGGCGTGTTATTCAGCTCCAATCCCCGAGGGAGTAACGAGGAATATTGGAACCAGGGGCGTTACGGCATGTACCACAACATCGAGGGCTGGAGACGCTTCATGGGCGATGCAGGATTTGTCGAACTATCCCATTACTATCGACCTGAGGGGCTTCCGCGCGAACGGCAGCCATGGCTTGCCAGCATATGGCGCAAAGCGGCTCTATAAAGCGGGGCAAGCACCGGTGCAAACAAATGTGACATGCCCTTGAAAAAAGACGTGGTAGTGATAGGCGCGGGCGCGGCGGGAATGATGTGCGCGATTGAAGCGGGAAAGCGGGGTCGTTCAGTGTTATTACTTGACCATGCGACCAGGCTTGCGGAAAAAATTCGTATCTCTGGTGGGGGTCGGTGTAATTTTACCAATCGCACTGCAGCACCAGAAAATTTTCTTTCACACAATCCGCATTTCTGCCGCTCGGCACTGGCACGCTTCACCCCCGAGCATTTTATTGCGCTCGTAGATAAGCATAACATTCGCTATCACGAAAAGAAGTTCGGGCAATTATTTTGCGACGACAGTTCCCAGCAAATCATTGAGTTGCTTCGGCATGAGTGCGACGAGGCGGGAGTGCAATGGCAAATGCCGTGTCGAGTTACGAATGTAACCCGACTCAGCGCTGGCACCCCCGGTTTCATGCTCGAAACAGACATTGGCGACTTGACGACCGATTCACTGGTGATCGCGACTGGCGGCCTTTCCATTCCCCAAATCGGCTCAAGTTCTTTTGGCTATCGCATCGCAGAGCAATTCAGGATCAACGTCATGCCGCTGCGGGCGGGCCTGGTGCCTCTGATTTTTTCGGGAGAACAGCTCACCCAGTTGTCAAACCTCGCTGGAATTGCCCTTGACGCCGAGATAAGTTGTAACGGCGGCCGTTTCCGGGAAAACTTGTTAATTACGCACCGCGGTATGAGCGGTCCGGCGATATTGCAGATTTCCAGCTACTGGCGGCAGGGACTCCCCATCCATATCAACTTGTTGCCCGATATTGACGCAAAAACCTGGTTGTTCGACCACAGGCACTGGCCAGCGCTTTTATCCAACGTGTTAACGCAACATTTGCCTCGGCGTTTTGCCAAGGCCTGGATCGATGCATTTACCGGAGTACAGGACGAGCCGATCAATCTCTACGATGACAAGAGCTTGAAGCGGATCGCCGGGCAATTGCATGACTGGCAAGTCACTCCGGAAGGCACCGCAGGTTATAGAAAGGCAGAAGTAACGCTTGGCGGGGTCGATACTCGTGAACTCTCATCCAGAACCATGGAAGCGATAAAAGTACCCGGGCTGTTCTTTATTGGTGAGGTGGTGGACGTAACCGGGCACCTGGGTGGATTCAATTTTCAATGGGCTTGGGCATCGGGCCACGCTGCGGGCCAATTTGCATAGTTCAATTCCCAATCCCTGTCGAGGCCATATAACGGGCGTTCAGCCGAATCGGGGTCGCCGGCAGCGTCTAAGTCAGAATGGCGGCGGACGTCACATGCAGGTGTGACTACTCGGGGGCAGAACAACAAAATATTGTTCCGTTACAGCACATAGCGAGCCAGATCCTCGCTTTGAGATAAGCTGTCGAGGCGAGTATTTACATATTCAGCGTCGATAACCACCGTAGTACCGGTATGTTTTTCGGCATCAAAAGAAACTTCTTCCAAAAGCTTCTCCATCGCCGTGTACAAACGCCTCGCGCCAATATTCTCAGTTTTTTCGTTGACCGCAAAGGCGATCTCCGCTAAACGTCGTACCGCTCCAGGTGTAAATTCCAGCTTGGTTCCTTCCGTTTCCAGGAGTGCCTCATATTGGCGTGTGAGGCAAGCGTCCGTATTGGTCAGGATTTGGACAAAATCGTCTGCGCTGAGGCTCGTGAGTTCGACACGAATGGGAAACCGACCCTGCAATTCGGGAATCAAATCGGAAGGCTTGGCGAGATGAAATGCTCCGCTGGCGATAAACAGGATGTGATCGGTCTTAATCATCCCATATTTGGTTGAAACTGTGGTGCCTTCCACGAGCGGAAGCAAGTCCCGCTGCACCCCTTGGCGCGAAACATCCGCTCCGGAAGTTTCCGAGCGGCTGGTTATTTTGTCGATCTCATCAAGAAATACAATCCCATTCTGCTCAACATTTTGCACAGCGAGAAGCTTCAATTCTTCATCATTAACGAGTTTGGACGCTTCTTCATCGGTGATGAGTTTCATCGCCTCACGAATCCTGAGTTTCCGTGTTTTTTTTCTCTCCCCCCCCAGATTTTGGAACATGCCCTGGATTTGCGTGGTTAATTCTTCCATGCCGGGAGGAGCAAAAATTTCCATGTGAGTATGTGGTGAAGCCACCTCGATTTCTATTTCCTTATCGTTCAGCTCACCCTCACGTAATTTCTTACGGAACTTCTGCCGGGTAGTGCTCTCCCCATCACTGACTTCGAGCGGGGCGCCCATCTCTCTCGCTGGCGGCAGTAGCACATCGAGAATCCGCTCTTCAGCGTGGTCTTCAGCACGAGCACGCAATTTTTGCGTTTCCCGCTCGCGCGATTGCTTTATTGCCGATTCGACGAGATCCCGTATGATAGAGTCCACATCCCGTCCGACGTATCCCACTTCGGTAAATTTGGTTGCTTCGACCTTGATGAAGGGCGCATCGGCGAGCTTGGCCAGACGCCGCGCGATTTCCGTCTTGCCGACCCCGGTAGGTCCGATCATTAAAATATTCTTGGGAGTAATTTCCTGCCTTAGCGGGTCCATAACCTGCTGTCTGCGCCAGCGATTCCGGAGCGCGATGGCTACGGAGCGCTTGGCTGCTTCTTGTCCAATGATATGCTTATCCAACTCGTGGACTATTTCCCGTGGGGTCAACTGAGACATGGCATTAAGGTCTTGTTAAATGGGAGCTGCTAAAAAACTGCAAGCGCGACGGCAGTAAGGACTGTATAACACGCGAGTCCGGCTTGACCACACCGTGCATGAGCGTGTTCTACTTTATTCTGGAGTGAAGCCAGCTGGAATCACTCCAGAACCTCGATAACGAGGTTCTGATTGGTGTAGATGCACAAGTCGCCTGCGATCATCAGCGACTTCTGGACGACATCTAGCGCCGGCAGACTGGTGTTTTCCAGAAGTGCACGCGCTGCCGAATGAGCGTAGGAGCCACCACTGCCGATGGCCGCAAGGCCGAACTCTGGTTCAATCACATCACCCGACCCGGTAATTATCAGCGTAACACCCGGGTCGGCTACTACCAGCATCGCTTCCAGGCGACGCAGAATTCGGTCCGTTCGCCAATCCTTCGCCAGTTCTACCGCCGAGCGCATGAGATGTCCCTGATGTTTTTCGAGTTTGCCTTCAAAACGCTCAAACAAGGTAAAAGCGTCCGCGGTTCCACCAGCGAACCCGGCGAGAATTTTCTCGTGGTACAGCCTGCGTACCTTGCGAGCACTTGCCTTGGCTACCACGGCTCCCAGCGTTACCTGCCCGTCGCCGCCAAGTGCGACTTGACTTCCGCGTCGCACGGAAAGAATGGTTGTCATGATGTTGTGGCGTTGATTTTGCGCGTTACAATCGGAGCGGCGATTATAACGCTGAATTACCTGAAAACCTGCAAATTGTATGATCGGGCGGGCTTCTCTTCAGGCTGAGGCCGGCTCGTCGCTCAACTCTTCTCCTTTTTCCTGGCGCGCGGATGGGCTGCGTCATAGATCCGGGACAAATGCTGGAAATCAAGATGGGTGTAAACTTGAGTGGTACTGATACTGGCATGTCCAAGCATTTCCTGTACTGCCCGCAAATCGCCGCTCGATTGCAACAGGTGCGACGCGAACGAGTGCCGCAAAACATGAGGATGAACGTTAGTATTTATTCCCTGCCGCACAGCCTGATCTTTCAGCCGCTGAGCAATCGAGCGCCGGCTGATGTTTTTTCCGTATCGAGACAGGAACAACGCGGATGCGCCGGCCCTTATCAAGCCTTCGCGCTGCTGTAACCATTCCCGCACAGCCTGGAGAGCCTTGCTGCCGACTGGCACTATCCGGGTCTTTTTGCCTTTTCCGGTGACGCGCGCGGTACCGTCGGCTAAGCTCAAATCCTCGGGTTTCATGCTGGCAAGTTCAGCCAGCCGCAACCCCGAGGAATAGCACAGCTCGAACATTGCTTTGTCCCGCAGCGCCATGGAGTCATCGCCGTTAGAGAACTCGAGGAGTTTCGCGGCCTCGTCGGGCGAAAGGGTATGCGGCAGAGGTTTCGGCGACTTCGGCGCCCGGACGCCGGTGCACGGATTGGACCCAAAGCCGTGGTCGCGCGTCAGATACCTGTAAAAGCCCCGCCATGCCGATAGCATTCTGGCTAGGCTCCTGCCCGAAAACCCGTCCCCATGTAGTTGGGCTGCGAACCGGCGGATATGATGAATTTGGAGCTGATCGAGCGACGTGCTCTGCGAAAGTCTTACCAGCACAGCAATATCCCGTGCATAGCTATTACAGGTCAGCGGGGACAGGCGTCGTTCGGTTACCAGATGGGAGAGATAGGCTGAGGCAAGTTCCCGGCTGTTTTCGAGTGTCATACTGACTGGCTTCGGATTTCGTCGTCGTCGCCCTGGTGTCCTAACGAAGCGCTGACAAGTTCGCTCAGCCGCATTAGATAAACTGTTCCCATTTCAGGATAAAACCGCTGCGGATCTTCGCTTCCCATCACCAGCAGACCAATGGTCTGCTGCGTTCGCAGGGCCACCATGGCAAAAGAGCGCAGACGAGGGCCATCCTCACCAAACCAGGTACGAATCTCGTCCAAGATGTGGGAACCGCAATACGGATGCAGCAGGCTTTCTGCCAGGATATGAATATCGGTACTGGTGGGAGTGAGTTCCTGCAGAACGGGATCGTGGCTGGGCATGTTCCACAATCGCAGCACCGTGTGGGGCACGGCGAAACTCTCGCGCAAATTATAGTTTAAACCATGCAGCAGATCACTCAAGCGGTGGAATTTAAGCAGCGAAACTGCCAACCGGTGCATTTTCTCGGCGATAGCGTCATTCTCTTCGCCGAATCTGATCAATTCCGCCAACTTCTCCTGTAAAACGCCATTTTTTTCCCGAAGTGCGGCAATTTGCCGCTCGCTGATCGGAATGGCCCTGCCGCCGTGAGGATCAGGAAACTGAATCTCTGCCACCATTTCCGCAAAGTCCTCGAAGAACTCGGGATGAGTGCGCAGGTAGTGGGCTACATCTTCCGAACTGAGATTCATAGCATTGATATCAAGTATCCCGACGAAGTCCTGTGGTCTGGTTGCGGTGGAAATCCATGCAGCCACGGTTTTTGGCTTTTAAGACAAATCGGACTTAAGCCGCTAGCGGTAATGGTCTGATTTTACCAGCAACTCAACCTGCGAGGATTTGTTCAAACCGTTCAAGCTTCTATAAATCAATCTCTCCGTCAAATACCGCTACTGCAGGGCCGCTCATCCAGACGGGACGATTTTCGCCTTCCCAGCATATGCCCAAATCGCCACTGCCAAAGCTGACTTTTACCGGTGACTCTAGCATCCCTCGCTGGATACCTGTCACTACTGCGGCACAGGCGCCGGTGCCACAGGAGAGTGTTTCGCCAGTGCCCCGCTCATATACCCGCAAGCGGATATGATGCCTGCCCAGTACCTGAAAATATCCTGCATTCACCCGTTGGGGAAAGCGGACATGACCCTCGATCAGTACGCCTTCGGTCAACACGGGAGCCTGATCGATGTCCGGCACCACCTGTACGGCGTGTGGGTTGCCCATGGATAAAGCGCTGATCTCCACCTGCCTGCCTTCGATATCCAGCGGGTAAGTCAGTGCCCGCTTTTCGGCAATGAACGGAATATCAGATGGTTCGAACTTCGGCGCCCCCATGTTTACCGTCACTTCGCCATTACGCTCCAGTTTGGGAATAATGAGCCCGGCAAGCGTTTCAACGCGGATTTCCCGTTTTGCTGTCATCGCATAATCGTGCACATAACGAACGAAGCAGCGCGCGCCATTTCCGCACTGCTCCACTTCTCCGCCATCCGCATTAAAAATACGATAACGAAAATCTGCGTCGCCCTCCGCGGTCTCTATCAAGAGGATTTGATCACAGCCAATACCAAAATGGCGGTCGGCCAGAAGGCGCAGTTGTTCCCGGCGGAGAGCAACCGCCTGATTCACGGCGTCGATGACAATGAAATCATTGCCCAGGCCATGCATTTTAGTGAACCTTAATTTCATAATGTACCAGCAGCAGGAGCGGCGCACACGGGTGAGGGCAGAACGCCTTGGAACAAGTCCGCAGTTCCCACGCCCCACATAGACGTTCCCCAGCCACCGGAACGGCCTCAATATTGTTATTCGTCTTCTTAATAACCGAGTAATTTGGTATTCTACAGGCCTTTTACGACTATAAGCGGGCTGGGCGACATGAGCGATTATCTTTTTACCTCCGAATCCGTATCCGAAGGTCATCCTGACAAAGTGGCCGATCAGATCTCCGACTCCATTCTGGATGCAATCCTGGCTCAGGATCCCAATGCCCGGGTCGCCTGCGAGACCCTATGCAGCACCGGCTTGATCGTGATGTCCGGGGAAATAACCACTGAGGCAAATGTCGACTATATGCAGGTCGCGCGGGCAGCCGTCAAGCGTATCGGATACGACAGTTCCGACATCGGTTTTGACTACCGAACCTGTGCAGTGCTGACTGCTTTCAATAAACAGTCCCCCGATATCGCCCAGGGAGTCAACCGTACGAAAGAAGAGGAAATGGACCAGGGAGCGGGCGACCAGGGGCTCATGTTCGGCTATGCCTGCGACGAAACCCCGCAATTGATGCCCATGCCAATTTATTATGCCCATCGCCTGATGGAGCGGCAGGCCGAACTGAGAAAGGATGGGCGCCTGCCATGGCTGCGCCCGGACGCGAAGTCGCAAGTATCGGTGCGCTACCGCAACGGCAAGGCTCAACGGATCGAAACCGTCGTGGTGTCGACCCAGCATCATCCGGACATTTCCCACGGTCAGATAAGCGAGGCGGTCATTGAGGAACTTATCAAACCGGTACTTCCAAAAAACTTACTGACCGCCGAAACGCGTTACCTCATCAATCCCACTGGCCGCTTTGTAGTGGGTGGTCCCATGGGCGACTGCGGTCTGACAGGCCGAAAGATCATCGTGGACAGCTATGGTGGTACCGCGCATCATGGCGGCGGCGCTTTTTCAGGCAAAGACCCATCCAAGGTTGATCGTTCTGCCGCTTATGCCGGGCGTTACGTGGCAAAAAATATCGTTGCTGCCGGTATTGCCAGCAAATGCGAAGTTCAGATGGCCTATGCCATTGGTGTTGCGCGTCCGGTTTCGTTGATGGTCGATACGTTTGGAACCGGAAAAATTCCGGACGACAAAATCGTCACGCTGATCGAGCAGCATTTTGATCTGCGTCCGCGCGGTATTATTCACAGCCTTGACTTGCTGCGCCCCATTTATCAAAAAACCGCCGCGTATGGGCATTTTGGCCGGGACGAGCCGGAATTTTCGTGGGAGGCAACGGATAAAGCTGCGCAATTGCGCGCCGATGCCGGAATAGAACCCGCGGAGGAGGCCGCAGACGCAATGACAAGTCTTCATGTATAGTTTTACCTCAGCTTTAATCCCTTCCCGCGCCGAGGAGCGCTGCAACGGGCACCGTCCCGCGAGGCTCGGCGGGGAAGGATCGCAACAACGGCGCTCGTTAATTTTCTGGAGAAAATTTTATGAACGCTGTGCTCAGCCCCTCCGCGTCCACTTCCATCCCCGCGGATAATAAATTTACCGATTATAGAGTCGCCGACATGTCCCTTGCAGAATGGGGACGTAAGGAAATCGCCATTGCCGAAACCGAAATGCCCGGTTTGATGGCATTGAGGGAGGAATACGGCCCCGCCAAGCCCTTGGCCGGCGCGTTAATTGCCGGTTCCCTGCACATGACTATCCAGACCGCAGTGTTGATTGAAACACTGATCAAACTGGGCGCGCAAGTGCGCTGGGCATCATGCAATATCTTCTCCACACAGGACCATGCCGCGGCTGCTATCGCGGCAGCAAACATTCCGGTATTCGCATATAAGGGCGAGTCGCTGGATGATTACTGGGAATTTACCCACCGCATTTTCGAGTGGTCCGATGAAGATAGTGCACCAAACATGATTCTGGATGATGGGGGTGACGCGACGCTGTTGATCATTTTAGGAAGCAGAGCCGAAACAGATCCCTCCGTCATTGCCAACCCCACTAACGAGGAAGAACACGCTCTGTTTGCCGCGATTCGGAAGCGGTTGAGCACCAGTCCCGGCTGGTATTCCAGCAGACGCGCCAATATCCGCGGCGTGACCGAGGAAACAACTACCGGCGTGCATCGCCTGTACGAGATGCAGAAAAAAGGCGAACTGCCGTTTCCCGCGTTCAATGTCAACGATTCGGTGACCAAGTCCAAATTCGACAATCTTTACGGTTGCCGCGAGTCACTGGTTGACGGAATCAAACGCGCAACCGACGTCATGATTGCCGGGAAGATCGCGCTCGTCTGCGGCTATGGAGATGTGGGGAAGGGCTGCGCTCAATCATTGCGGGGTCTGGGCGCGACTGTATGGATTACCGAAATCGACCCTATTTGTGCGCTGCAGGCGGCAATGGAGGGATACCGGGTTGTTACGATGGACGAAGTATGCGATCAGGTGGATATTTTCGTCACCGCCACCGGCAACTTGCGTGTCATTACTCATGATCACATGCTGAGAATGAAGGACCAGGCCATTGTTTGCAACATCGGCCATTTCGATTCCGAAATAGACATCGCTTCGGTGCAGAAATACCAGTGGGAGAATATCAAGCCGCAGGTGGACCACGTCATTTTCCCCACAGGGAGGCGCATTATCGTGCTGGCGAAGGGACGGCTGGTAAATCTGGGCTGCGGCACCGGGCACCCATCATTTGTCATGTCGACTTCGTTCACGAATCAGGTACTGGCACAAATGGAGCTTTGGCAAAATGGCCCAAGCTACCAGAAGAGCGTCTACGTGCTGCCCAAGCACCTGGATGAAAAAGTGGCAAGGCTTCATATCGGGAAGCTGGGCGTTAAACTCACCGGGTTGACCGAGGAGCAGGCGAGTTACCTGAACCTGGATAAGAACGGACCATACAAGCCGGGAATGTACCGGTACTAATTGCATGCGATGGGCGCGCAGCGGACGGCCATATGGCAGTCCGCTGCGCGCCTTTTTGTAATTGGCAGAGATGGAATCACAGAAAAAATTCGCCCCCACTTTCAGTTTCGAATTTTTCCCGCCGCAAACAGCGGAGGGAATCGAAAAGCTGCGCGCGACGCGCAGGCAGTTGGCACAGCTCAACCCTAAATTCTTTTCGGTCACCTTTGGCGCAGGCGGATCGACGCGCGACCGTACCCTCGAGACGGTGCTGGAAATCCAGGCGGAGGGTTATACCGTGGCGCCTCATCTTTCCTGCATCGGCGCAACCAGCGACAATATACGCAGCATGTTGCGACAATATCGGGACCGCGGCGTCCGCCATATCGTGGCCCTGCGAGGCGATTTACCGTCGGGCATGGCCCAAGGCGGAGAATTCCTTTATGCGCGTGAGCTGGTCGACTTTATCCGCGCGGAGTTCGGCGATACGTTTCATATCGAAGTGGCGGCCTATCCGGAATACCATCCACAGGCTGATTCAGCCCAGGAAGACTTACGCCACTTCAAGCAGAAGGTTGAGGCTGGGGCGGATTCCGCTATTACACAATATTTTTATAATGCGGACGCTTACTTCAGCTTCGTTGAGGCATGCGAGGCGATGGGCATCAATATTCCCATCGTGCCCGGCATCATGCCGATCAATAAATTCTCTCAACTGGCCAGGTTTTCCGACGCCTGCGGGGCCGAAATACCGCGATGGATCAGGAAAAGACTGGAAGGCTACGCCGATGATAGCGCATCAATACGCGCATTCGGATTGGATATCGTAACTGACGTCTGCGACCGGCTGCTAAGCGGGGGTGCACCCGGTCTGCATTTTTATACGTTGAACTCAGCAGGCTTGACCAGCACAATCTGGCAACGGCTGGGTCTGTAGTTAGACCCGTAAGAGGACCAGGCTTTCACTTATTGACGTTTTCACCCACGTCCGCCGTCCTACCTCAGCGGCGAGGCTCGTTACTTTGGTTCACCAGGGAAATGGTGGAGCGCAAAATTCGTTGTTCCCCTTTTTCCTCTGGCAGCATTCGCGGAAAGCGTAGAACCAAGGAGCGCGGCGTTGCGCGCTCCTCCCGCCGTCCGGTCGGGATCAGGCTGCTTTGGCCGACGCTTTGCTCTCCACCGGCAACGGATTGGCGGCATAGGTGTGATGCGCCGCTGATTCCGCCGCCCCATGCTCGACCTTCATGCCCATATCGGAGAACACTGTTTCCAGCGCACCCAGGCACAGCATGACATTTTCCATTCTGCTGGAATAACCCATCAGGCCGAAGCGCCAGATCTTGCCTGCCAAGTCGCCCAATCCGGCACCGATTTCGAGGCTATAATCGGCCAGCAGTCTGCGGCGCACCTCTTTCTCGTCAATGCTTTCAGGCACATTGACCGAGTTGAGCTGTGGCAAGCGGGCTTTTTCTTCGACCAGATATTGCATTCCCAGCGTTTCCAACCCTGCCTTCAGCGCGAGGTGGTTGCGTTGATGCCGTGCCCAGGAGTGTTCCAATCCTTCCTCGTACAGCATCACCAGCGCTTCGTGCAATGCGTAGAGCGCGTTTGTAGGCGCGGTATGGTGATACGTGCGTGTTGTGCCCCAATACCCGAGCAGCAGGTTGATGTCCATGAACCAGCTCTGCACTTTTCCCTTGCGATTCTTGACCAGTTCCACCACGCGCTCGGAGAAGCTGATAGGCGACAACCCGGGAGGGCAGGAAAGACATTTCTGGCTACCGGAGTAAATTGCATCGATCTTCCATTCATCAACCTTGAGCGGAGACCCACCCAATGACGTAACGGTATCGACAATGGTGAGGCAGTTGTGGCGATGCGCGATTTCGCAAAGGGTTTTCGCATCGGACAGAGCCCCGGTGGACGTCTCGGCATGTACAAAAGCAACTACCTTCGCGTCAGGGTTCTGCTTCAACGCGTCCTCCACCTTCTGTGGGTCAACTGGCGCTCCCCACTTATCCTCCACCACCACTGCCGTACCCCCGCAACGCTGCACATTCTCGATCATGCGCCCGCCAAATACCCCGTTGCGACACACGATCACCTTGTCACCGGGGCTGACCATGTTGACGAAACACATTTCCATCCCCACCGAGCCGGGGCCCGAGACCGGGAAAGTCAGCAGATTGGACGTTTGAAAGGCGTACCGCAGCAGGCTCTTCAGTTCTTCCATCATATCCGTGAACACCGGGTCGAGATGGCCGAGCGTTGGACGCGCCATGGCGGACAAGACGCGTGGATGCGTGTCCGACGGCCCGGGACCCATCAGAGTACGTTGCGGAGGATAAAATGTGCTGATCTTTTTGGCGGGGCCGAAATGTTGGGTCATGGTTGATCCTGAGTATGATGGGCTGAGTTTTAATCGATGGAAGCGGCGATTTTATCAAGGGTGATGCGATTTGGCTATCAGGGAAGTCGAGCTGATCGTCGTCACTTCGACCTCAAGGGCTAAACCCATGTGTGAAAGTGAATCGCTGCGTCGGGGATTTATCGCGTCAGCAATAACGGTCGGATGGATAAGCTCTGCGCGATTTTATCGGCTGCCTGCCTGGCCATGGTTTGATCCGGATAAGGTCCGGCATGAACCTTGAACAAGCCATCTTTGGCAATGATGCCCAGCGCATTGACCGTGGGGAGCTCGGCGCGCATGCGCGCCAAAAAATTATCGGCATTATCGTAGGCGCTGAATGCGCCCAGTTGCAGGTAAATTCCCCCTGCGTCTGTTGTGGCGGGTCCTTCCCCGGAACCGGAAACGGTCGTGCCGTATTGCGCCGGTGGGTCAGTGATTTCGAACAAGTCAGGTCCGTCCTCTTCCTTCTGTTGCTCGGCGGCCGACGACAAGTTTCCTTTTTCCCCGACCGCCGTGACTGTATGAGAAGGTAAGCGTTCGGCATTTGAGGTGCGCGCGGGCTTCCCGGTGGAACCCGAACCTCGAGCAGAAGCTTGCGCCGCGGCAACCTGCATAGCGGTTGTTGCGCCTGGTAGGATGGTTTCCACTTCCACCCAGGCACTTCCGCCACCCAGTACGTCGAGTTTGTACGCGGCTGTGTACGAGAGGTCAATAAGCCGTTCCGAGAGAAAGGGCCCGCGATCGTTGACGCGCACTACCACCGATCGACCGTTGCGTATATTGGTGACGCGCGCATAGCTGGGTATCGGCAAAGTGGGATGCGCAGCAGTCATCCCATACATGTCGTATAGTTCTCCGGACGCCGTCTTCAGTCCGTGGTAGCGGCGGCCATACCAGGACGCGATTCCTTTCTCCCGGTATGGCTCGAGGATCGTTCTAGGCGTATACCATTTCCCTAAAGCGACATATGGCCTCATGTTAGCAGGGCGCAACGGCTCATCGCGGGGGGTAGCATCCGGGATCGAGGCCAGGTCGGGCGGTGGGTTATGGCCCGGGCCGTCGTCCAGATAATAACCGCCCCGTTTTGCCGCGCTTGAGATGGCGCCGCTGGCGGAAGTGCCTTTCCCCGGCACGTCCCGTTTCAGGACGCTGCCGCAGCCAGCCAAGAAAATAATGAGGGTGCCCGCGATAATCCGCGTGGACGAGGTCACGCTAGCCGACCACAAATTTGATCCCGGATTGATGTCGTTCACGTCTTCACCAGTTTCGGATGCATTTGTATGCTCATCAAAATACCAAATCCCAGCAGCATTGTCACCATCGAGGTGCCGCCGTAGCTGATCAGCGGCAAAGGGACTCCCACCACCGGCAGAATACCGATCACCATACCGATGTTCACGAAAATATAGGTCGCAAACGTGAGCGTGATCGATCCAGCAATCAAACGGGTAAACTGAGTTGAGGCATTGGCCGCAATAACCATGCCGCGGGCAATCACCGCGAGGTACAAGAGCAATAGCAGTGAATTACCGACGAGACCGAATTCCTCGGAAAATACTGCAAAGATGAAATCGGTGCTTTTCTCTGGAAGGAAGTCAAGATGGGTTTGGGTTCCCTGCTGCCAGCCCTTGCCCAGCGCGCCTCCCGAACCGATGGCGATGGTGGATTGAATGCTGTGGTAGCCAGCCCCAAGCGCATCCTGCGTAGGGTCAAGCAGGGTCATGACACGACGGCGTTGATAATCGTGCATCATCGACCACAGCACCGGTAGGCTACCCAGACCCGCAACCGCCAACCCGGCCATGATGCGCCAGGAAAGCCCGGTGAGAAACAAGACAAAAAAACCACTCGAAGCAATCAACAACGCGGTGCCCAAATCGGGCTGACGCAAGATCATTACGACCGGCAGCAACAGGAGCAACGTTGCGACCGCATAGTCTCTCAGTCGCAACGTGGCTTCATGCTTGTCAAAATACCACGCCATCATCAGCGGCACCGCTATTTTCATCAGTTCCGAAGGCTGTATGCGCGTTACGCCAATGTTTAGCCAGCGCCTCGCGCCGTTGTTGATCTCGCCGAACAGCGCAACGCCCAGCAGCAGCAGGAGCCCCGTCATGTAAATGGGCAACGCGATGCGCATGATATGCTGGAGCGGAATGTTTGCCACCAGCCACATAATGCTAAGCGCTACCAGCATATTGACCGCCTGATTGGTGACCCGGTTAAGGTTCGCGTCTGTGGCGCTGTACAAAGTGAAAAGACCGGTCAGCATGAGCAACAGGATACCGCTCAACAGAACCCCGTCAACGTAACGCGTGAGGTAGTGCCAGAGCCGCAGGGGTTTAGTCATGCTCGCCCTCCTCATCAGTCTGGGCGACGGGTTTTGCTGCCTCCGCTTCAGGCAGCTTGCCGAGCAGATAGTAGTCCATTACTACCCTTGCGATCGGCGCAGCGGCGGCGCCGCCATGCCCGCCATTTTCAACGAGCACCGACAGGGCAATTTTTGGATTTTCAGCCGGGGCGTAGGTAATGAACAGCGCGTGGTCGCGATGGCGGTCCTGTACCTTGCTTTCCACATATTTTTCGCCCTGCTTGATGCCCACCACTTGCGAAGTACCGGTTTTTCCGGCAAAAGTATAGCCGGCGCCAGCGCCGGCAAGCGCGGCAGTGCCTCCCGGCCGGGTTACGTCCACGAGCGCGTTTTGCACCGCCTGCAAATTACCGGGACTGAGGTCCAGCGTGTATAGCGGATGTGTGGCGATCTCGCGCAGTACTTCATTGTTGTTGCCCAGGACATTCTTTACCAGATGCGGCCGGAACGCGGTCCCTTTGCCGGCCAGGACCGCGGTCGCGAAAGCCAGTTGCAGGGGCGTAGTCAAATTGTAGCCTTGACCTATGCCCACGGAGATCGTATCGCCCGCGTACCACTTCTGCTTGTACCGCTTCATTTTCCATTCCTGGGACGGTAACAGGCCGCTCACTTCGCCATCGATATCGATTCCGGTTTTCTTTCCCAGCCCGAACTGGCCAATGAAGTTGTAGATATTGTCGATGCCGAGGTCATTGGCAAGCGCGTAGTAATACGTGTCACAGGATACGACCAGAGACTTGTGGAGATCCACGACGCCGTGGCCCCCAGCTTTCCAGTCCCGGAAGCGGTGCGTGCTGCCCGGCAGACTGAAGTAACCGGGATCATCAATGGAATGTTGAGTTGCGCGTTTCTTGAGCTCCAGGCCAGCCAGCGCCATGAACGGCTTGAATGTGGAACCCGGCGGGTACAACCCGCGCAATGCACGGTTATTAAGCGGCCGGTCGATGGAATTGTTCAGCAGATCCCAATTTTCCGAGTCAATGCCATCGACAAAGAGATTGGGGTCGAAACCGGGTTTGCTGACGAAGGCGAGCACGTCGCCAGTTTCGGGCTCAATCGCAACCAGTGCTCCGCGCCGGTCGCCAAATGCCCTTTCCGCCACCTCCTGCAATTTGGAATCGAGTGATAGCGTGAGGTTATTGCCAGAAATCGGAGGTGTGCGGGATATCACCCGGATCACTCTTCCGGCGGCGTCGGTTTCCATTTCCTCGAAGCCGGTGATACCGTGCAGCTCATTTTCATAACTCTGCTCGATACCGATCTTGCCCATGTATTGCGAACCGCGATAATTGGCCAGCCCGTTGTTGGCCTCCAGTTGCTCCAGATCCTTGTCATTGATACGACCAATATACCCTATGACGTGCGACGCCATTTCCCCCTTGGGATATTGACGGAATAAACGTGCCTTGATTTCAACCCCAGGAAAACGATAACGATTCGCGGCAAAGCGCGCAACTTCAACGTCCGTCAGGCGTGTACGGATGGGAAGGCTCTCGAATCTCTTGCTCTCGTCCATCAGTTTCTTGAACCGCTTACGGTCACGCGCGGCGATCTCGACCACGGTGGACAACTCGTTAATGAGATCCTCAAGGTTGGCCACCTTGCTCGGAACAATCTCAAGTGTGTAAGCGGAATAGTTATGCGCAAGCACTTCGCCATTGCGGTCGAATATCAATCCCCGGTTCGGTACGATTGGCGCGATAGAGATACGGTTGGCTTCCGCCAATGTGTGGTAGTGCTCACGTTGAGATACCTGGAGATAGAAGAAGCGCGCGAACAACACGAGGAACAGCAACAGCACGAACCCTGCGCTGACGGCGAGCCGCAACTGAAAACGTTGCAACTCGCGCGGATGATTACGAAGCTCTACCGTGCGGCTCATCGTACATCGTTATCAGACCTGGGCTTCTGCGGCATTCTCAATAACGAGGAGAAGAATGGCCACAACAGCGTTCCGGTAATGCTGGGAAGAAAGAAATCGCGACCTGGAAACTGGGACCCATCCAGAAGTCCGGTTAGAAGCATGATGAATTGACCTGCAAGTAAAATCAATCCTATTTGTGGCGCCTGCTTCCAGACGCCGAAAATGCTGAAACGCCGGTGGAACGCCAACGCGACAAATGCCATTACGCTATATGCGAGGGCGTGCTGGCCAAATGTGCTGGCGTTGCCGATATCCGTTAGAAGACCCATGACGAAGGCCATGCTGATACCGGCACGCTGCGGTTGGTTGATACACCAGTAGAGTATCGCCATGGCTACGAAATCCGGCCATAACGCCATCGCCAGGCCTTTCAGCGGCAGCAGATTCAGCACTAGCGCCAGCGTCAAGCTGACTACAATGACGGAACCTTTTACCGGCAGAAGGATTTCCTGTTTAGGGTGATTAGCGAATGCCAACTTTTTCCCGTTTCTTGTTATTGGGCTTCATTTCGATCGCCTCCGCGGGGATCTCGGGAGCCGGCGGCAGCATGGACAGGATCAGCAGCTGGCGGTTGTTTGCGACGCCGGCAACGGGTATGCAGGTAACCCGGGCAAAGACATAAGTGGGATTCCGCTCTATCTTCGAAACCACCGCAACGGGTAGCCCGGGCGGATAGACCCCGTCTATTCCCGAGGTTATTAGTGAATCGCCCTCCTGAATATCGGTGTTGCCCGCCATATAACGCAGCTCGAGCGTTGCATCCTTTCCGGTCCCTGATACGACTGAGCGCAAGCCATTGCGCACGACCTGGACCGGCACCGAATGGTCCTTATCCGTAATAAGCGTCACTTCGGATACCCACGGATAGTTGCGGGTAACCTGTCCCACTACTCCGGCATCGTCCACCACGACCTGCCCCGGCTGAATTCCGCTTTGGCTGCCCTTGTCAAGCATGACCTTGCGGTTGAAGGGGTCGCGTGGAATGTGCAGGATTTCAGCCATGACTGCCTTGCCGTGGACTCGCTGCGCGGCATCCAGAAGCTTGCGCAAATGCACGTTTTCGGCTTCAAGCGCTTGCAATCGCTGGAGTTGCTCCTGGTCGAAGAGTTTCTGTTGACGGAGTTCCGCATTCTCCCCGGCCAGTTGGTGCCCGACAAAGAATTCGCTTATGTTGTCATAAACCGCGACGGGAATATTAGCGAGCTTCTGAAGGGGATAGATCACCGCAGATAAAACCTGGCGGACTTCGGCTACATACTTAAACCGGGTGTCCACGGCCATCAGGATCAATGACAGCATTACGAAAAAGACCAGACGGGCCAGGAGACTGGGGCCGTGCCGGAAAAACTGCGGGGCCGTTTCCATCACGTTCCAGGTTTCGCGGTTTCCAAGTCAAGCCTTGTCCGGTCAGGCGCCAACCCGAGTATCCCGTCTAATCGCTGGCGAATATGCCGACCAGCTGATCCATGTTTTCTAGCGCAATTCCAGATCCTCGCACTACGCAGGTGAGCGGATCTTCCGCAATTATGACGGACAATCCGGTCTCTTCCATGAGTAAACGGTCGATATCGCGCAGCAAGGCGCCGCCACCGGTTAGCACCATTCCCTTTTCGGCAATGTCCGCACCGAGTTCGGGCAGGGTATGCTCCAAGGCAGATTTAACCGCGCTGACGATACTATTGAGGGGGTCGGTCAGCGCCTCCAGTATTTCGTTGCTCGAAATCGTAAAGCTGCGCGGTATTCCTTCCGCCAGGTTGCGTCCTTTAACTTCCATTTCCCTTACTTCCGAACCCGGAAACGCTGACCCGATCTCCTTCTTGATTAATTCGGCGGTCACCTCGCCGATCAACATCCCATAATTGCGACGGATATAATTAATAATTGCCTCGTCGAACTTGTCGCCGCCAACTCGCACTGAATTGGAATATACGATACCGCCCAACGAAATCACGCCCACTTCTGTCGTGCCGCCACCTATATCGACCACCATCGATCCTGTTGCTTCCTCGACCGGCAGATTTGCCCCGATGGCTGCCGCCATCGGTTCCTCGATCAATTCCACCTTGCGCGCTCCGGCGCCGTACGCCGCTTCGCGAATAGCGCGGCGCTCGACTTGAGTAGAGCCATAGGGAACGCAAATAACGATGCGGGGATTGGCGGAAAATAGCCGGGGCGGATTCACTTTCTTGATGAAGTGTTTCAGCATCTGTTCAGTAACCGTGAAGTCGGCAATGACGCCATCCTTCATGGGGCGAATAGCGGTAATGTTACCCGGGGTGCGTCCCAGCATTTGCTTGGCCGCCAGCCCGACTTGCTGAATTATCTTTTTGCCATTGGGTCCGCCATCCTGACGTATCGCCACCACTGAGGGTTCGTTCAGCACGATGCCCTGACCGCGAACGTAAATCAGGGTATTGGCCGTTCCCAGATCTATCGCCATGTCAGTCGAAAAATAACCCCTCAGTACATTATTGTTGATGAAATTAAGCATGATTTACGGAATCCGGTGCAGACGACGATGGTAAAAAGCGCGTGAAAAGAATGCGTCCCTCAGGCGGGCTATGATACTCTATTAGCTATTTGAATATAAGGGTTATAAAGGGATTCAACGAGTCAATGTCACTTTCTCTGGATGATGTGAAACGGGTCGCCAGCTTGGCCCGTATTGAAATTGGCGAGGAAGAAGCTGCTACCGTCCTCGGGCAATTATCGGGTATTTTCAGTCTCATCCAGCAGATGCAGGCGGTGGATGCGACCGCAATCGCACCCATGGCGCACGCTCAGGATGTCACACAGCGCCTGCGCCCGGATGTGGTCACCGAGACCGATCAGCGCGAGTTGTTCCAATCGATCGCGCCTCAGGTCCAAGCTGGGCTTTACCTGGTGCCGAAAGTGATCGAATAACACCTGCTTGGACCTGCATCCCCCCTCCCTCCACCTTTCATCCGTGATCTTTCAGGATTTGCGTCATTCTGCGAAAAACCTATGTTGAACGCCAGCCTCAGCCAACTGTCCGCGCTGCTCGCCGCAAAAAAAATTTCCAGCGTTGAGTTGACCGCTGAGTTTTTCAAGCGAGCCCAAGCGCTGAATTCGCACTACAACGCCTTCATTACTCTTTCTGAAGAGACTAGCCTTGCCCAGGCACGTGCGGCTGACAGGCTGATCGCATCCGGCGGGGCAAAGCCTCTGACCGGCGTGCCGATTGCCCAAAAGGATATTTTCTGTACGAAGGGGTGGCTCACCACCTGTGGGTCAAGGATGCTGTCGAACTTCGTTTCGCCCTACGACGCCGGGGTGATCGAGCGTTTCAATGCGGCCGGTGCCGTTAACATCGGCAAGACCAATATGGATGAGTTCGCCATGGGGTCAAGCAACGAGACCTCCTTTTACGGACCAGTAAAGAATCCATGGGATATCGCGGCGGTGCCGGGCGGCAGCTCGGGCGGTTCCGCTTGTGCGGTCGCTGCCCGCCTGGCTCCGGCCGCAACCGGTACGGATACTGGTGGCTCCATCCGCCAGCCCGCGGCTCTATGTGGCATCTCCGGACTTAAACCCACCTACGGGCTGGCGTCGCGCTACGGAATGATCGCTTTCGCTTCCAGTCTGGATCAAGCCGGACCCATGGCAAAGTCAGCCGAAGATTTGGCATTGATGCTGAATGTCATGACGGGGTTTGATCCCCGCGATTCGACCAGCCTCCAGCGCGAGCCGGAAGATTACACGCGCGATTTGCAAAAGCCCTTGGATGGTTTACGTATTGGCCTCCCGAAAGAATATTTTGTTGATGAGATAAGCGATGATGTGGCCCGCGCGGTGGAGGCGAGCCTCGCTGAGTATCGTAAGCTTGGAGCAAAAACGGTTGAAGTATCGCTGCCCAATACGAGCCTTTCCGTTCCTGTTTACTATGTGCTCGCTCCGGCCGAAGCATCGAGCAATCTTTCGCGCTTTGACGGCGTGCGGTATGGATATCGGGCGCCAGAATACGACGACCTCAACGACATGTACCGCAAAAGCCGCGCTCATGGTTTCGGCGCGGAGGTAAAGCGACGAATCCTGATCGGTACTTACGTTCTATCGCACGGGTATTACGACGCCTACTATATTCAGGCGCAAAAACTGCGCCGACTGATCGCGCAGGATTTTGCGGAGGCGTTCAAGCAGTGCGACATCATAATGGGGCCCACTTCTCCCACCGTTGCTTTTAATCTGGGCGAGAAAAGCAACGACCCGGTGCAAATGTATTTGTCCGATGCCTATACTATCGCTGTCAACCTGGCCGGCTTGCCTGGGATGTCGATTCCTGTAGGCTTTGGCAATAAAAACAGGCCGGTCGGGTTGCACATCGTGGGAAATTATTTTTCCGAAGCGCAGATGTTGAATGTGGCGCACCGATACCAGTTGGCCACGGACTGGCACACGCGTATGCCGGCTGAACCCGGCAATATCGACTAACTTTTAGTCGTCAGTTAAGGAGAAGCGGTTTGCCGGGTGGATTTGCTTCGTGACAGTTCAGATACGCGTTCGTAATTAAATGAGGTACTCTTAATGCAATGGGAAACCGTGATCGGTCTTGAAGTTCACGCGCAACTCTCGACCCAGTCTAAAATATTCTCAGGCGCATCCACAGCGTTTGGCGTCGCGCCGAACGCGGAAGCCTGCGCCGTGGATCTTGCGTTGCCGGGGGTCCTGCCTGTCTTGAATCGCGGCGCAGTCGAGCGCGCAATCAGATTCGGGTTGGCGGTAGGGGCAAAAATCAACTCCCCGTCAATCTTTGCGCGGAAAAATTACTTCTATCCGGATCTGCCCAAAGGGTATCAGATCAGCCAATATGAGCTGCCAGTGGTCGAGGGCGGCACTGTCACGTTCCAGGTCGCCGAAACGGAGAAGACGGTCCGCCTCGTTAGGGCGCATCTGGAGGAAGATGCGGGAAAGTCGTTGCACGAGGATTTTCACGGCATGACCGGCATCGACTTGAATCGTGCCGGAACCCCGTTGCTCGAGATCGTTTCCGAACCTGATATGCGCAGCAGCGCAGAAGCAGTGGCTTATGCCAAAATCTTGCATTCGCTGGTACGCTGGATCGGCATCTGCGACGGTAATATGCAGGAAGGCTCGTTCCGCTGCGACGCCAATGTGTCGGTGCGGCCCAGCGGATCCGACAAGCTTGGCACCCGCTGTGAAATAAAAAATCTCAACTCGTTCCGCTTTCTTGAGAAGGCCATAGATCACGAAGCGAGGCGCCAGATCGAGATCATCGAGGAAGGTGGAATCATTCAGCAGCAAACCCGGCTCTACGATCCGGATAAAGATGAAACCCGAGCCATGCGCAGCAAGGAGGACGCGCAGGATTACCGTTATTTTCCCGATCCGGATTTGCTGCCGCTCGAAATCTCTGAGAACTGGATTTCGGAAGTGCGAAGCGCGTCGCCGGAATTACCATCCCAGATGCGAAGCCGACTGGAGCGCGACTATGGACTTTCTTCATATGATTCCGCGACGCTAACCGCTGACCGCGATATCGCAGAGTATTTTGAAGCCGTTGCCCGCAAACTTCCTTCCGACCCGAAACTGTGCGCAAATTGGGTGATGGGCGAAACCTCCGCCTATCTCAATGATGAGGGAAGGTCCTTCGATCATTGCCCACTGTCTCCCAATGAGCTTGCCCAGCTTTTAACACGTATCAAAGATGGTACGATTTCCGGAAAGATGGCGAAGGAAGTGTTCAGGCAAATGTGGATCAAGCGCAGGGACGAGGCAACGGCCTGGAAGAGCCGGAACGCGCAAATGGATGAAAGCCTGGCTGATCAAATTATTGAGTCGCAGGGATTGAAGCAGATCTCGGACTCAGGCGCCCTGGAAAACCTGATCGCCGAGGTTATCGCGGCGAATGGAAAATCGGTGGAAGAATTCAAGGCTGGCAAGGAGAAAGCCTTTAATGCCCTCGTAGGGCAGGTGATGAAGGCCGGCAAGGGAAAGGCAAATCCCGCGCAGGTAAACGAGATACTGAGAAACAAACTAAAGTGAAGGAGAGTTGGCAGCGGTTTGGTGAAGCGTCAGTTCGTGGCCGGTTATCTTTCCCGCCAATATCTAAAGGTTCACGCTGCGTCCCCCATCCACCGCGATAATCTGGCCGGTGATATAAGGCGCATCGGCAATCAGGAAGGCTACGGTTTTCGCGATGTCCTCCGGCTCTCCAGTCCGTTTGAGCAGTGTCCGCCCGATGATATGCTGGCGCGAAGCTTCATCCATCCACGCGCCTTCTTCAGGCCACAGGATGGGCCCTGGAGAAACTCCGTTCACCCTGACTTCCGGCGCGAGCTCAACGGCGAGTGAACGGGTCAGCGAAGCGAGGCCGCCCTTGGCGGCGTTATATACCACGTATCGTTTCAGTGGCCACTCGGAGTGGATATCGACAATGTTCACGATGCAGCCTTGCTGCATCCTGAGCTGGGGCGCCGCCGCTTGCGAAAGAAACAGCGGCGCCTTAAGGTTGCTGCCGATAAGATCATCCCACATGTCCTCTGTGATCTTCCCCAGGGGGGTGGCAAAAAAGCTGGAAGCATTATTGACAAGCGCGTCCAGTCTGCCGAAGTGGCTCATCGTTTCGTCAATCAAATCGGGTAGCCGATTAATGTCCAGCAGGTCTGCCTGCACGAGCGCAACCGAACCGGGGCGGACCTGATCAAGCTCGCTTTTCAACGCCCGCGCATCGTTCGCGGAGGCCCGATAATGGACCACCAGGTTTGCGCCCTGCGCATGCAAGCGTCGACAGGTAGCCGCGCCTACACGCCTTGCCCCTCCGGTGATCAGTATCACTTTCCCTTGCATTGCTATCTCCTCTACACTTGCACACTCGCGAAACAGGCGCGACTTTCAATTTCACTAGCGCCAGCCCCAAAAAGAGGCGCTCGATAGTAAAGAGTAGCATAGAGCCCATGCAGCCACTATCACCTCAACCACCGTTACCGGCACCGAGCCACGCGGCCCTCGAGCATAGTCGCGCGGTGAAGGAGTTGATCAAAGCAGAAATAGCTGGTGCTGGCGGCTGGATTTCGTTTGAGCATTACATGAGGCTGGCGTCGTATGCGCCGGGTATGGGTTATTACAGCGGGGGCGCTGCTAAATTCGGGCAGGAAGGCGATTTTGTGACCGCACCGGAAATCTCTTCTCTGTACGGTAGAGCCGTGGCACGACAAGCGGCGCAGGTGCTCGGAAACGAGGATAAGGGTAATGTTCTGGAATTCGGAGCCGGAACTGGCAAGCTCGCGCTCGATTTATTGCTTGAGCTGGAAAAACTTGGGTGTTTACCAAGGCATTATTTCATTCTCGAAGTCAGCGCGGAACTGCAACAGCGGCAACAAGTTTTACTTGAACGCCGGGCGCCGCATCTGGCGGCCAGGGTGATTTGGCTGACGCAATTGCCCGAGCAATTCAATGGACTGATACTTGCCAATGAAGTGCTCGACGCTATGCCGGTACATCTCGTCCGGTGGCGCGGCTTCCAATTGTTCGAGCGAGGGGTGGAGACAGATGCGGACGAATTCAAGTGGAGCGATCGTCCACTGATGCAAGGGGAGCTGTTTCAAGCGGCTTCCATCCTACGCCCGTTGGCTGATCCGGAAATGGGAGGCGTCGGCCCCCACCGTGGCAGCGACCGCGGGGGCGACTATGTCAGCGAAATAAGTCTCGCCGCCCGGCACTTCATGCTCAGCCTGAGCGGAATGCTGAAGCAGGGCGCGATTCTCCTGATTGACTATGGTTTTGGGCATAACGAGTATTACCACCCGCAGCGTCATCGCGGGACCCTGATGTGCCACTACCGGCATTATGCGCATGATGACCCGTTTTATCTACCCGGCCTGCAGGACATCACCAGCCATGTGGACTTCAGCGCGATTGCCGAGGTTGCGCACAAAACGGGGCTGGATTTGCTGGGCTATACCAGTCAAGCACATTTTCTCATCAACTGCGGCATAACAGAGCTTCTGGCGCAGATCCCCGCCGAGAATGCGAGGGATTATCTGCCACTTGCAAACCAGGTCCAGAAGCTGCTGAGCCCGGCTGAAATGGGAGAATTATTCAAAGTTATCGCCTTTGGCAAAAATGTTTCCACACCTCTGACAGGATTTGCCAGCGGCGATAAAAGCCGCATGTTGTAGAAAATGCCGGCCAGGCCGCCCATCCTGTCATTGGGAGAAGTCCAGATCTCGCGTCCACTTGTGGTTCAGTTCCTCCCGCTCAGGTTGCTCGTTCGACGTGCTATGATTTTAAGAGAAATGCCCGAACAAGTTTCAATCCGAAGTGGAGGAATGATGCCATGACAACGGTTAGGCAATTACTGGAAGGCAAGGGACATGAAGTCGCAAGCATCGAGCCCGACAAGTCGGTGCATGATGCCATGCAGCTGATGGCTACAAGAAACATTGGCGCATTGCTGGTGCTACAGGATGGAAAAATGGCCGGTATCTTCACCGAAAGGGATTATTCGCGCAAGGCGTACTTGCTGGATAGGCTTGCGAAGGATATTCGGGTCAGCGAGCTCATGACACCGCAGGTCGCGTATGTCAGCCCCGACTATACCGCCGAGGATTGCATGGCACTGGTTACCGAGATGCGCGTACGCCACTTGCCCGTGCTTGAAAACAATAACGTCGTCGGCCTTGTTTCCATCGGCGATCTGGTCAAGGATTCGATTTCAGGCCAGCAATTTATTATCCATGAACTCGAACGCTATATTTACGGCGTCCGCGGACCGGGTTAGGCAGCGTAGCGGAGGCTCGGGTATTGCTGCGTTTGCGGCCAGGGGTCGGATGTTCGTGTATCAGGGGAACTCGATCACGCCTGCGAGCGACCACACTCCCATTAGCAGGAACAAGGCTGCCGCACCCCAGCGTGTCTTTCTCATATTGATCCGACCGGCAAGCGCCTCTCCAACCCAGACTGCCGGCGCGTTTGCCACCATCATACCGAGAGTCGTGCCGAGCACAACCGCCGTCAACTCATCGTAACGCGCTGCCAATGCAACGGTCGCTAGCTGAGTTTTGTCCCCCATTTCCGCCAGGAAGAAAGCGATGAGCGTGGTGACGAACGCTCCCGCAGCAAATAAAGGCGCATGCTCCTCAAGCGTATCCGGCTTGAGTGCCCACAAGCCGCAACCGATGAATGACGCCCCTACTATCCAGTTAATAAAATGAGAAGGAATCATGCTGGCGAGCCATGCTCCCACCGAGGCCGCCAACGCATGGTTGAGCAGCGTAGCGACAAAAATACCAGCCATGATCGGATAGGGCCGCCGTAGTTTCGCTGCGAGCACGAATGACAGAAGCTGAGTCTTGTCACCGATTTCAGCAATTGCGACAAGAATGGTGGAGGTAAAAAACGCTTCCACGATAGATTGACGGTTGCAGACCTGAGGGGCGTGAATTGTAGCGCGATTTGTGCATGAAGGCTGGCCAGATAGATCTGCATGAGTTATCGCACTGATACCAGACGTGTGCTCATATTGATGGGCATATTCAATCCCCTATTCTTCAAACAGCCTTGCGAGTAGACTCTTCCAACTCCCTTGTGGGCGAACTCTATAGAAATGAAGTCGAGTGGGTTTAAACGCCTCTGCCGCTATTTCTGAAAAAAATTTCGGTATCCTCCGCCGGACTTTCGTCTAAATGAACGGCTCCGACAAAAGTTGGTCTACGCCTACAACGATGAACCCAACTGATCTTCCACCTGACGTTTCATCCGCCTCCGAACGGACCAGCGAACGCGCCGAAATAAGCGCCGAAGCTAACCGCTGCGTCGCGTGCGGCCTTTGTCTGCCGCATTGCCCCACCTACCGTATCACCTTGTCCGAGGCCGATTCACCGCGGGGGCGCATTGCCCTCATAGGGGGCGTCATGGGCGGCCGGGTTCCCATGAATGAGCGGTTTGCGCTGCATATCGACCGTTGTCTTACCTGCCGCGCCTGTGAGGCGGCATGCCCCAACCATGTGCGCTTTGGCCAATTAATCGACGACACGCGTGCGGCGATGGACTCGGAGCGTGATCTCCCTCAAGGAGATCCTGCGATGCGAAAAGCCGGACTGCGGGGATGGATCAAACGCGAGTTCATCGCTAAACCCGGGCGGCTTGACGCGCTGCGTCCACTTTTGCGTTTTTACCAGAGCAGCGGCCTGCAAAAATGGAATCGCAAGTCCGGCATATTCGGAGGGACGGCGCTCGCCGTGCTCGAGGCGCAGCTGCCATTCATCGACATACCGGCTGCTTCATCCGGCGTTGTGGATTCGCGTACCTGGCAGCCCGTTTATCCCGCTGTGGGGGAACCGCGTGGACAAGTCGGCCTCTTTCTCGGCTGTGTCGCCCGACTGACGGACGCTACCACGCTTAACGCGGCAATATTGGTACTCAATCGACTGGGTTACACGGTCCATGTGCCGCGCGCGCAAACCTGTTGTGGCGCCTTGCATCAGCACAGCGGCGACAGAACCACGGCGAAGCAGCTGGAGCTTCAGAACATTGCGGCCTTCAATGAGTTGAATCTGGACGCGATCCTAAGTACCGCCTCGGGGTGTGGCGTCCAGCTGCGGGAATACGGTTTATCGTCATTCTCGCAACCGTCCAACTTACGTTCTCAGGTGCAAGACGACGCAGCTCAGACGGGGAAATTCCGAAGGCCAGCCATAAAATTTTCAGCGAAGGCCGTGGACATTGGCGCTTTTCTGGCTGCGGCTGAAGGATGGGATGAGGTAAAACTCGCTCCTTTGCCGCATAAAATTGCAGTACACGAACCCTGCAGCCTGCGAAATGTCCTGCGAGGTTCAGCCCATGCATACGCGCTGCTCGCGCGCATCCCAGGGGCGCTGGTTATTCCCCTCGCGGGTAATGATCAGTGCTGTGGTGCCGCCGGAACATATTTTATTGATCAGCCGGAGATGGCGGCGCCGCTACTGCATGACAAGATGACCGCGCTAAAGGCGAGTGGCGCGCGTTACCTCGCCACATCCAACGTCGGTTGCGCCATGCACATCGGAAGTGCCTTGCGGCAGGCAGGCTCCGAGATCGAGGTCGTGCATCCGGTTACTCTGATATCGCGGCAAATGGGTATACAATTATAAACATTCCGCTTTATATTGCTTACGGGGGACTCCATGCCCAACATCGACAAATTCATCATTGGTTTTGACCATGCGCTACGCACATTGCTGACGCCCGCACAAACACTGCGGCCAGTGCCGGGAACCGAATTGCCCGAAAGCGAGTTGAACGATTGGGAGAAGCGCCAATCAACCGCCCTGATGCGCGTGAATCACGTCGGGGAGATTTGTGCGCAGGCGCTATATCAAGGACAGGCGCTTACTGCGCACGATGCGGACGTACAGGAAACGCTGGCACAGGCAGCGCGTGAAGAAACCGAACACCTTGCCTGGACCGAGCGGCGGATTGCTGAATTGAGCGGACGCAAAAGCATGTTGAATCCATTATGGTACGGCGGGTCGTTCGCCATTGGCGCGTTGGCGGGCATGCTGGGCGATAAGTGGAATCTGGGATTTCTTGCCGAAACCGAGCGCCAGGTGGAGTCACATCTGGCTGGACATTTGAAGCGACTGCCGCACAACGATGGAAAAAGCCGCGCCATCGTCGCGCAGATGCAGATAGACGAAGCCGGGCACGCCACGACTGCGATGTCTCACGGTGGCGCCGAGTTGCCCTCGCCGGTGAAACTGATGATGAAGCTGGGCTCGAATGTAATGACGAGAACCGCCTACTGGGTTTAAGCCCGACGCTGCTCGCCGATAAGTTGCCGCTGATCCAGTTGTCCCTGGTCGTTATCCCGTTTCCCGAACAACTGATCTTATTCCTCCACGATCTCAAAGTCGTGTGTCAGTTCGGCCGTCTTTGCCAGCATTATCGAAGCCGAGCAGTATTTTTCTGCAGAGAGGCTAATTGCCCTCTCAACCTGTCCAGGGTTCAGTTTTTTTCCTGTCAAGATAAAATGAAAGTGAATGCGGGTGAACACCTTAGGTTCCCGTGGGGCCCGTTCAGCTTCGATTTCCACCACGCAATCGCTGATATCCTGGCGGCCCTTTTTGAGGATCATCACGACGTCGAAGGCCGCGCAACCGCCGGTTCCCATCAGCAACATTTCCATTGGGCGCGGTCCTGAATTCTTGCCGCCCGCGTCCGGCGGTCCGTCCATCAGCACCGTATGACCACTTCCCGACTTGGCCAAAAAGCTCGCTCCATCCTTCCACTTGATTCGTGCTTGCATGTGATTCCCCTCCCAAAAGATTCAGTCCCGTAAAAAATGGCAGATGCCACGGTTCCTATCGCGGAACTGGCCAGGGCTTACCTGAAATTCTCCGATTTTATCAGCTACCTCCATAAAGAGTGTTTGCGAGTGGCTTGCCTTACAGCACCGGTGGCTCGATTTATCCGGCAGAATAGGTCCAAATGTCATCGGTCAACGCTTCCAGCCGTTCACAGCGAGTTCGCGGCTGGCATGAGCCTGTACCACCCCATGCCGATGAGTTCGTGGAAGAATAAATTGCTTTTTTGCAATGCCCCAGCTGCGGGAATGAGTACAAAAATGTTCGTTTTATGACGCGTTGTGTAGCCGGTAGCCGCGCGGCTGACCTTGAATCCGGCCTGTTCAAACTCTATTGCCGCTCGGGGCATGTGCCAGGCATGAGTGACGAGCGCGATATGGTGAACACCGTGGTCTTGTAGTAGGGCAAAGCTGTTGTAGGCATTCTCACGCGTGTTGCGCGAAGCGGTTTCGATCCATTTCACCGGGACCTTGAATTCTTGTTCCAGCACGCGCTTCATTTGCGTCGCTTCAGCAGAACCATAGCCAGCAGGGTCGCCGCCGGTCGCCAATATTGGCTTGCCCGTGTGCCGGTGCAGCCATGCGGCGTAACGGATACGCTCCAGGCTAAATCGCCCCACTGTATTGCTACCATACTCCGGGGCGTCGTAGTACGTGCCGCCACCCAGCACGACAACGGCCTGGATGTCATTCTCCAGTGCCCTGCGGCTAGGGGTTGACTCCAGTGTCTGCAGAAGGGCGTCTGCGACGAGCGGGATGGACAGCAAATAAAGCAAAGCCAAAGCGGCTATCACCAGCGACTTGCCAAACCCTGGTCTGCGCCTCAGCAGCAGCACTCCTGCTGTGCCCAACAGAATGAGATTGAATGGCGGAAGCAGAAACGCGCTTGCCAAGTTGGTCGCAAACCAGCTCATGATCAACGCACCCTGAGTGCGCACTTCACCGGTATGACGGCCAAGTTATGCGTCTCCCCAGCGTTATCGTGCGGCAGCTTTTTTTCGTGATGACAAATAAAAAGCCGGCGACATTGCGCCGGCTTTTTTGTGATTCAATTTCAAGTTACTTAAGCGTCAGAACCCATGCTGCCAGAACTTTGGCGTTGGCATCGCTAACTTGCGCATTCGGGGGCATCGGTACTGGACCCCACACGCCGTTGCTTCCTTTCTTAATTTTATCTGCTAGGTATGCTTCGGCTTTCGGGTCATCCTTATACTTGGCGGCAATGTCTTTCAATGCAGGGCCGACCAATTTCTTGTCAACAGTATGGCAGTTTGTGCAACCATTGGCTTTTGCCAAGTCCGCGTTTGCTTGCGCGGTGCCCACCATCAACAGGGCTGATGCCGCAACCATTCCCATCCAGACAGCTCTCATACTCACTCCTTTATCCGTTAATTATAGAAAGGGGCCCCTATCTTACCGTGAATTTCGCAGATGCGCAGCAATTCATGCACATCCGTAATCGCCGGTAAGCATTTAACGCCGTGGCAGACCCAGGCGTTGACAGTATTATTCACTCCTGCCGGTTTACTCAGACTCAGCGGCAGATCGATAAGTTCCAAAGGCAACGCAAACACAAGCGTATATGGAGAACCGACCCGAAGCGCGTCCTCCCATTCTTTCAACGCTTGCCCCGGACCACGCAGGATAACGAGCTGTGGTGGAAAGAGAGATTCCTCATGCGCTGTCAACAGGCTGCAACACGCACTGGGATAACGCGATATCGTGGGATAGAACAAGGCCAGGGTGCGCTCCGCCGCCTGCAAATAACGGGATTCGCCGAGAATATGTCCTAGCCTTTGCAACCCGGATGCGGCAATCCCGTTGCCGGAGGGTGTGGCATTATCATGGCCTGGCTTGGGACGGTGGATCAGTTTTTCATGGTCGTGGCTGGTAAAGAAAAAACCTCCTTCCGCGGGATCTTCAAATTGCTCCAATAACACATCGGCCAGCGCGACAGCAAATTCGAGATCAGCCCGGCGAAACTCAGCTTGCATCAGTTCCAGCAAGCCATTCAGCAGAAAGGCATAATCATCGAGATAGGCATTGAGATGCGCTTTGCCATCCTTGTAGGTCGCGAGCAGGCGATTGTTTTTCCATAGCGTGGTGCGGATAAAATCCACGGCGCGGGCGGCTGATTGAATCCAGTCGCGGCGACCGAATACCCGCCCGGCGTGCGCCATCCCGTTTATCATCAGCCCATTCCAGCTGGTGAGTATTTTTTCATCACGGCCCGGGCGCGGGCGTAATTCGCGTTGGCTGAAGAGGCTTTCCTGCGCCGACGCGAGTCTCTGTCGCGCTTCTTCAAGACTGATGCCGACAGCAAGCGCAACGTTGGCAATCGGTTGCGCAATTTCGAAGTTCCAATGCCTGTGTTCAAAGTTGGGGTGACTCGAAAGCCCATAGTAGAGAGCAACTACGGCATATTCCTCGGAAGGCAGAAGCTGCGCTACCTCACTGCGATCCCACACGTAGAACTTGCCCTCCTCACCTTCAGAGTCTGCGTCCAAGGTTGAGTAATAACCTCCACCACTTGTGGCTTTTCCTGGTTCGTTTCCTGCCGGCGGCTGCATTTCGCGCATGACCCATCGGGCTGTTTCATCGACCACCCGCTCGAACATCGGATCGTGAGTGGCAAGCCAGGCATCCGCGTACAGCCGCAGCAGTGGTCCGTTGTCATAAAGCATTTTTTCGAAATGCGGAATACGCCAGTACGGGTCCGTGCTATAGCGGCAGAAGCCCCCGCCCAGTTGGTCGTAAATGCCGCCTTCGGCCATCTTTTGCAGCGTGAGGGTGGCCATGCGCAACGCGCCATGATTACGCGTGGCAAAGTAACGGCGCAGGCAGAATTCCAGTTCCGTGGGATGGAGAAATTTCGGCGCTTCGCCAAACCCGCCATTGGTGGAATCGAAGCGGTTCTCCAGTTCCACCAGCGCCTGGTCCAGCGGTTGCTCTGAAAAAGCGGGGACAGCGGCGCTTTTTGACGGCAGCATGTTCGCGAATGTTTTCAGCAGCGAGGTGCCCTGGCGCTCGATATCCGCGCCGCGAGTATGATAGGCCTCGGCGACGCGCGGCAGCAGGTCGAGAAAACCTGGCAGACTATGCCGCGGCGTTTTAGGGAAATACGTGCCACCGAAAAAAGGCTTCTGGTCGGGCGTGAGAAACAGCGTCAGAGGCCAGCCGCCGCTACGCTGGGTAAGCATGTAGTGGGCGGTCTGGTAAATCTGGTCAATATCCGGCCGCTCCTCACGATCCACCTTGATGTTGATGAAGTCGCGGTTCATCGCCGCGGCAACTTCAGCATCTTCGAAGCATTCATGGGCCATGACATGGCACCAGTGACAGGCCGAGTAGCCGACGGAAAGCAATATCGGCTTGTTGCGCGCGCGCGCGAGCGCCAGCGCCTCGTCCCCCCATGGGTACCAGTCCACAGGATTGTCCACGTGCTGCAGGAGGTAGGGGCTTGTTTCGCTGGCAAGATGATTGGGCATGGTTTTACCCCGGCACGGACGAGTCAAGCCGCGCGTTAATCCGTCACGGCTCCCAGACTGGCGGTCGAAACCAGTTTGGCGTACTTGGCGAGGACGCCGCGCGTATAACGCGGCTGCGGTGGTGTCCATTCCGCGCGGCGGCGCGCAAGCTCATCCTCGGGAACATTGAGTTGCAGCAGCCTTTTCTCGGCATCGATAGTAATTGAGTCCCCCTCGTGCACCAGTGCGATGGTACCGCCAACGAAAGCCTCGGGTGCGACATGGCCGACCACCATCCCGTACGTCCCCCCTGAAAAACGACCGTCTGTAATAAGACCGACTGAATCGCCGAGACCTTCGCCGATCAGGGCTGAAGTGGGGGAGAGCATTTCGCGCATGCCTGGACCACCTTTGGGCCCCTCATAGCGGATAACGACCACATCACCCGGTTGGATCTGACGCGCGAGGATAGCCGCCATGCATGTTTCTTCCGATTCGAAAACCCTGGCAGGCCCGGTAATCTTTGGTGTTTTGACCCCGGTAATTTTTGCCACCGAACCCTCCGTGGAAAGATTGCCTTTGAGTATGGCGAGGTGGCCTTGGGCGTACATGGGATTGTCCCACTCCCGGATGACGTACTGATCCTTGCGCGGTGCCGACGGCACATCCTTTAGTATTTCTGCCACCGTCTCACCGCTGATTGTCACGCAGTCGCCATGCAACAGGCCATGTTCGAGCAGCATCTTCATTACCTGGGGGATGCCCCCGGCTTTGTGCAGATCGGTTGCAACATACCGTCCGGAAGGCTTAAGGTCGCACAAGACCGGGACTTTGCCGCGTATGAGTTCGAAATCGTCGATAGTCCACGCTACTTCGGCCGCATGAGCGATGGCCAGGAAGTGCAATACCGCGTTGGTTGAGCCACCGACCGCCATGATTACAGCAATTGCGTTTTCGATGGATTTGCGGGTAATAATGTCCCGCGGCCGCAGCTGCTTTCTAATGGCTTCAACGAGCACTTCCGCAGAGCGGGCAGCGCTCTCGCCCTTCTCATCATCTTCTGCGGCCATGGTGGAAGAGTACGGCAGGCTCATGCCCATCGCCTCGAAAGCCGAGGACATACTGTTCGCAGTGAACATGCCGCCGCAGGAACCGGCGCCCGGACATGCATGACGCTCGACTTCAAGCAGTTCCTTTTCATCTATCTTGTGCGCGGTATATTGCCCGACCGCCTCGAACGCACTCACAATCGTGAGGTCCCGCCCTTTGTAATGGCCCGGCTTAATGGTCCCGCCATACACAAAAATCGCGGGGACGTTCATCCGCGCCATCGCGATCATTGCCCCCGGCATGTTCTTGTCGCAACCGCCCACCGCAATCACGCCGTCCATGCTTTCCGCCTGCACCGCGGTCTCAATTGAGTCCGCAATTACTTCTCGCGAGACCAGCGAATACTTCATGCCCTCCGTTCCCATTGAAATCCCATCGGAGACGGTAATCGTGCCGAACATTTGCGGCATCGCGCCGGCTTTTTTCAGGGCGTGCTCCGCCCTTAGCGCCAGCTCATTCAATCCCTTGTTGCAGGGGGTGATGGTCGAAAAACCATTGGCTACGCCGACAATGGGTTTGTCGAAATCTGTATCACTGAAACCGACCGCTCGCAGCATGGCGCGGTTGGGAGAACGCTGCGCACCCTGGGTAATCGCCCGGCTGCGTTGGTTGTCTGGCATGTATGCTCCTAAAAATATCGAAAAACCTGAAGTGCCTCAATTGTCGAGGATTGAACAAAGGCTTGAATCTCAACCTAGCAGGGAAAGAAAGACCATTCAGAGGCGTCTTTTTCCATGCCCTCTAGGGCGCACGGGATCGCCGTATGTATAATTGCTCAGCGGCACCAGAAATACATATTCGTTACATCATTCCGGGCTTAAGCCGCATTTAGCCCAAGCCAACAGTATGCAGCCCGCAAGCGGTATGACATTTGTCGCTTCACCGGATCAACAGGTATTTTACCTCAAATAAGCGGAAGACCATGCTCGTCCATCCCCAATTCGACCCCATTGCCATCCATCTCGGCCCGCTTGCGGTCCGGTGGTATGGGCTCATGTATCTGTTGGGATTTGCCCTTTTCATACTGCTGGGTAGATACCGCATCAAGCAGAACCCCAAAGGGGCATTTACCACCAACATGCTCGATGACATGCTGTTCTATGGCGTGCTGGGGGTAATTTTAGGCGGACGCCTGGGCCACGTAATATTTTACCAGTTGGGCTATTACCTGCAGCATCCTCTCGAGGTCTTTGCCGTATGGCAGGGGGGAATGTCCTTCCATGGCGGGTTCCTCGGGGTGATCACCGCGATGGCAGTGTTGGCGCGAAAGTATAAGCTGCCGTGGCTGGCGGTAACGGACTTTATCGCGCCGTTGGTACCCTTGGGCTTGGGCGCGGGACGCATCGGAAATTTTATCAACGCTGAGTTGTGGGGGCGGCCTACCGATGTTTCGTGGGCCATGATCTTTCCAGATGTGGACGCGCTCCCGCGGCATCCATCCCAATTATATGAGTTTGCGCTGGAAGGGCTGGCCTTTTTTGTATTGATGTGGCTTTATTCGGCGAACCCGAGACCAGTCGGCGCGGTCTCCGGCATGTTCCTTGCCGGCTATGGCGTATTCCGTTCATTGGCGGAATTTTTCCGGGAACCGGATGATGGCTTTATGGGCGTGCTGACGTTAGGTATCAGTATGGGCCAATGGCTGTCACTACCCATGATCGTGGCAGGGGTGCTCATGATCGTTTGGGCTTATCGTACTCGGCCCGCGCCGCCCCCTGGGCGGGAGATTGCGGAAAAAGCGGGCAGACCAGCTGCCGCGCGGAAACGGAACCGCCAGTAGAAGCTCATGTCCTTGCGCCGTTCCTACACGATCATCGCACCGCTTTACGACGCCTTGCTTGCAACCGCGGGCGGCGGGTTGCGTGCAGCAAGCCTGGCGCAACTGCCACAGCAAGGGAGCCAGGACATTCTTATCAACGGTATCGGCACCGGGCTCGATCTCCCTCATCTTCCACCAGGACATGCTTATACCGGCCTTGATCTCACGGCTGCCATGTTACATAGAGTAAAGCCGCGCATAAGAAATCTTCACATGAACCTGGTCCAGGGCAATAGCATGTCTCTGCCTTTCGCGGACGAATGTTTCGATCATGTCGTGCTGCATTTGATCCTTGCGATTGTTCCCGATGGACGCGCCTGCTTGCGAGAAACAGCGCGCGTATTGAAGCCGGGCGGCAGCGTGCTGATACTGGATAAATTTCTCAAGCCGAGTGAGACGGCATGGTTTAGACGAACGTTGAATCTTCTATCCCAGCATCTCGTTACGCGACTCGATGTCGTTTTTGAAGAAGTGCTGGCTGCTGTGCCGGAATTGAAGAGTGTCAGCGATACGCCGGTCCTGGGCCGGGGCTGGTTTCGCAGCATTCTTTTGATCAAGGCGGGATCGACCGGATGAGCAGCGTGATCAAGCTCATGCACCGTCTCGCCGTCTTTGGCGCCGGCCTGCTATTAGGGTGCGCCGTCCCCGTCGCGTGGTCTCTGGACGTGCAAAGCCCCGGGGCAGGCTGGGCCGAAGCCTACCGTACAGGAGAGCTTGTCATTTTTACCAAGGACGTGGAGAAGGGCCGCAGGATTGTCGCAATCGCCGAGGTGGAGGCACCGCCGGAGGTCATTTTTAATGTTGTCAACGACTTCGAAAATTACCCTAATTTCATGCCGTATGTAATCGAATCGCGCGTGCTTAGCCGTAACAACGACAGTGAAGTTGTGGCCTATAACCGGATTGCGCCGCCTTTCGTGAGCGAGCGGGATTATCCTCTGAAGTTCAGGATGACGCGGGGGACGCCCGCAAACAGCGGCGTGTTCCGCAGCGAGTGGACCGCGCGCCCTGACGCCGAGCCCGAGGTTAAAGGCGTGGTAAGGATCAGGCTTAACGAAGGCTCATGGGTCGCCGAACCGATCAGTGGAGGTACACGCACGCGGCTCACCTATACGCTTCTGACGAATCCAGGCGGTCTGATACCGGACTTTGTCGCCAATATGTCGAACACCGTCGCGATACCCAAGCTCTTCAAGGCTGTAATGACGCGCTCCATCGAGAAAGCGCGTGCGGAGAAATAAAAAAAAGGAGGCGTTCTCATTAGATCGCCGAGGCAAAATTGGTCGCGATAGAATAGGGGTGATGCACGCGGGGCCATGGGACATGGCGGCAGGGATCCGGTTTCCTGATTTCTACCAAAATTTGCGATGAGAGACGAAGCATGGAAAACAACAATAGTGCAAGGGTGCTGGCCAGGATAACTGCGCGCTCTGAGAAAATGACGAGCTGAGGTCCGTTTTGCTGCGCCATGTAGAGGAAACACGCAAAGAACGCGGTTGCGTCAGCTATCAGCTTTTTCAAAACGAGGCTGACCCGAGCGACTTCACCGTTGTTGAAGAGTAGGCAAATGGTTTGGCTATCGATAGCCATATGGGGAGCGCTCATGTGCAGAATGCTTTTGCCAAGGCTTTACCACTTGTTGCGACGGCGCCCGCAATCAACAGATATCGCGTTACCCGATAGCTGTGAACTGCTTAGGATGGCTAAACAGTGTTTGAGCTGAAAACTCTTTTGCTCTTCCTTGCTACAGCCATTGCGGAAATCGTGGGCTGCTACCTGCCTTACCTCTGGATCAAGCAGGGCCACAGTGCCTGGATTCTTATCCCGGCCGCCGCAAGTCTCGCGTTGTTTGCCTGGCTGCTTACTCTTCACCCGACGGCTGCGGGCCGGACCTATGCCGCTTATGGGGGCGTTTATATCTTCACGGCAGTGCTGTGGCTGTGGGCGATTGACGGCATCAAGCCTACGGCGTGGGATGTGGCAGGTTCTCTAGTGGCGCTCGCAGGCATGGCGATCATTATGTTTGGGCCGCGACAGGCCTGAGCGCCCCGTCAGACGGGGGTTATGTTGAGAAGTGTCGTAAGATTCAATCGTCAAGAGGTTTCTTCCAGGCTGACAATGGTCAAAATTAATTTTTATACACAAAATGGTCCGGGCGGACTAAAAACTTGGGATTAGAGGAGAAAGTATATGATTGCAAAAACGAACATTGCATTGCCAGTTGTTCTGTCAGCCCTTCTTTTGGGCTGTTCCGCTATTCCTACCACACCGGGAGGAAAGACTGTCGAGCTTGTGACCGAAAAGCCGTCCGGTAATTGCAAGCCGCTGGGCGATGTCGTCGGCTCTCAGGGGAACTGGTTTACGGGGGACTATACATCCAATAAGAATCTGCTTATTGGCGCCAGAAATGATCTCCGCAACAAGGCGGCTAAAATGGGCGGAAACTACGTCTGGGTACAGGATTCAAGTAATACCAATGCATGGGGCAGCAAGGGCACTTCAAATACCACGGTATTAGGCGTAGTCTATCGCTGTGAGTAACGAAAAGGCCTTGAAGCAAAAATAGCTCTGACCCCATTTGAGCTTGATGTGGCGAGAAACAACGTGCCGGGAACTGGAGCATGTCCACCAAGGTTTACTACAACAGCGCCTGCCCCGTTTGCAATGCGGGGATCAAGGACCAGCGCCAGCGTATGGAGGCCTGCGGTGTCAAGGATGTTGAGTGGATCGATGTCCATACCCATCCGGAAGCGGCAAGGGAGGTAGGCGCTCCCTTGGAGCAGGTCCGCGAGCGCTTGCATGTCAAAGCCGAGGATGGCCGGCTCGACATTGGCGCCGACGCCTTCACCCGCCTCTGGCTGCAAACGCCCGGGCAGCGCTGGTTGGCGAAACTGTTGCGGTTGCCCGTCCTCAGACAGATCACATATCTAGCCTACAATGCTTTTGCCAAATTGCTCTACCATTGGAATCGTGCCAAGGGACATTGGTAGACAAAGGCCATCCCCAGTCCGGCCACAGGCAGAATTTTCCCGCTGTCGTCTGACTTCAACGCTATTGTGGAAGCAATGGCAATAGGTGCTTTTGCACACAGCTGATATGTGGTCTATCCTGAAATTCAAAGGAAAATCTCGAATGATCTTTGAGTTCTAGCTGAATCCCATCCATGAACTAACCAATGAAGGGAGGACCTATGGCGACAGTTAACCCTATTCAAGTACAAAAATTTTTGGCCGGCATGCATTACCCGGCGAAGAAAGACGAAATTGTGAAGCACGCGAAATCCAAGGGTGCCGACTACAAGGTAGTGCAAACACTCGAGCAACTACCAGAGGAGAGCTTTCAGACGCCTGCGGATGTCAGTAAAGCAATCGGCCAAATTGAGTAATTTCCCGGATGGGATCTCTCTCAGCGAGTCGAGACGGTATATCGGCGAGATGACGAAAGCGAGAATTGATTATCCCGAGTGACTTGAGCCAGCGCTTGCTGGGTGGGACGCCGCACAAGATTGCCGTTCTGCATGCCAAGGCACTGGGTGACCTTATTGTCACCTTGCCGGCGTTGGGAGCGATCAAAGCAACGTACCCTGACGCCGAGTTAACGCTGCTGGCAAGGCCTTGGGCAAAGGAATTTCTATCCGCGCGCCCCTCGGCCGTTGATAGAGTGATCAGTGTACCCCAACTCGCTGGGGTCAACGATGAGAGTGCGGTTGCAATGAAAGATCGCGCCGCCTGCGTGGGACAAGCGGCTCAATCAACCGCTGTAGAACAGTTCTACAAGGCAATGCGGGCGGAAAAATTTGCAGTTGTTATACATCTGCAAGGCGATGGTAAAGCGGTTAATCCGTTTATTAACACGCTCGGGGGGGGCCTCACGGTAGGACTTCGCAATCAAGGTGCGGAGCCCATCGATCGCTTTATTCCTTATGTGCATTACCAGAGTGAAATTCTGCGCAATCTGGAGGTGGTCGCTTTGATTGGGGCGCGTACGACGCGATTGGAACCTCAGGTTGAGGTTACAGAAACAGATGAGCAAGAAACGGCTGTCGTTAGAGAAATCATTAAAGGAAAGCCCTACGTCATCATGCATGCTGGCGCTGATGACCTTCGCAGAGTCTGGCCAGCAGCGAAATTCGCCACCTCGGCTGATGAGCTTATAGAAGCGGGGTATCAGGTTGTTCTCACAGGCACGCCAAAAGAAGAAGAGATCGTAACAAGCGTGATGCAGGCAATGAAGCGTGCCGCGATCCCCTGCACTTCGCTTGGACTTGGCGGGTTAGCGGCGCTTTTACGGAAAAGCTCGCTCGTCATCAGCAACGATACAGGACCGCTCCATTTGGCGCGGGCAGTCGGCGCGCAGACAATCGGGATTTTTTGGGCGCCCAACGTGCTTAACTGGGGGCCCTTGACCCGGAACAATCATCGTCTGGCAATAAGCTGGCAACTTGAATGTCCCAACTGTGGAACCAAGCCGATTTCACCCTGGCCATTTCAGCCGATAACAGACCACTGCGAGCATTCCTGCTCATTTGTTGAGAGCGTGCCAGTCGCAGAGGTCCTTAATTTTGCGGCGGAATTATTGCCGCCGGAAGAAGCTACCGTGCGTTTTCGACAAAGCTACTGACAACCCCCTGCCACTCACCCGCGAATCGTTCTATATTAAAACGGCGACGAGCATACGCTCTGGCATTTCGGCTCAGCTGCTGGGCATGCTCGGGGTAATCTATCAGATAGCGCATTCGCTCGATTAGCTTGTCCACATCTGTTTCAACATAGCCGGTTTCACCGTTTTCAACCGTCGCTGCCATTTCCGTGGTAGCGAGCCCCAGGATCGGTACCCCAGTCATCATTGCTTCGCAAACCGACAAACCCAGGCTGGTATAGCGAATTGGATTAAAGAAGAAACGGTATCTTGCTACGAAATATGGGAGCGCGTCATGTGGCACTTCACCCAGGCCGCCAAGGTCGGCGGCTCCCATTCCTACCAGGTCCAGAGGGATCTGTGCTCGGATCTTCTCGAATACATCCAGTCCCAAACGGCGGCCGCGTTTCCGTATATTATTTACCACCACGATGCCTTTCGGATGCTCACCGGAATATCTCACGTCCTCCGGAACAATTACGCCATGATTGATGACCGTCGTCGGGGTCCGGTTACTGTCCCACATCAAGCGGTTAAAATCGGTGACGTGAACCAGCAGTATCGAAGGATCGTCCACCCAATGCCTGGTGTTGGTGGGATGTTCCTGCGGTGGATCGTGCTCAAGATAGATTTTCGGGAGGCGGCGCTGACGTTCCGACAATATTTCGTGCTGGTCAACCTCGTAATTTTTGCGGTGTTGAAAAAGTATCAGGTCAAAATCATGATCCTTCACCTGGCCGACAGGGATATCGTGCACGTTGCTCCCCCAGTCAAACCCAGGCAGCCGGCCGCCATAACCTTCGCCCTCTCCTTTCGGTAGTAAAAATTCAAACGGGGCCTGGGTAAGGTAATACAGATAATTACCATGAATATGCCAGGTAAGAACCCGTAATTTAGTTTGTATTATGAGTCTCTCCTCTCTGGTTCAGTAATGCTTTAGTGGCAAGGATAGCTGCTTCAGGCGTCCTGACGGCGCTTCCCGCTATAACGCGATGTCGAACTTGTTGGAGTGGTGCCCAAATCAACGGGTCGGTAGTTGTAAAGACGGTCACGCTTGGCGCGCCAACTGATACCGCTAAATGTGCAACCCCGGTGTCATTTGCGACAACTGCCCGGCTACCTTTTATAAGAGCCGCGAGTGTTCCGATATCAGTTTTACCCGCCAGATCAATCCCCGCGCCTGTCATTTTTTGCATTACCGCTTGCGTCAGCGGTTTTTCCTGCCTTGTGCCGGTCAAAACAACTTGCAAGCCTTGCTCTATACAACTGTCTGCAACCGCGGCAAAATGTTCTACAGGCCATGGCTTTGCAGAAATGGCTCCAGCATGTACACAGGCATACGGCCCGAGGCTAACGGATGAATATTCTTCCAACGCCAGTAATTTTTCATAGTCCGTGTCGAATAATGGAAAGTCCATGGCTTTATCATCATGAGGGATGCCTAGAAACTCAAGCAAATCGAGGCTTTTCAGCAACTCAGGCTGCTCCGCTGGATATGACAGAAAGAAATTCTGGTTAGGCCGGTATGCTTCCTTACTCGCGAATCCCGCCACTACCCTCCCGCCGAAAAGGGACACGAGAAGGTTCGATACGTTGCCTTTTCCGTGCATTTGCAAAACCAGGTCGTATTTTCGCTGTTGCATGCCGGATAGAAAGGCAGGGACGTCCTCGGCCCGGAATCGGTTTTCCGGCAGGCCGGGAAAACCCGGAAATTCGATAAAATTGTCAATGTAATGAGCGTAGCGCTTTACAAGCTCTCTATTCCAGGGGAGGCCGACATAATCGATCACCGCCTGCGGGAACGCTCTCCGGATAGCTTTCAAGGCGGGCGTAAACAACAGGAAGTCACCCAGCTTCAGCGCGCGGAAGATCGCGATTTTTTTTATGGGGAACCCGGTCACCTGAGCCATAGTGTTCTTCGTGATTCCCGTTTACGGTTTCGCTTGGCCGTCCGGTAATCCATGCGAGGCGGAATCCATTCTGACGAAAACTGTGCCTTCAACCATATATCGGCCATTCCATTAGGAAAGGAGTTTTTCATGTTTATTACCAGTCCTGCATTTCCAGCTCATGCCCATGTCCCCACTGCCTACACCTGCAACGGAGAAAATATAAGTCCCCCTCTCGAGTTCGGCGATATTCCGCCACGAACCAAAAGCCTCGTTCTTCTTGTGGAAGACCGCGACGCCGCCCCGAATCCTTGGATCCACTGGCTTGTTTTTAATATTCCCCCGACAACAACGTCCGTTCCTCCCGGTCATATCCCTGAGGGTGGCACCGAGGGTATTGCCAATGGCGGAACCCACGGGTATGAGGGTCCTTGCTCCAAGTATTTCAGTGGCGTCCACCATTACTACTTTCAGATATTTGCTCTCGATACTTTGCTTGACCTGACCGCAAAAGCGGATAAAAAACAGGTAGTAGCAACTATGCAGGATTATATTGTGGGGTCCGCGACGCTCCTCGGTCTTTGCGAAGGAACAAAAGCTGAATCATAAACTCCCGTTTCAGGAGGGTATACCCAAAGCTGGGCGCGCAGTTTCCCGTATCAATAGAACATCGGCTCACGCCTGCCTGAAGCAAGGAAGATAGGCCTCGACCATTTGGGTCGAGCCGGCTATAACGCCTTCTGAATCCATTGTCCAATCCCTACCTCCATAATCAACTACTTTTCCTCCTGATGCTCTAACCATACAGATACCCGCGACCATATCCGATAGCTTGGTGGAAGGACGGAAGAACAAATCGAGCCTTCCCACAGCTACCTCTGCCAGAGATAGAGCGGGTGCCCCAAAAATCTTCGCTGCGCGGGCTCGTTCCAACACTCGCGCAAGTTGCTGCAGTGTCTGCGGACGGGTTTCCATTCGCGAAGAAAAATCGAGGGCGACAATAGCTTTCGCTGGGTCGACTTGAGTGCGTGCTAATGCAGCCTCTCCGTTCACTCTTACTTGCTCACCTTCTTGGGCGCTGTATAAGGTTGCGTGTATTGGATCATAGATGACCCCGAGGACAGGTTTTCCGTCACGGAGCAGTCCAATCGAGACAGCAAGAAGCGGAGGATAGCCGCTCATATTTTCTGTTCCGTCAAGTGGATCAACAATCCAGTGGTCGCCGTGGTGGGAAATATCACCGCCGCCTTCCTCTCCATAAAACCCGCACGCATATATTTTCAAAAGCCCTTCTTTCAACAGCTGTTCAGACTCCTTGTCAGCATCGGTCGCTACCTGCCGCACAGATTTAAATACATTTGCGACTCCCCGCGAATAGTGGCGCTTAACGATCTCACCCGCGCTCACTGCTATTTTCTCTATTTTTTCAATCAATCTCGTCGTCTTCAGGGAATTGTCGTTAAACACGCCATGATTGCTCTCATCTTTTCGTGCCAGAAGGTATCAATAGAGCGTTCTCGCAGGTTTACAGAGCCAGCTCCCTTGGAATGTCAAAATTTCGGTTCGTCACGGTCGTCTGTACTTCTTGATGATAAGCTCCGGATGGGATAAGACCGCACCCCCCATAGCGTTTCATGACTCTCAGTTGGGCGAGCACATCTTCTCCAGCATGCTCTTCCGGTACGTCTCTCCAAAATTCAAATCCGCCGGTTGCGCGCAGTTTTACAGTGTCATACAGTACGCAGCCACCGACCCAGGCCACCTTGTATTTTTTTTGCATATCTGGAGTGAGTCGTAATTTTTCCTGAATATGGAGGATATTCGCTGCATTGTGCAGCGCGTAGCGCTGCCATCCTGAACCCCCGGGAGTGATGAATTCCGGTTCAACCGGTCCCTCCCATAACTCGATTGCCTCTTCCTGCGGCCGATAGTCCTCATTGAATGACATTCCGATCAGCGCTTGTCCCACAAATCCAATCTGTTCTTCCCCGAGGGCCTGTGACATATTGCCGACGACAAAAGGCTCCAGCAAAACGTCATCATCGAGATAGAGGCAGTACGGGGACTCGGCAGAGTCCAGCAAAAATTGACGTTGCTGAGCCATGCCGCGCCTCGGGGAGTTGGATAATTGACGCACCGGGTGCCCTTTTTTTTCCAGTAACCTGATTGCTGTTTGGACGGAAGAATCGTGATAAACGAGTGCGCTATCGCTCTGGTCGGAAATGACGACGGTAAAATCGCGGAACTGCTGAAAACAAAGTCCGGTGAGGGTGACCGCAAGAGCACCGGGCCGGTTATAAGAGGGAATCAGCACAGTTATTCGCTCTCGCATAACTCATCCCTTACCAGTTCATTAACCGCTGTCGTAATCGCCTGAGGCGAAGCCCGAGGTGCGGATACTTCCGGGAAAGACTGAAGCAGCCGGTTCTTCGTCCGCAGTTCCGGGCGTACTTCGAAATAGAGCACGCGGTTCACTACCTTCCACGGCGTGTGCTGAGGGTTGGTTTTTGCATATAGCACCACGACGGGCGTTCCGACGGCGGCAGCAATATGGACGGGGCCGGTATTATTCGAAATTAAAACCGGCGCAGCCGCGATCAACGCGATAAGTTCTGCAACTGATAATTCGCCCGCCAGGTTAACTGCGCCGTCGCCGAGCCGATGGGCAATTTCGCCAACATAACTTCGCTCGCTGCTGCTACCCGTAAGGACAACCTTGTGACCTTGTTCCATGAGCGAGCGGCACGCGGTTATATACTCATCCGCAGGATAGCGGCGCTTTTCTTCACTTACCCCGGCGTGAAGCACGAGCCATTGCTTATCCGTACGGATCCCAAGTGCAACTAACTTGGCCTGAATTGTTTGCCGGCTTTCTTCCGAAACCTGGAGCGACAGTGCTGTATCCGACGTCGCTCCTCCTACCGTTTCGACCAGCTCGAGCTGTCGTCGAACCTCATGAACAATGTAATCCAGCGGCTCCTTATCAGGTAACCAGTGGCTGATGAGCTGATACGGATTCTCGCGGCAGTAACCGAGCACGGCTTTGATACCTGCCTGATAGCACAGCATGGCCGCAGGCAATGGATTCTGGCTATATGACGTAAAAATCGCGGCTGCGTCAAACCGCCTGCTTCTCAACTTATCGGCGAGCGCCAGCAATTGTTGCTCCCCATTGATTTCGTCCGTTTTAACCCACGGGACATCAAACGAGATAATTGCGTCCACCTCCCGTATAAAGGGAGCGACGGTTGCCCCTGCGCTGGATGTCAGCAGGGTTATTTGCCTGCCCAAAGCAGATTGTTTCAACGCCCGAATTGCGGGCTGGCTCATCAGCACATCGCCCATATTATCAAGACGCACACATAGTATGTTCTTGTAATTCCCCCAGGCATCAGAGAACATGGTTCGCTTTCTGACTATGCGGTTTGCGTATCAAGACTTTTAATTTTCAAAATGATGTTCGTTGTCGACCGATCTTGGACAAAAGGCATGATTTCGATTTTTCCACCATAGCCCAGTACCACGGGCGCTTCGGGCAGGTTGTCGACAGTGTAATCGCCGCCTTTTACATACAGATCAGGCTGAATAACCTCGAGCAGGCTTATAGGCGTGTCTTCCTCGAAAGACGTCATGAATGTCACTGACTCCAGCCCGGATAGGATGCGGATACGTTCACTTAAATTATTGATGGGCCGGTTGTTTCCTTTCAGACGTTTGATACTTGCGTCGGAGTTCAGACCTAATACCAGGGCATCGCCTAGCGTCCGAGCCTGGTCGAGGTAGGTAACATGCCCACTGTGGAGCAGATCGAAACACCCATTGGTAAATACGATGCGCCGGGCCTCTTTTCTCAGATGATCGATGCGGTTTTTTAATTCTTGCCAGTCATCAGTATATTTACTGCCATTCCCCAGGTAATGACTCAACTCGCTCTTCGTACAGGTAGCAGTGCCGGATTTTTGTAGTATGACCACAGCAGCCGACTTGGCGATCTCGCCGGCAACTTCGATGGATGCACCGCTTGCCAACGCAAGGGTGAGAGCGCCCACATACGTATCACCGGCGCCGGCAGCCTTGGTGTTCTCCACCGGCTTTGAGAAGGTACGGTAGGGTTCTTTGCCGTGCTGAAACAGCAGCGCGCCCTCAATATCAAGCGTGGCCGCGACATACTTCGTTCCTGTTTTTTTCAAAAGCCGCTGGCCATGGCGTCTGATTTGCTCAGACCGCTTGCCGCTTGCGGCTGGTTCGGTGATTGCAAGGAGTCTCACAAGTTCCTGGTAATTGGGTTTTGCAACCGTGGCCCGCAGGTGGCTATATTTATCAAGGGACTTTGCATCAATTACTAAAATACTTTCCTTTTTGTGTTGCAAAGCGCCAAGGGCGCCAATGACCTTATCGGTCAAGATGCCATAGCCATAGTCCGACACAACGACGGCATCAACCCGGTGAAAGTTGTTTTTCAGATTGCCGATGACCTGCCGCTCGTAGTCAGCGTGTATTGCTTCGGTCGTGCCCGAGTCGAAACGCACGAGCAGTTGATTACCCGCAGTTACCCGTTGTTTAGTAATTGTCCGGCGCACCGGATCGCTTAAAACGAGCGAAGTATCGAGACCATGGCCAGCGAGCGCATCTTTTAGCAGTTTGGCCTCGTGATCGCTCCCCACAACGGATATATAGTGAACTTTGGCACCTAACTGCGCCAGATTTGCGGCGGTATTCGCGGCTCCTCCCGGCACTGTTTTGACGTCTCTGATATCGACTATTGGAACGGGCGCCTCTCTGCAAATCCGGTCGGCGGAGCCATCCATATAAACATCAAGCATGGCATCTCCAATCACCAGTACACTTAAATTACTGAAGTGATTGATAGTGGCAAGGTAATCGCCATTCATACTGTCTCCTTTTGCCTGAGCCTCGTTAACACCAGAAACCAGGAATCCCCGATCAGCTGAATCTGATAAATAGCCAATTCAACCGCACCGTTGATGGCAAGATGCGCGCACCATTGCGCCTAAGATGCGCCCCACTTCGCGGTTATGTTGTTGAGGTAGGACATGCCTCTTCGTTTTTTGGCGGATGTATCCGATTAGCGACATCACTCTTGACGAAGCCCGTCGCAGGTCCGCAAATAACCTGCGCTGCTTCCGTCCACGCTTCGACCGAGTATTCAGGTTGCCTGTAGGCACCCTTCACCCATTCGGTTTCGTTGCCGTCATCGAAATGAACAGTACGGCAGCCGGCACGATTACCGGCTTCGATGTCATGCAGGATGTCCCCAATCATCCATGAAATCCGGGGCTCGATGGAATGGTCCTTCGTTGCTCTCAAAATCATTCCCGGCATTGGCTTACGGCATCCGCAACCGTCGCTCAGCTCGTGAGGACAGTAATAAAATGCATCCAATTTCACGCCGTATGCCGCAAGCAAGGTCTGAATTTGCACGTTAACAGGCAGCAGATCATTTTCTTTGAACAAGTGTCGGGCAATCCCTGGCTGATTGGAGATGACGATCAGCTTATATCCCTCGTTTTTCAAGTGGCGAAGCGCTACGCCGGCTCCCGGCATAAGCTGGATATGCCGGGGATCAACGTTGTACGGCACGTCGCGAATAAGCGTTCCATCTTTGTCTATGAATACGGCGCCGCCGACTTCTACGGCCATGAAGTTTCCCTCATCGGGAGCACCATGACCTCGGGGATCACCGTTTCATCTGGCTGCGTCAGCACAAAGTGTACGGTTTCGGCCACATGCTTGGGATCTTGGAGAACATTTGGATCAGTCTCGGGGAATCTCTCCAGGATAAAGGGTGTACGCATGCCGCCAGCAACCACGGAGGTCACTTTTATATTGTCCCGTCGGGCTTCGGCATGCAGAGAGTGGCCAAACCCGAGCAGACCCCACTTGCTTGCATGATAGGCAGTTGCTTCGGTCCAGGCTCGCTTGGCTGCCGTAGAGGTAATATTGACAATGTGGCCCTTACCTCGACGCTTCAAGAATGGATAGACGGCTTTCGACAGGAGAAAAGGTCCTCGTAGATTGACGTCGAGCACGCGGTCCCAATCAGCAATCGTTAAATCTTCAATAGAAAGCGTCGTATCTGTGCCCGCATTATTGATCAAGATATCGATTTGCCCGTGTTCCACCGAGATGCTATCGACTGTTTGCTGAACGTGATGCTCGTTACTGACATCCAGCACATAGGCATAAGCACTGCCACCTGCTTCCCTGATCGCCCGGGCTACGTTTTTAACCTGCTCTTCCTTGATATCACAGCCACAGACAACTGCGCCCGCTGCGCCGAGCGTGAGTGCAATCGCCTCGCCCAGCCCCTGACCCGCGCCGGTGACAATAACCACTTTATCCGCAACGCTCTGTCTATTCATGCGACATTTTCCCCTTGTTGACGGACTTCACAGATGGGCGAGTCAGCTGGAATTGCATCATTGAACAATCTTCCGGTACTTTGACGATATTCAGTTCATCCGCCATGATTTGCTGTTCTATCAGGTGGCTCAGAACATGGACGACGTGGAGCTGAACTTCCTGAATACGCGACGTTTCGTTTGACGGGACGATAATGTTCACATCGGTCAATTCCGCAGCGGGGCCGCCGTCTTTGCCGAGCAGGCCGATACAGAACATTTCTCGCGTTCGAGCCGCCCGGATTGCGTTGACGAGATTGGGTGACCGGCCGCTCGAACTAATTACCACCAAAACATCGCCTGGCCGGCCATGCGCCTCGATCTGCCGGGCGAACACCTCATCAAAGCTGAAATCGTTTGCCCACGCCGTTACAAATGTCGTATCCGCCGTAAGCGCCATTACGGGCAAGCCACGCCGGCCGTTAGCCTCAAACCTGCCGACGAGTTCTGATGCAAAGTGTTGAGCTTCAGCGGCGCTACCCCCATTACCGCAAACGAGCATCTTTCCCCCGCGCGCAAGCGAGCGGTAAATAGCCTGAGCCGAGTCGAGGGTGGCCAGACGTATTTTTCGCCTGGATTTTTTTATGGTTTCAATTAATGACTCGAACGAATCGTCAATGTATGAAAGGGGATCATCCTCGCCGTCCGTCCGTAACGGACTGAGGGTCGCAATTCGCTCGTACATGTTGGCGGTCAGGTGCGTTGCCTTCATCCAGGTGAGGTTCTCGTTCACATGACGAATCGCGTTTTCCTTGAAGTAAGTCATTAGCGTATTGCTGCTCAACAACTCAATGATGCGCTGGGCGAGCACCGCAGGGTTGTTGGGGGGAACCAGAAAGCCGGTCTTGCCATCGATGACGGTTGATTTAATACCGCCAACATTCGACCCGAGCACTGGGGTCCCGCAGGCCATGGATTCAAGCGGCGTGATACCGAATGGCTCATACCATGGCGTAGTTGCGAATACATCCGCGGCACTATAATAATAATGCAGCATGTTGCGCGAACGGCGGCCGACAAAGGTTACGACGTCGCCTACGCCCTCCCCATCGGCGAGTTTTTGCAGGCGTCCGATTTCAGGGGTAATTTCAGGATCGGGTTCCTCCGATTCGCCGCCTACAACCAGCAAGCGTGCCTTGAAGCTATGCTCCCGCCGCATATGGGCAAGAGCCTTTATGACGTTATCGATTCCTTTGCGTGGAACCAGGCGACCGAGTTGGAGGATGATCTTTTCCTTTGGGTCAAGGTTTAACGCCATGCGCGCGAACAGCTTATCAACCGGGTAAATCTCATCCGATCGGAAGCCGTTAGGAATAATCGTTATTTTGTGGGGGTCAGCCTGATAAAGATTAACCAGGTCGTCGCGATCCTGAGGACATAGCGCCACGATTTGGTCGGCCTCCGCTAATACCCGTTCTTCGATCGCAAAACCTTCATCCGGGAACCAGTCATTCTTCCCTTGATGGAGGCGACGTACCTTCGCCAGTGCGTGCAACGTGACGATGAAGGGAATGCCTATTTTCTGCTTTATATCAGCCGCCACCTGGGCAGACATGAAGAAGTGGGCATGTATAAGTTTGTAGGGGTTATTTTCCGCTTCAATAAAGCTCAGCATGTTTCGGGTGAAGGCTGGCATATGCGGGAGCAGCTTCTCTTTCGGAAGAGACGTCAGTGGACCGGCCTCCACGTGAACGATTCGTACCCCGCTCCGCCAGTTGACCATCTTTGGCACCCTCTGGTCGTCCCAGCGAGTGAAAACGTCTATTTTGTAACCTATGGCCGCCAGATGTTGGGCTAATTCAGCGACCGCAATGTTCTGCCCGCCAGTGTCGACCCCCCCGATGGCAGCTAGTGGTGAGGCATGCTCACTTATAAGCGCTATTCTCTTCTTCATATTTTTTCCGGCTATGGTGAGGCCGGCCTTGTTTGTACTTGCGAGATATAGAAGTCGCTAGAACCCCGGTTGACACCTTCAGTTGGGCCCGAGGCCGTCGTCCCTTTAGGCATCGTCTCAGGTAACTTTCCGAGATATGAAAAAATGTTCGTTCTCATCCTTAAGTAAAAACAAATTAATTCAGACGTTCCTGTCCAGTCTGTTCGCCGGCGCACCAAGTCTTCAGGTTGGTTTGGACGCGGCGGTGTTGATAATCAACTGGACACAACGCAGCGTCTCAACTGCGGTCTTGCCCGCTATGGAGGTTAAAAGTGAGTTTTTGGGTGCCGGGGCAAGGCCTTATCGGCCTTTATTGTTTTGCTGAGCTAACCGAGCGGGTGCACAAAAACTGGATGCTTCCGGGAAGGGGATGATTGCAGGTCAGCACCGCATTCTGGTGATGTAAAACGTTGCGATTGAAGGTGAGGTGCTACCCGGCCGCGACAGTGTGCGGGCGTCGGGCTGTGGATTCGAATCTTACGGCGTTCGAGCACCGATGACCTGCGGGTTCGATAAGAAGTCGTTCTGGAGAAGACCGCCTGACATGTCCGTTTTTTATTGCACGGCGGAGCGGTGGTTCCCGGGTATACAGGAGGGCAATGCAACGGCTAGATACATTTCATCCGTCAAGCAGTTTCCACGTTACGCTGTTCCCCGCCCGGAGCGGGATTAACGCATCTCCCCCAAATTCCAAATGCGTGGGAACGTTCCATTTTTCTTTTTTTAAGCTGATGCTGCCCTCATTACGCGGCAGTCCGTAGAAGGCGGCGCCATGAAAGCTGGCAAAAGCCTCCAGCTGGTTAAGCGAGCCCGCTTGTTCGAAAACCTCCGCATAGAGTTCTATCGCCGCATGAGCGGAGTAGATGCCTGCACAGCCGCAACCAGTTTCCTTCGCCGATCTTGGATGGGGAGCGCTATCGGTGCCCAGAAAAAATTTCGGGTTGCCGCTCGTGGCGGCTTCAACCAGTTTTTCGCGATGGGTTTCACGCTTGAGTACCGGGAGGCAATAATGGTGAGGATTAATGCCATTCTGAAACAGGGCATTGCGATTCAGCAGCAGGTGATGAACGGTAATGGTCGCGGCGACATTAACCGATGCCCCTCTCACAAACTCTACCGCTTCCCCGGTAGTGATATGCTCGAACACAATTCGGAGATTTGGAAACCGTCTCGTAATGGGGATCAGCACCCGGTCCAGGAAAATTTTTTCCTTGTCGAACACGTCCACTTCAGGGTCCGTAACTTCGCCGTGTACCAGTAGCGGCATGCCGGTCTCTTCCATTGTTGCAAGGGTCCGGTAGCACTTGGCAATGTCGGTCACTCCCGCGTCCGAGTTGGTGGTTGAGCCAGCGGGATAGAATTTCAGACCATGTATTGCACCGCTTTTACGGGCATGAATGATTTCCGATGGCGGCGTGTTATCGGTAAGATAGAGCGTCATCAGAGGCGTGAAATGCAGGCCCTGGGGCAGCGCGTCGAGGATACGCGCGCGATAGGCAACCGCCATCTCCGTTGTCACCAACGGCGGTTTGAGGTTGGGCATGACAATAGCGCGGGCAAAGCGCCGGGCGGAGTCCGGCAGCACGGCGCGAAGTTGCGGCCCGTCCCGCAAGTGAAGATGAAAGTCGTCCGGGCGAGTGATCGTTAGTGTGGTCAAATGTGGCCCTGGCAGATGTAACCGAATACCCAATCCAAACAAAACTAAGCACTGTCGGGGGATTACGTGTTGCTCTGGCTGAATGTTTCGCAGGTACGTCGCAGTGAAACATCATCCGATATCCAACGGGACCGGATCGGACGGGGGAAGTATTCTTTCGTGCGAAGCTTGTCAGAGCGACGTCTACCCTATTTTGACGCCCCCTTTTCCGCTAATCCGAAATGCGGCCTATAAGGGTGTCGCTGGTATGAACAGCTTTTTCAGCTATTAGCTCAGTGGCGGCGGCGACCTGTCCCCAGGTATTCCAGAGCAGCACACCGCGAACGCGCCCTTCACGTAGGTAATAGATCACACCTTTGCGAAACGGCTCCTTCCAGTCTTCAACAACATCCAAGCTGGAATCGAGTTCTCCCACGGCTTCGTAGCCTAAATCGAACAGGTCGGAATAAAAGAAAGGTAGATGAAGGTAAGCGTTTGATTCTCCGGCCATGTTCCGTCCGGCCATCTCGCCCATCGTATTAGCATTGTCCTCATGTTCAACACGCATGGGTTTATCCAGGAAGGCATTGTAGAAATTCGCCACATCGCCCGCTGCGTAGATGTCCTGATCGCTGGTGCGCAGAAGTGCATCCACAACTACGCCATTATCAACCTTAAGGCCAGCCTCTGCCGCCAACTCGATATTGGGTTGTATCCCCAGGCCGGCCACAATCCCGTCGCCGGATAATTCCGTCCCGTTGCCGGTAGTAACGATCGTTTTGTTGCCTTCGGTCCGCACGGATTTTACCGTTTCTGTCGTATGCAGCGTGATACCTTTTTCCCGATAATAGGAATTGAGGAACTCAACCAGAGGTGCCGGGTAAACCCGTGAGCCTAGTCCATTTTCCGGGAACACCATCGTGACCCGTTTATTGTTCATTGCAAGCGCAGCCGCAATCTCGGAACCGATGAAACCGCCGCCAATAACAATGAAATCGAGGCCGCGTTCGCTCAGTTCCCGCAACTTCCGATAGTCATCCGCCGTCCTGAAATAAATGATGTTGCTGTTGAAATCGGGAAAGCGCCGGGGACGCCCACCTGTAGCGAGCAAGAGCTTCTCATACGTGTAAGTATTTCCGACGTCATCGGTTGCCATCTTTTTTTTTGCGTCGAGAGCGACTATTTTCTTGCCGAGGTGGATGGCGACGTTGAGACCGTGCTCGTTACGCCAGATAGACTCATACGGACTGCCTTTCCATAGCGCCTTGGTCAGCGGAGGCCGATCATAAGGCGGGTGCCGTTCCTCGCAGATCATCGCGATAGCCCCATTCTGGTCAATTTTACGAATGCCGTGAACAGCAGAATCCGCCGCCATCCCACCACCAACGATGAGGTATTTGTGATGTTTCATGATTCTTCCTTTTTAAACGCACCGGAGAGCGAGGTCGGAATGTGCCAATGATAACATTCGGGAAACGTTAAATATCTGTTCTAAGGGTTGTTTTGCCAGCTGAGGAACTCTGAACGGGGGTATCCCATCCAACGCCAGTAGCTCTAGTGGAATCTGTCTCATTTTATGAGATTTCCTTTGAGACAATTCGGCACAGACACGAGGATAGCTGGCGGCGGTGTATAGCGGCGCTGCCCGCACAGATGCAAAACAGGCGCCTCTCTTTATTCACAAAGCTTGTGCCAGTATATAATGGGTTCCTCTACTAATTCAAAATTAAGACTGGGCACGGCCCGAAAGTAAGAGATGAATGAAGCGAAAACCGAAACGGGAGCGCTGCCGATAGACATTTGTGTGCAGCATGCACGCGAGATACTCGCTTCCCAGCTTCCGCAAATAAAGGACAAGGGCTACGACTTCGCGCCGCCCTTCAGGCAAATGACTATACAGTTGTATCTCGTGGGGGTGATGTGGAGATGCGGTGAAAGCCTCAAATTGCCGATTGATGCGCGCGATCACGCTTTTCAGGCGCTTGAGTCAATGCTGATCAGCGACGGCATGTCTAAAAAGGAAGCACAAAAACGGATTGCATTTTTGAGCAGCATGTCCAGAGTCGACGGGGGAGCGGACACGCTGGCCGTATCGGCGGGCTACGAGGCAACGCGGAATGACGCCAGCATGGTGTCGGTATTTGACGAGTACAGGCATGAAACCAAGGTTTCCGGCGCGTTGTGGCGCCTTTTCGAACGCGGCAAGAAGATAATGTTTATTGGTGGGGCAGCGGCAGCCGTCGTCACGATCTGGGCAGTCACGATTTTTCTTCCAAAAACCGAGGGAATCGACATACTTGCAGCCGGACTGCTGGCCGCCGCCCTGGTTGTCATTCCGACATTTCTAGTCGGGTTATTGATTTATAGATCGAAGATAAAGAAATCAGATCCGCCGGCCTCCTCGCCCTTGTGATCGCGGCAAACGCCTGTATGCCAAATTAACCCGGCCTCGGCGATTCGGAGCGCACGGATTCATCCTCTCTGGGCGCCTCCTTGGGCGAATCGATTGCACGTTGCGCAAGGGGTTAGCGGTGAGGGTGAAAGCGGCGAACGGACAACGTATAATTGTCTGTTTTTCCTCTCAAGGTTATTGACCCGCCTAAAAACTAATGAGTGCGAAAATCATGGATGGCAATATGCTTGCCAGAGAAATGCGGGCCGAATGGAAGGGCCGGGCTCAGCATCTGGCGGAAAGAGGCATGCAGCCGGGCCTGGCGGTAATCATTGTAGGTGATGACCCCGCTTCTCGCATATACGTGCGCAACAAGGCCAAGGCATGCGGCGAAACCGGAATATATTCAGAGATACATGAATTTCCCGACAGCGTGAGCCAGGATGATGTCATCCAGCGTATTCAGGAATTGAACGGGGACATCCGGATTCACGGCATTCTGGTGCAGTTGCCGCTCCCCCCCCACTTCGAAAGCGTCAAGGTATTTGCGTCCATTGCAGCGGAAAAGGATGTGGATGGGTTTCATCTTTCCAACGTGGGCGCGCTTGCGACCGGCAATGCCGTTTTCCCGCCATGCACGCCTCATGGGGTGATGCATCTATTGAGGAGATACGGGATTCCAATCGAGGGGCAGCACGCGGTAGTGGTGGGCCGCAGCAATATAGTCGGCAAACCGATGGCGTTGATGCTCTTGCAAAAAGGCGCGACCGTCACCATCTGCACATCTAAAACGCGCGACCTCGCCGCACATACGCGCCGTGCCGATATCCTGGTGGTTGCGGCGGGAAAGCCGCGAATGATTACTGCCGACATGGTTAAGGTGGGCGCGACCGTGATCGACGTGGGCATCAACCGTCTCCCTGATGGCAGGCTCACGGGAGACGTAGACTTCGATTCTGTCAGCGAGAAAGCAGGGCACATTACCCCTGTTCCTGGCGGGGTAGGACCAATGACAATAACCATGTTACTGTGCAATACCATCGAGGCTGCGGAGCGTGCTCAAGCACGGAACTAGCTACAGCTTAACGGGTGAATCAGGCAAGTTCAAAAAATTTCGAGACCATGAAACATGGAACCCATACCCGACATAGACCCGTCTGAAACCCAGGAATGGCTGGATGCGCTGGAATCCGTGCTAACACACGAGGGGACAGAGCGGGCTCATTATCTGCTGGAAAGGCTGGTTGAAAAGGCCCGCCGTTCGGGTGCGTACCTTCCCTATAGTGCGACCACAGCCTATATCAATACGATTCCACCGGGCAAAGAAGAACGCTCGCCAGGCAATCACGCGCTTGAGCACCGGATACGGTCCTATGTCCGCTGGAATTCGATGGCGATGGTGCTGCGTGCAAACAAAAACTCCAATGTGGGGGGCCATATTGCCAGCTTTGCGTCTGCCGCGACACTGTATGACGTCGGCTATAATCACTTTTGGCACGCCACCTCGAAAGATCATGGAGGCGATCTCGTATTTGCCCAGGGGCATTCTTCACCCGGACTTTACGCCTACGCTTTCCTCCTGGGCGAACTGACGGAGGAACAACTCAATAATTTCCGCCAGGAGGTTGAGGGCAAAGGCTTGTCGTCTTATCCCCACCCGTGGCTGATGCCTGATTTTTGGCAATTTCCTACCGTATCGATGGGCCTGGGCCCGTTGATGGCAATTTACCAGGCGCGTTTCATGAAATATCTGGACAGCCGTGGTCTTGTCAAAACTCAGGGGCGCAAAGTATGGGCCTTCATGGGCGACGGGGAAATGGACGAACCGGAGTCTATGGGCGCGATCTCGCTGGCGTCCCGCGAAAATCTGGACAATCTGATTTTTGTCGTTAACTGCAACCTTCAGCGTCTTGACGGACCGGTACGCGGCAATGGAAAGATAATTCAGGAACTCGAAGCCGCTTTTCGCGGAGCGGGCTGGAACGTCATCAAGGTGATCTGGGGTTCATACTGGGATCCGTTACTGGCAAAGGATACCAAGGGATTGCTACAGCAACGCATGATGGAATGCGTGGATGGCGAATACCAGACTTTCAAGTCGAGAGACGGCGCCTATGTTCGGGAACACTTCTTCGGAAAATACCCGGAGCTGCTGGAGATGGTTGCCAACATGTCGGACGATGACATCTGGCGATTAAATCGTGGCGGTCATGATCCGCACAAGGTTTATGCTGCTTATTCGGCCGCTTCAAAACATACCGGGCAACCGACCGTTATTCTGGCCAAGACGATCAAGGGTTATGGCATGGGCGAGGCGGGAGAGGCCCAGAACATTACCCATCAGCAGAAGAAGATGGGGACCACTTCCCTTAAAGCCTTTCGCGATCGCTTCGGTCTCCCGATAGCGGACGATATCATCGACGACATGCCGTATTTGAAATTCGACAAGGATTCCCCTGAATTTGTGTACATGCACCAGCGGCGGCAGGCCCTGGGAGGATTCCTCCATCGGCGCCGACGCAAGGCTGAAGCGTTGCAAGTACCGCCGCTCTCAGCCTTCGAGACGCTGCTCAAGGCTAGTGGCGAGGGCCGCGAATCTTCCACCACCATGGCATTCGTGCGCATACTGAATGTCCTGGTAAAAGACAAGAATATCGGTAAACGGGTGGTGCCCATCGTTGCGGACGAATCGCGCACCTTTGGCATGGAAGGCATGTTCCGCCAGTTGGGGATCTGGTCTTCGACGGGACAACTTTATACGCCGCAGGATGCCGATCAACTCATGTATTACAAGGAGGACAAGAACGGGCAGATCCTGCAGGAGGGCATCAACGAGGCGGGAGCCATGTCCTCGTGGATGGCTGCCGCAACCGCTTACAGCACCCACGGTGTGCAAATGATACCGTTCTATATTTTTTACTCCATGTTCGGTTTTCAGCGGGTGGGGGACCTGGCGTGGGCAGCGGGGGATATGCGTTGCCGCGGGTTTTTGATGGGTGGAACTGCGGGACGTACGACGCTGAATGGTGAAGGATTGCAGCATGAGGACGGCCACAGTCATCTGATCGCCTCAACCATTCCCAACTGCATATCCTACGACCCCACGTTCGCATACGAAGTCGCTGTCATTATCCGAGAGGGCCTGCGTCGTATGTATGAGGTCCAGGAAGATATTTATTATTACATTACTGTCATGAATGAAAACTATCCCCATCCGGAAATGCCCGCAGGTGCGGAGGAGGGCATACTAAAAGGGATGTATCTGTTCCACGAGCGTAGCCCGGCGGGCAAGGCCGATGCCGGGCGGAGAGTTCAGTTGCTCGGTTCCGGTACGATTTTGCGCGAGGTGATCGCTGCAGCGGAAATTCTTGAGAAGGAATACGGCGTTACAGCCGATATCTGGAGCGTCACCAGCTTTAACGAATTGAGAAGAGAAGCATTGGATGTAGCTCGATGGAACCTGTTGCACCCGGCAGCACCGGCGAGGTTGTCCTATGTTGGCGCCTGCCTGAAAGACCGCGCCGGGCCGGTAGTCGCGGCTACCGACTATATGAAGGTTTTCGCCGACCAGATACGTGAGTTTGTGCCAGGGCGATATAAGGTCCTGGGTACAGATGGCTTCGGGCGTTCGGACACGCGGCAACGGTTGCGGCAGTTTTTTGAAGTCGATCGCTATTACGTTACCGTGGCGGCGCTTAAAGCCCTGGCGGAAGAAGGCAGTATTACGGCTGAGACGGTGGAACAGGCGATAGCCAAGTTTGGCATTGATCCAGATAAGCCCAACCCGGTGACGGTCTAAGAGATCGGCTGGGAACGCAAAATATGTTGGGCCGCTGCACCCCCCCGGTCTGGGTATTGGCTGAAGCGCTTGAGATGCATGCTCACTCCCGCGCAGGGTCGCCACGGTTTAGCGGGGATGAGGCGCCTGAGAGTAAAATAAGTGCGGTGATCTTCTGACCCGTCCCAGCACCCCGTGGCTATCTCGACGAATTGGCAAGTATCGTAAACAGAATTGAGGGAAGAGGCGTGGCAGAAACCAAACAGGTATTAATTCCCGATATTGGCGACTTTAAAGACGTCCCCGTGATAGAAGTATTGGTAAAGGCCAGCGATACGGTGGAGGCGGAAGATCCATTGGTTGTGCTTGAATCAGACAAGGCGACGATCGAAGTACCTTCGCCCTGTTCCGGCGTCATAAAAAACATATCTGTAAAAGTGGGTGACGAGGTTTCAGAGGGTACACTCGTTTTGGAGATGGAAGTCGCCCCTACGGGCAGTGCCGTATCGGCTGAACAGGTTGCTCCCACCCAGGTTTCCTCGTCACCCCAGCCCGAGCCCCAGCGATCTCCCACCGCAGCCGAGAGTTCCCGTCCTGCTCCTCGCCCAGTCGCTGAGGTGTCGAATTCCGCTCCAGCTTTATCCCCCCTCCGCCAACCCGCAGGCAACTTGTCGTCACCGGATGAAGCCATGTTGGCAAAGGCGCACGCCAGTCCGGCAGTGCGGCGTCTCGCGAGGGAACTCGGCGTAAACCTTGGCCTGGTCAGAGGTACGGGACCGAAACAGCGGATACTAAAGGAAGACGTACAGGCTTACGTCAAAGCGGAACTCTCCCGGCCGCGTGGCGGCAACGGCACTGAGCTTAATCTGCTACCGTGGCCCGATGTCAATTTCGCCAAATTCGGGCCCGTCGAGTTGCGATCCTTGTCGCGTATAAAAAAAATGGCCGGAGCCAATTTGCATCGTAACTGGGTAATGATCCCGCACGTCACCCAATTTGATGAGGCCGATATTACGGAGTTGGAGTCATTACGCAAGGAATCCAACGAATCAACGAAGGAAGATGGCGTAAAGGTGACGATCCTTGCGTTTTTGATGCGAGCGTCGGTAGCCGTATTGAAAAAATTTCCTGAGTTCAATGCTTCACTTGCGAGCGATGGGGAAAACCTGGTGGTCAAGAATTATTACCATCTCGGATTCGCGGTCGACACGCCGAATGGGTTAGTGGTGCCAGTGATTCGGGACGTAGACCAAAAAGGGGTAATCGCTATTGCGAAGGAAATGGCTGACCTGGCGGGACTGGCCCGTGAGGGCAAGCTCAAGCCCGTCGACATGCAGGGGGCAAGCTTTACTATTTCCAGCTTGGGAGGGATTGGCGGCACTGCATTCACACCCATCATCAACGCGCCGGAAGTTGCTATCCTTGGGGTATCCCGGAGCAGCATGAAGCCGGTCTATCACGATGGGGAGTTCGTCCCTCGTTTAATACTGCCATTATCTCTGTCTTATGACCATCGTGTGATTGATGGCGCGACTGCTGCGCGCTTCACTACTCATTTGGTCGAGGTCCTTGCGGATATGCGGCGAGTGCTGTTGTGACCTTCGACTGTCTTGGAAGAGGCCGGCAGTTCCGCTGTTCCGCGGCTCCCACATCGCAGCGCAATGCATAGCTCTGAATGTTCGCTTGTCGGAATTTTTGGCGGAACCTTTGACCCCGTACACTTTGGTCATTTGCGAGCAGCCGAAGAAATTGGCGAATTAGCCGGTTTGCGGGAAGTACGTTTTATTCCTGCGGGGATGCCTCGTTTACGCGCCAACCCTGTCGCAGCAGTTCATCATCGTGTGGCAATGATTCAACTGGCGATCGAGAATAATCCCAGGTTCAAGCTGGACGAGCGCGAAGTTCAGCGGCAGGGGACAAGCCGGAGCGTCGAATCGCTGCGAGAAATGAAGCAGGAGTTGAATGGGGTCGGGCTGTGTTTCATTACCGGTGCTGATGCTTTCACTAAACTGGCCGAGTGGCACAGTTGGCGCGACCTCTTCAAGCTATGCCATTTCATTGTTGCAGCCCGCCCCGGGCACGCCTTAACGAAAAGCCGCGATGAGCTGCCGGGGGAGCTAAAGGAAGAGTGCGCAGCCCGCTGGGTTACCAGCGTGGACAGCCTCAGACAGACTCCCAGTGGTTTGATTTTTGTGGCACCGACCACCTTGCTGGATATCTCTGCCACAACCATTCGCGAGCGCGTGGCTGCAGGGAAAAGCCTTCGTTATCTGATTCCAGATGCCGCTCTAAATTATATTGCTGCAAATCACCTGTATTCGGAAGAACTATGACCCTTGCCAAACTAGTAAAAACCGTTGTGGCCGCGCTTGAAGAAATCAAGGCACGAGATATCGAAGTGTTGGACGTTCGAAAAATATCCACGCTATTCGACCGCATGATTATTGCCAGTGGCGATTCTTCCCGCCAAACAAAGGCGATTGCGAATAACGTGGCGGAAAAGGTCAAAGCAGCGGGAGGTTCGGTTTATGGCCTGGAAGGGGAAGAAACTGGGGAGTGGATTCTGGTAGACCTGGGGGACGTGCTGGTGCATGTCATGCAGAGTACCGCGCGCGCGCACTACAACCTGGAAGAACTGTGGGCGGAGGCAAAAAAAATAAAGCGCGCAACTGCATCCGCTCCAGGCGCGAGAAGTCTGACATCAAATTCCGGGGAGTCCAGCAGAACTCCAGTTCAAACGGCGCCCAAAGTGAGAACAGGCAAGGCCCGCGGATCCCAATTGGATCCGGAAGCGGAGGACTGAGCAGTTGTACTATGAAATTCTTCATTTGCACAGTTGGACATAAAATGCGGCCATGGGTCGAAGCCGCGTTTCAGGAATATGCGCAGCGTATGCCCCATGAGGCTGCAATTGAACTGATTGAAATCAAGCCTGAGAAGCGCGGAAGCGGTAAAAGTGCGGAACAATTGCTGGCTGCCGAAGGCGCCCGTATACGGGCGGCTATACCACCGAGGTGTCGTATCGTGGCAATGGATGAACGTGGCAGCCAGTGGACGACCGCCATCCTGGCGGATTCCATTACCAAATGGATGAAGAACGGTGGTGACACCGCTTTTCTCATCGGCGGCGCAGACGGGTTGGATCCCCGTATCAAGAATTCCGCTGACGAGATTTTCGCGTTATCGGCCCTGACGCTGCCGCACGGGTTCGTGCGCATACTGTTGGCGGAGCAGTTGTATCGCGCCGTATCGCTTATCAAAGGGCATCCTTATCACCGGGCATAGAGCCACGACCCTGGGTACTTCGAAGAGGACCTGGACATCATAACGCTTCGTCCAAATTGGATTTACCTTGCTTCTCGCAGTCCGCGACGACAGCAACTGCTATCACAGATTGGCGTTAACTTCGAGGTTCTATCGCTGCGCGAAGCCTCGCCCCGGATAGCGGATGTGGACGAAACACCGCTGCCCGATGAAATCCCGTTGGACTATGCCCGGCGTATTGCGCTGGTAAAGGCTGAGATGGGGCGGCTCCGGCTAGTCCAACGGGGATTCCCCGATCGTCCGGTGCTTGCGGCGGACACGGCAGTAGTGCTAGGCAAGCGTATTCTGGGAAAGCCAGCAGACCCGGCTCATGCGAAGGAAATGCTGGAGACACTTTCGGGGCAGACCCACCACGTATTAACCGCAGTCGCGGTGGCTGCCCAGACTGGGGTACAAGTGCGCACATCGACGACCATGGTTGAGTTCCGCAATATCACCGAAAGGGAAATACGCGCATACCTTGCATATAGCGAGGCGCAAGATAAGGCTGGCGCGTATGCGATCCAGGGAAGGGCGGCAGTTTTTATCTCCGCCATTTCGGGTAGCTACAGTGGGGTGGTAGGGTTGCCGCTATTCGAAACAGCGCAGTTGCTGGAAGAATATGGAATACGCCTTTTTACCTGAGTTGTACTAATGCACGGCAAATTTTATGAATAGTGAAATTCTCGTCAATGTCACGCCGCAGGAAACGCGCGTTGCGGTGATCGAGCAAGGTGCCGTGCAAGAGTTGCATATAGAGCGCACCAGCAGCCGGGGCATAGTGGGGAATATTTACAACGGTCGTGTCATCAGGGTGCTGCCGGGAATGCAATCAGCCTTTGTCGATATCGGACTTGACCGGGCCGCCTTCCTTCACCTTGCAGACATCTGGAGGGTGCGCCAAGGCGAGGATGCGGGAAAGCCTATCGAAAGATTGCTGCATGAAGGGAAGAACATCCTCGTGCAGGTGATCAAAGATTCAATTGGCACAAAGGGCGCACGTCTTTCTACTCAAGTGAGTATCGCGGGGCGCATGCTCGTCTATCTGCCACAGGTATCTCATATCGGCATTTCCCAGCGCATCGAAGATGAAACCGAGCGAAAGTCGCTCCGGGAGAAACTCAAGCATTTGGTGGCTGCTGGTGAAAAAGGCGGTTTTATCATCCGGACCATGGCGGAAGCCGCGAGCGAGGAGGATTTGCAAACCGACATCGAATATCTGCACAAGTTGTGGCACGACATCAAGGAAAAATCCCTCACTGCTCGGCCTGGGCTGCTATATCAGGATTTGAACCTTAGCTATCGCGTGCTGCGCGATTTTATAAATGACGATACGGCGCGTATTCTCGTGGATTCCCGCGAAACGTTTCAGAAAATGACCGCGTTTGCCGATATCTATATGGCGAACGTGAAGGGACGAATAGATCATTATGCTGGAGAGCGTCCGCTGTTCGATCTCTACGGGGTGGAAGACGAAATCGAGAAGGCGTTGGCGAGGCGTGTCAACCTGAAATCAGGAGGTTATCTCATTGTCGATCAAACTGAGGCATTGACCACCGTAGACGTCAATACCGGAGGATATGTCGGAATACGCAGTTTTGACGATACTATTTTCAAAACCAATCTTGAGGCCGCCCAGGTTATTGCCCGCCAACTGCGCCTGCGAAATCTGGGGGGCATTATTATCATTGACTTTATAGATATGGAGAACACGGAACACAAGAGCGCCGTGCTCACCGAATTCAAGAAATCACTGACAAAAGATCGGACGCACATGACGGTTAACGGGTTCACCGCACTGGGACTGGTGGAGATGACGCGCAAACGGACGCGTGAAAGCCTGGCTCACGTCGTGTGCGAAATATGTCCTACCTGCCAGGGCCGCGCCAAAGTGAGAACGGCACAGACGATGTGCTATGAAATTTTGCGCGAATTATTGCGGGAATCCCGGCAATTCGATGCGCGCGAATTTCGCATTCTCGCGTCGCAACAGGTCATCGACCTGTTTCTCGATGAGGAGTCACAAAGCCTCGCCCAACTGGCGGATTTTATCGCCAAACCTATCAGTTTGCTGGTCGAGGCAACCTATACGCAGGAACAATATGATGTGATCCTGATGTAAGTCCACTTAAGGTCCAGCCCTGGAACATCCGCCGATTTCTCGGTAAGGATCCTCCTTAAATTGCTAGATCTTGTGGTGCGTCTCGATTTCGAGTCCTACCACCGACCCCATCTCCGCTGTTTCAGGCGCCTCGATATGGGTGAATGCTTCACTGTCCTCGTAAGCGAGGTCGGTCGTACCTGTGGCCTTTATCAGCTTACCGGCGATTAGACCCGTAGCAAACGCGAACGTTACACTGAACACAATACCGACGAACTGAGCCACTGCGATGCCTGGTACTACAAGGATTGCAATAAAAGCTCCCAGCAGTCCCGGCATGCCATGCAGATTGTGCACTCCACACGTATCCACGATTTTAAAGCGGGCTTCCAGTTTCGGTTGCACGAACACGTAACCGATAACGCTGACAGCGCCGGCCAACAGACCGATTGCAAACGCACCGCTCGGCGACACGATATTGCATGTCGATCCTATAGCGACGCCTCCGGCTAGTGCTGCGTTTGCCATGTCAACCATGGATGTTTTGCCCTTATGAAAATAGGTGCTCAAAAAATAGGTGCTGAGGGTAGCCCCGCATAGGGCGAGTACCGTGTTGACGACTGTCTGCGGCATCTCCTCGAAGGGAACGATTGCGGTTGCAAAGCTGGGCCAAAAAAGCCATAGCACCATGGAACCAAGCATGGCGAAACGGTCGGAAGTTGCGTCAGATTCGATCGGCTGCATCCGCTGCCGCGCCGTCGTCAGCGCGAGTGATAACCCCAAGCCAAAGTAGGCACCGAACGCATGAATGATCACCGATCCCGCGGTATCCTGATAACCCTCTGTCAAGCCCATTCCATTATCCAGCACCAGCCATTCGTTCAACAGGTAGGCGGGAACCAGCAAAATTGCAAGTAGCGAATATTGGAAAACCCGCAATCGGCCGAGCACGGCACCCATCGCGATCAACGCAGTGGCTACGGCAAATTCTGCAAAAAGCAGCGCTTTGACTGTGTTTGGCGCAATTTCGTGGGCAAACACTCCGTTGGCGCGGAGGAGCATATACAGTGGGAGCCCGGTTGCGACCACAAGATAGGTGCCGGTTGTCGCGCCAAAGCCGTATCGTCTGACGAACACCATGAGGAAACCAAAACCGACCAGCAACATTGCCAGGATGTGGATAACATAATTGTACTGCGCTACCTGGCGAGCCTCGTTCAGCTCGGCGGTGAGGCCGCCCTCGCTCGCCGAAGCGCCGAAACACAGCAGAAACAAATTGGCGATTCCGAACAGCATTAAGCAGAGGTTTTTTTTCATTTGATTTCCCTCCCTTCTTCAGATTGTTGGGTGACCCACTCAGGAGTGTGATCCTCAATAGCCTTAAAAACAATAGGGATTTTATAAATATGTTGCCACGTGAAGATCGGTTATTGCTATGAAAGAAGAAGTGTTTCAGCGGCGGGTGGGGTTGGCGGCAATCTGTGGAATTTCGGGCAATGGCATGTTTAGGAGGAGTATTGCATGACGATTTTCCCCTTGTTGCCTTTTGGCTGGGCCATGTAGGAACTTACCAAGGACGCGGGAAAATTCATACGGAGCGTCCAGGCGAAGACGGATTGGGGAGCGTGCAACGTTAAATGTGGAACTGCTCGCGCGGGACCACCTCCACGTTAAAGGCTTACTGAAGCGTTTCTGTTATTAGGTTACGGCTCTTTGAATATCAGCGGCAATGGCATGATATAGAGAGTGAAATATTGTGCGCATCTCATCGATGATGCTCGTGACATTCATTACCGCAGGGACGCGCTCTCCACGGTGCTCAATCGCTTCCCCGATGATCTGCAGCTTGACGCCGAGCTTGGAAAAATGCACTGCCTGCCTCCGTTCCGTCAGGACGAATAAAGTATCTATACCGCTTATGCGGGCGAGCTCGGTCGTACCGAGATAGAGTCCGAGCGGGATATAGGGAAAGCGCCGCGACTTCCCTATCTCGGAGTCTTCGTCAGCAAGACTTACCGGGCTGTTCGCCTCCCCTTTGCGTCGCCGATAGCTCGCAACAACCGCCAGCCTGGATACTTCAGCAATACGATTGCGAGGCAATTCCGCTGGATCAATAATTGACCGGTCTAGCGCCTTGGCGCAGGTTCTTTCGAAAGGCAAATGGTAGTGGCGATCGTCCGGCCTTGGCCGCACAATGCGTGTACAACCGATAAATTCCCCCGTTTTGACGCTGCGCATCAAAAGGTGCAGCGAATTCGAGTCATGCTCGTCGGTTTCAAGCCCGTCCTGCCGCATAGATTCAAATTTCAGGTCTTCACAATAAACCTGGTGCCGTACCCGAAAAACCTCGTCCTTAAGCGCGCTTGAGAATGCTGGCACGATTTCAAAGTATTGATGGAAAATACTGCCCAGATCGAGTGACTCAGACACAGGCGTGGCTCGATCTTCCAGGCCGTTTGTGATAGTAGTTTGTAGCACTTTGATTCACCCGCTATTGAAGTTTTTTTAAATAGTCTTTCGTAAAAATCTTGTCCTCCAGATCCTTCAGTTCATTTCCGAACATTCGAGTACGGATGTTTCCGACTGGCGGAGAGCGTCTTCCATGACCACGCGGATTAGACGCTGTACCCCAGCAGCTTCTTGAAGTTCTCGTCGCGAGCCGGTTTAAGAAAACGATTTAATAGTAAGTAAAACTCGGCGCGATAAGACCAGAAGTTAGACTACCGCACCCAATCTCAAACCCTCTGGTACGTGACACTTGTCAATGCCGGGTAGGTCGAGTACGCAATGGTTTTCACAATCAATCAGTTCTTTTCGCGAAAAATGTAGCGGTATAGTTACCGGTAAAATTCGCTCGCGCCAAATCGCCGTTTGTTACTTGGCCGGTGGGCTGCTGAGATAGTGATAGCCGTACTGGCTGGAAAACGTCCGGTACAAAAATCCAGAGGTCCCGTCCCTTCATCAGTAGAATCTGGCCTCGCTCCGAGGCGGGTGCGGTAGTCATTACCAGGCTGTTCTCATTGCCCTTGGAAAGATGCGGTATCTATGCAGGTCCTCGGACTGGCCGGGCCAGTCATTTGTTGATGATGGCCACGGGTAGCAATTGCAATGGCCCTGGCGACACAACCAAAAATTGTCCTGGCCGTCGTGCCGACCGCAAATTTTGGCCATAAGTCAGGCGACGGTATTCCTCAGGTGATGAAAGAAATTAACGGCAATTTCAAGACAACCTTTATTTTTTCCACTCATGACCTTTGTGTTATGGAGATGGCCGAAGGGCTGATATAAAACGGGCAGCTAACAGAGGAGGAGGTAAGAAATGAGAAACGCGCTACGCAATCGCGCCGTAATCCGCGGATGTAATCGTGTAATCGGGGGTTGGCTGGTCCAAATGGGGATGGATGGAATACAGCGGAAAATTCGGATTTTCGGGCAGTGGACCTATCGGATTGTTTTGGCCACTTCGATCAGAGCGGCCGCGTCTAAACTGAACTGCATTTCCTGTCCTGACGCCGGTTATGCCGATCGGATTGCTTCATGGATACGGTCAACCCATACGTGACGGTTAGCGGCGATTGACGCTTAACCGCGATCGGCCGACTGCTCCCAGCCTGAGTTCTAAAGTGCTTGCTCCAAGCAAGGAGCGTTACTTGGCGAGTATGCGTCGACGGATGAAGTCTGCGTACCCATGCAAAACATTTTCCCGGTGCACGAGGTTTGCCTCGGTATACATGCGATGAACAAGTGGCAAAGTTGTGAATGATAAGCCAGGGAACATGTGATGGTAGTGATGCAAAGTAAAATTCATATTGGGCAATAGCGCGCGCTCCCACCAGGAAAGTTCAATCAGATGCGTGGAGTCATTGAGTTCCGTGGAATTTACGTTGTATTTGTGTTCGCTGAGCGCGCCTAACCGAACTAGGCATTGAGCAACGGTAAGCAGCGGTAAAATCCAGTACAAAAGAAAATACACCCACCCACCGCTATACGACAGCGCACCTGCGACGACAATCCAGAATGTCGGGCGAACCCACTGCGGGGTCGGGTAGCGACGGCGAAACTCGTCACGCACGCTATCTGTTTCAAGCTTTTTGCTGCGAATCAGGCGCACGATATTTATCCCAAGTATATCCTGCAGCAACATGCGCGCGAATTGTCCCCGGGACATAGGGATACTCCATTCCGTGCCCGATTTACGAGCGTAGTCGGGATCCTTTTCCGTATAGAAGTATTTGTGATGTGCAAGATGCACTTGAGCATACCCCTCGACCGTCAATACAAGCAGGGGATAAGCGGCAAAAAGATTTGTTATCAAGTCACCATATCGTCCTCGCGAGCCCAGTCGATGAACCTGCTCATGAACCAACAGCCCAAGCAAATTCTGGCGCGTCGCGACCAGAAATATCGTGGCCAGACTCATCCATACGTTGTCCAGCCAGATCGCAAGCGAGATGGCACCAATAATTACACACCAGGCGCCGATCAATTGGCGCATAAATGGAGCGGCCCGAGCGCCCACGAGTTTTCTGATCTGCGCCCGCATCTCGGCTTCTCGCTCCGGACTGGCGGCTTTGATTATTGGAGGTAATGTCTTCTGGTTAACGGCTGTCATAACCATAACGCGGGGTTTCCTCAAATACTGGAGGTCCACTGCCGGGGAAGAAGGTAAAGTTTCTGCTACGTTATTATAAGGGCTTAACTGATCGGCTCAAATAATGGAACAGGCGGGTTTTCCAGCTTTTTTTCGAACGATCGTGGTATAGGTAGAACGTACGTCGGAAACACGTGGGGGCATGCATACATTTCTATCCAGCTAAATAGGAAAATTAAGGCCCAAGCAGGTTAGTAGGGGCGTCGATAATTTTGACGTCGCGCCTCCACGACGCGGGGGCGAGAAACATGTCCCAACGCTCGTCAACAGATAGATGGTGCCCGGCCAAAATCTGCAGAGCTTCATAAAAACTCCTTGTCCTTGTGGATTCTCGCCTTCGTTAATAATTGAACGCATCGATTAACCACGTCTGATCAGGCCGCTGAAGGATGGCCGAAACAGGTGAGCGGTCAGTTGGACACGGGCTTTTCAAACTACTGCGAAGACCCGAATCATTTCTTGAAGCCCACTAAAATTCCATGATTGACTGGCAGGCCTTGATCCAGGCGCACAACGCGTTGGAAACCAGCGTCCTCTAGAGCTGCTTCATAATCTTTCCATGGGTGCAACATGCCTTCACCCGTGGCAATGGCTAGAAAGTATGGGGAGCCTAAAGCAGTGCTGAGTGGACCCCTGTCATCATCCCCACCCATCATGTTAAAAATTACGACTGCGCCCGTCTCCGGCAGCGCATCAAAAGTGCGCTTGAGCAGGATACGATTTCTGTCCATGGACCAGATAGTTAGAATGTGGCAATAAACAATGCAATCAGTCCCGGAAGGGAAAGGGTCATGAAAGAAATTACCCGGGTGAGTAGACACACGGTCAGTCATTCCCGCCTGTTGAATATTAT